>CAKUKR010000157.1 GCA_934663645.1 uncultured Muribaculaceae bacterium | reverse complement strand
CTAAAATCGTTGCTTTCGCCCCGAAGTATTTCTTTGAGGGGGAAACCTGACCCCATTTGACAATGCAAAATTAGCAATAATTTCCGCCTTGTCAAAATACCAACACCGCTTTCGCGGAAAAAGTTCGTTGCGAGGGTGCGCACGATGTGTGGCGCACCCTCGCGGTATTTGGAGAAATCAGCGTCAGTCTTTGCGCAACGCGGTCTCGGCTGGCGTCAGCTCGGGGTCGATGCCCCAGTTCTGCTGCGAGAGGCGTTTGTAGTTGTTGTACCGCCACCGGGCGTTGTCCTCGGCTGCGCGGAAGAGTTCGTCGGCCTCTGCGGGGTACAGCTTGGCGAGCGAGGCGAAGCGTACCTCCCCTTTGAGGAACGAGGCAAACTTGCTCCAGTCTGGTTCTTTGCTGTCGAGAGAGAAGGGGTTCTTGCCTTCAGCCTCGGCAGCGGGGTTGTAACGCCACAGATGCCAGTAGCCGCACTCGACGGCGAGCATCTCCTCTGCCTGGCTCTTGCCCATGCCGGCTTTCAGGCCGTGGTTGATACAGGGGGCGTATGCTATCACCAGCGAGGGACCGTCATACGCCTCGGCTTCGCGTATCGCCTTAAGCGTCTGCGCGTTGTCCGCGCCCATGGCTACCTGTGCCACATAGACATATCCGTATGTGGTCGCCATGAGGCCGAGGTCTTTCTTGCGTATGCGCTTGCCGGAAGCGGCAAACTTGGCGATTGCGCCTATTGGCGTTGCCTTGGACGACTGGCCGCCGGTGTTGGAATACACCTCGGTGTCGAGCACAAGTATGTTGACATTCTCGCCGGAGGCAATCACATGGTCGAGGCCGCCGTAGCCGATGTCGTAGCTTGCGCCGTCACCGCCGATGATCCACTGGCTGCGCTTGGAGAAGTAGTGCGACAGGTTGAGCAGCGAGTGATAGTAGCCGTCACCCTCGAGGCCGTTTGCCTTGATGTATCCGGTTATTTTCTCGCCGGCTGTGCGTGAAGCGGCAGCATCCTCGCGATTGTCAAGCCACTCGCGAGCCATAGCCTTGAACTCGGGCGTTGCGGAAGAATTACCCTCTGCGCCAGAGAGCAGGTCAACGACGCGCTCTCGCAGCTTGCGGTAGGCGACGTGCATGCCCAGACCGTACTCGCAGAAGTCTTCGAACAGGGAGTTTGCCCATGCCGGGCCGTGACCCTTCTCGTCAGTGCAATAGGGGGTCGAGGGTACAGAGCCGGAATATATCGACGAGCAGCCGGTAGCGTTGGCAACCACCTGACGGTCGCCGAAGAGCTGCGTGAGGAGTTTCACATACGGAGTCTCGCCGCAGCCGGAGCATGCGCCGGAATACTCGAAGAGGGGTGTCGCAAACTGGCTGTTCTTCACATTGAGCGTCGTGTCAACGAGCGACTGCTTGCTCCGGACGTTGTCGAAGCAGTAGTCCCAGTATTTCTGCACGCCGTATTCCTCCTCGATGTGGTGCATCGATAGGGCTTTTTCGCCGCGCTTGCCAGGGCAAACGTCCGCGCAGTTGCCGCAGCCGAGGCAGTCGAGCACATTAACCTGCTGGCGGTAGCGCATGCCGGCGAACTGCTTGCCGATAGCGGGGATGGTATCTCCGTCGGCAAAGGGGGATTTCGCCATTTCAGCCTCGTCCAATACGAAGGGGCGTATGGCAGCGTGGGGGCA
>CAKUKR010000156.1 GCA_934663645.1 uncultured Muribaculaceae bacterium | reverse complement strand
GGTGGGCGCTGAGGGATTCGAACCCCCGACCCTCTGCTTGTAAGGCAGACGCTCTAAACCAGCTGAGCTAAGCGCCCGATCAACAAAAGTCAAACTTCAAAAATTCCCAAAACTGGAAATTCATCAAAATCGGGGTGGGCGCTGAGGGATTCGAACCCCCGACCCTCTGCTTGTAAGGCAGACGCTCTAAACCAGCTGAGCTAAGCGCCCCGTTTGCGAGTGCAAAGTTACTACATTCATTTTACACCTCCAAATTTTTTTGCTAATTTTGTGTGGAAAAAATTTGTGCAGCCACGGCAAATCGCCGTAATGCACTAACACATAACATATTATGGAATTATCTACACTCACGGCGATTTCGCCGATAGATGGACGCTACCGGTCGAAATGCGAGGGACTGGACAAGTATTTCTCCGAGTTCGGGCTGATACACTACCGCGTAAAGGTCGAAGTGGAATACTTCATCGCCCTTTGCCAGGCGGGGCTGAAGGAGCTGTCCGGCATTGACGCATCCACGTTTGCCCAGCTGCGCCGCGTCTACGAAGAGTTCTCAACCGACGACGCGCTCGAAATCAAGGCAACGGAAAGCGTCACCAACCACGACGTGAAAGCCGTCGAGTACTTCCTGAAAAGCCGCTTCGACACGCTCGGGCTTCAGGCATACAAGGAGTTCATCCACTTCGGGCTGACCTCTCAGGACATCAACAACACCGCCGTACCCATGTCGATAAAGGACGCGCTGAACGAAGTGTACTGTCCGCTGCTCGAGCAGCTAGTGTCGCGCCTCGCCTCGCTGGCAGAGGAATGGGCAGACGTGCCTATGCTGGCACGCACCCATGGGCAGCCCGCCACGCCGACGCGCCTTGGCAAGGAGATAAATGTGTACGTATACCGCCTGCGCCAGCAGATTGACGCGCTGCGAGGCGTGAAGATAAGCGGCAAGTTCGGCGGCGCGACCGGCAACATGAACGCTCACCACGTGGCATACCCCGGCATCGACTGGCCGGCATTCGGCAACCGCTTCCTGCGCGAGAGCCTCGGCATCGAGCGCGAGGAAGTGACCACGCAGATTTCCAACTATGACAACATGGCGGCACTGTTTGACGCGCTGCGCCGCATCAACACCATAGTCCTCGACCTGGATCGCGACTTCTGGATGTACATATCCATGGACTATTTCAAGCAGAAGATCAAGGCTGGCGAGGTCGGCAGCTCTGCAATGCCGCACAAGGTCAACCCGATAGACTATGAGAACTCGGAGGGCAACCTGGGCATCGCCAACGCCATATACGCGCACCTGTCGCAGAAGCTGCCGGTGTCGCGTCTGCAGCGCGACCTGACCGACTCGACAGTGCTGCGCAACGTGGGCGTGCCGATGGGACACTCCGTCATCGCCTTCGCCTCGACACTGAAAGGCCTCGACAAGCTGCTCATCAACCGCGAGGCGATACATGACGACCTGGGGCGCCGCTGGAACGTGCTGGCCGAAGCCATACAGACCGTCCTGCGCCGCGAGGGGTACGAAAAGCCCTACGAGGCGCTGAAAGCATTGACGCGCGTAAACAGCGAGGTGACACAGGAGAGCCTCGCCGAATTTATCAACTCGCTCAACGTGCGCGATGAGGTGAAACAGCAGCTCCTTGCCCTCACCCCGCTGAATTACACCGGGTTCTGACACACA
>CAKUKR010000155.1 GCA_934663645.1 uncultured Muribaculaceae bacterium | reverse complement strand
ACCTTCCCCTTGAATTGCAGAAGCCCCGTTTCCATGGAAAACAAGTCGTCACGCTGCGACTTTTTGAATGCCGGGTCTCGCTGGCGCATCAGGAACTCCTTGGCTTTCAGGTAGTCATTGGGGTCATATTCGTATGAAATGGCTATCGGCATCAGGTTTATCTCTTTGACTTTCTCTATAAACGAGCCCTGGCCGCCGATCGAGAGCATCTTGACGAGCGACTCCTGTGTATGGTCGCTGCTGTCCTTGGCTCGGCCTTCTCGCTGCGCTATCCATACGGACTCGTGCTTGTCCAAAATGGTGTAGTGGATATAGGCTGAAAGTTTCTTGGCAGCTTCAAGGCCTTCTCGCAGGCCAGTGTTGCGTTTTACGATGAAACTTTTGTTCAGACGCACCAGGTCTGTAATCCAGTCGTAAATAAGCAGGTTGTTGCCTATGGCAATCTCCGAGGAGGGGATGCCGTGCCGCAAGAAGGCGAGGTTGAGGAACGAGGCATCGAGGACTATGTCCCGGTGGTTGGTTATGAATGTGTAGTTGAGCGAGGGGTTGAGGTATTTGATGCCTCCCATGGATATGCCTGAAGTAGTCTTTTTGGCGAGCATCTCCAGAAACGGAAACATGACGTGTTGCTGGAAATCGTACTTGGTGTTGATGCGCAGCAACTCATCTATGAGTACCGGCACATCCTCCTTGGGCATGGTGTAGTTGACCGCATGGAGGAAACCAGGTTCCCGGACCAGCTGCTCCATCTTCTCATGGAACACCTTGTCGTCGTATGGGGCTATGTCGCTGAAATCGAACTTGTTCTCATTCATAACTTATGCTTCTTCAAAAGAGTATTTTCATGGTGCCGGCATGTCTGCACAAGGCCAGCGTATATTGCTGACAAAGTTAATACAAAAAACTGATACTATCGGACAGTCCTGCTCTTAAACAGACATTCTGCACGGCTCTTCGCGGGGACTTTGCCCGGTTATCACCTTATTATAGAAATATGCGCCGTCTATTAGCGCACAGCACCGCCCATTCGGTTCTGATGCAGGTGAGCAGCGGTTGTATGCTTGTATTCGCGACGCCTGTAATTAGGTCACCCCGCCCATTCTCTCCTCCCAATTTTATGTTATACAACAGGAAATCGCCAATACAATCAACCCTTTGTGGTAATTTAACTTTTCGGGGGGTAGTTTGGAATGTGTGTAATAACTTTGCACTCACAAGTCACGCCGCCGAAACCACAACCTCGATTTCCGGCAGCAACCACAAAACGACAACACTATCAAAGTTATGGCTGAAAGCATAAATAAATCCGAATCTGGAAACAAAAGCATCCGCGACAAAGCGGATAAGGCAAAGGTTGCCCTGAAGAAAGGCGCGACAACCGCCCATGGCGTACTCAAGACCGCGAAATCGCTCGGCGTGCCTGTACCAAAAGCCGCCCTGAAAATCAGCGGTATGGTAGCAAACAAAGTGCGAGTGTACGGCAAGGCGCAGAACCGAACCGCGCTGGGCATAGTTCATGCCTATATGGAGATGAACCCCGACGCCACGTTGGAAGACTTGCGTAAGGCGTTCCCTAATGACTTGTGTCCTGACAGAGGTGTACCGGAAGCCTTCCTGACTGCAGAGGAAGCAGCCTCATATAATGAGCGTATGAGCCTCTATTTCGCAAAGCCGGAAGAGACGCTGCACACAGGGGACGGACAAGAAATTGCCATGAGCCAAATTTGGTCAAAGTCAAGCCTTGAACGCATCAT
>CAKUKR010000154.1 GCA_934663645.1 uncultured Muribaculaceae bacterium | reverse complement strand
CCAAGCGCGGCGTGCTGACCGAACTGCTGATAATGAACTATACCCGATACCAAGGTGCTGAAGAGAGCCTGTTCTAATGACACATACCGCTCGCTATGCAGAAAAGATTTGACGAGTTTATGAAACCGCTGAAGGAAACACTCTTCACTCTCGGCGATTATGTCGATTTTTCCAAAGTCGCTGCTAATGTTGACGAGATCTCAATGAGGCTCAATCAGCTCAATTACCTGATAGGGCAAGAGGACATCGATGCTGCTGTCAGACGTTTATGGAGTGAGAACCCCAAGACGTTTTCTGTACTTGAAATATTGATTGCTGTCCGTGCGAAGGATTGCAAGAATGCGATTGACGCAAGTGGCTGCGTACATTCGCTAAGCGATTATTCGAGTTCGCCTGAGGCTGTTGTCGAATTTTTGAACCAGACCGGGCTGTTGGCGGTGTTTCGCTCAAAGCAGATCAAGAATTTGGTCGATTATGTGTTTGGCGTGGAGGTCGGTCTCGACTCTAACGCCCGGAAAAATCGAGGCGGTCATCTGATGGAGGATTATGTGGCAGGTGTTTTCTCGAAGAACGGCATACCGTTTGAGAGTGAAGTGTATTGCACCGAGTTCCCCGAAATAGCCATGGCTCTCGGTACAGACAAGAAGCGGTTTGACTTTGTTGTCCGCATGGTTGATTCGGTATATCTGATTGAGACGAACTTCTATTCCAGCGGCGGATCAAAGCTGAACGAGGTGGCACGCTCATACTTGGAACTTGCGCAGAAGATAAACGCGGTTCCAGGGTTCGAGTTTGTTTGGATAACAGACGGCATTGGCTGGCAATCGGCACGCAACAAACTCGAAGAGGCATATTCCCATATCCCGAGTATCTACAACCTCTCCGATGTAAGCGAATTCATTTCGCGCATAAAACGGCAGCAATGATGATTGTCCCATACTACAAGTCTGCAAACAGAGACTTCACCATCCTTCATGGGGACTGCTTTGAATTGCTGCCGCAGTTCGACTTCAAGTTTGACATGATATTCGCAGACCCACCGTATTTCCTTTCCAACGGAGGCATCAGCTGCCAGTCTGGAAAAATTGTATGCGTTGACAAGGGGGATTGGGACAAAGGCGGAACGCCTGAAAACATCATTGAGTTTAACCGCAGGTGGCTTGCTCTCTGCCGCTCGAAACTGAAGGACAGCGGCACAATATGGATTTCAGGCACGCATCACAACATCTTTGCCATTGCCAGCCTTTTGACCGAGCTTGGCTACAGAATATTGAATGTCATAACATGGGCGAAGACAAACCCTCCGCCGAATATTTCCTGCCGTTTCTTCACCTACTCCACAGAGTTCATCATTTGGGCGAGGAAATGCTCCAAAGTCCCTCACAAATACAACTACGAGCTGATGAAGTCCATAAACGGCGGTCGGCAGATGACCGACGTGTGGCGGCTTCCTGCGATAGCGCGGTGGGAGAAGTCTTGTGGAAAGCACCCCACGCAGAAGCCGCTTGCATTGCTCGCTCGCATAGTGTTGGCAAGCACGAACGAGGGCGACTGGATACTCGATCCGTTTGCCGGCTCTTCTACGACCGGAATTGCTGCGAACCTGTGCGGACGGCGTTTCCTCGGCATCGAGAAAGAGGAGGAATATGCGCGTATGTCCGTGGGACGCAGAAATGAGCTGGACGACAGCGTCGTTAGGTCGGCATACATATCCAAACTCTCTGATTTGTCTTTTGAACGGCAGGACGTTGTCTGTGAGCCGGAAGCCCGCTACGGCTGTGATTTGCCATTTTGACGCGACCTCGGGCAATGCCTGTGCGAGCTGCTCGAATGATGTCGCGGCGTTCTTGGCGGTCGCCGTCAC
>CAKUKR010000153.1 GCA_934663645.1 uncultured Muribaculaceae bacterium | reverse complement strand
AAAAAACATTCAACACACAATTTTGCCAGACCATAATAAATCACTAATTTTGCAGCCTACAAACGGCACACGGACATGAAACTGATGATCAAAATCGGGGTTACGCTGAATATCCTCATCGGCCTTGGGCACTTGCTGTGCCTGGCTTCCCTTGACAAGATTTTCGCCATTTACGGCATCGACGACATGATGCGCAATATCGCGCAGCACGGGGCGTTTCTACCCTACGCTATCACAGTTGCCATTGCCTTGGCATTCTTCGCCGTCGCGCTGTACGGGCTGTCTGCACTCAAGGCCATTCCGAAGCTGCCGCTGCAAACCACTGCCATGGCGACTATCGTCATCGTATTCTTGGGACGTGCCGTATGCGGCATAGCAATGCTTGTCCCGGACTTCTCATGGCTGGAGTTTTCATCGACCTTCACATCGCTGCTGCTCGCCGTTTGCTACTTGCCGTATCTGTGCAGAAAGCCACGGCATCGATCTGCACACTGCCACGAATAACGCCCTTCGGGCAGCTTACATATCGTCGAGGGAGAGGCAGCAGCAGCTGATGTCATGATAAGGCAATGCCCTGGCTTTCAGACGGCTGGTTTTCTCTGCACGCCGTGCAGGGCTTAAATCCTTGCGCTGGCGTTTCACCTCGCCCAGTCCAGATACACGGCCTCTGCCCTTTCACGGCTGCCGTCTGTGATTTAACACTCTTAGTTCGGCAATCTCGCAGCAAACGATTACCTTTGCAGTCACTAAAAGCAGCGCACACTCCCCAATGATGTGCGCATTTTGTTAAACATCAAGACATTGCAAATGCGAATCGACATACTGACAGTCCTCCCCGAGATGCTCGAGTCCCCACTTAACTGCTCCATACTGAAGCGAGCGCAAGACAAGGGGCTCGCCGAGATACACGTCCACAACCTGCGCGACTACACGACCAACAAGCACCGCAAGGTGGACGACTACCCATTCGGCGGCGAAGCGGGCATGGTGATGCAGATACAGCCAGTGGATGCGTGCATATCCGCGCTGAAAGCCGAGAGGGACTACGACGAGGTCATTTTCACCTCGCCCGATGGCGAGACCTTCGACCAGCCGATGGCAAATGCACTGTCGATGCTCGAGAACATCATCATACTCTGCGGACACTACAAGGGGATAGACTACCGCATACGCGAGCATTTCGTGACACGCGAAATTTCCGTGGGCGACTACGTGCTGACTGGCGGCGAACTGCCAGCGGCTATCATCGCCGACGCTGTGGTGCGCATCATCCCCGGCGTTATCGGCGACGAGCAGTCGGCTCTTTCCGACTCGTTCCAGGACAACCTGCTCGCACCTCCGGTATACACCCGCCCGGCGGAATACAAGGGGTGGCGCGTGCCGGACATACTGCTGAGCGGCCACCAGGCGAAAATCGAGGAATGGCGGTATGAACAGGCCCTTGAGCGCACACGCCGCCTCCGCCCTGACCTGCTCGGCGAGTGACCGCAACATTGGGCCGTCATGGCTGTCACTGCTGAAACCCGGAGAAAAAACAGGGCACAAAAAAAATTGATTGTCATCGCGACAACCAATCCCTTGTGTTAACCTTAAAATCTAATACCATGAAAAACTCTATGCAAAGGTAACAACTAATCTCGAAAAACACTGCTATACAACACCCGAAAATTTTTCCATTTAACGTCATTTACACCAACACACACCCATAACGATAGAAAATTCACTCATATTTACACCTTACACACCCGAAAGCATGCCGCAGCAACTCCCGCAGCGGCAAACGAGCGTCAGGGACGGCCGGGCGCACAGAGTGTAGCAAATCATGCGCGGCGAGGCTCGGAATAAATTTCGAGCCAAAGCGGCGGATTTTATTTGCGTATGCGAGCGGAATTGTCTAATTTTGCAGTAACTATATGCGGTGGCGA
>CAKUKR010000152.1 GCA_934663645.1 uncultured Muribaculaceae bacterium | reverse complement strand
CGCAATGAAAATAAATTTGCAGGTTACGCGGAATTTGTCTAACTTTGCCGTCACAAACGCCCGGATGGCGGAATCGGTAGACGCGTTGGTCTCAAACACCAATGGAGCAATCCGTGCCGGTTCGATCCCGGCTCCGGGTACAGGGGGTGCATAAGCCAGATGCTCCCCCCTTTTTTGCGCAACTGGGTAGGGACACGGCGTGCCGCGTCAGATGGGCAACAACATGAATTACTTGGACGGATGCCGCTCTTTATATCTTCTAAGAGCCGAATGCATTACATATCGAGACCTCATCTCCATATCCTCTATTCTTTGCATTCTATCATACACTATGCTTCTCCAAAATTCGGCTGCTTCACCCAACTGCTCCTTGCGCATCTGCACATACTCGTCATTTGCGCCTCCCTCCATAGCAATGCCGCCCTTTGCGGCCTCGCTGTCAGATGCCTTCTCTGCATCAGTCGTTATGAACGAGAGTGCCTTGCCTGCCGTATCCGCCATAGAATTATGAGCAGAGCCGGTCTCCGACACACGCCCTTCTCCTTTGTCTTGGGTGTCGATGAGACGCGCTTCTGTTGCCCAGGCTTCCTTGTAATATACCGGGCCGAGGCCGAAATAGTCTGATGTGCGAAGTATGTTCTCCAAGAAAGCACCTCCTTCTTTCCAATTGACCACAAAATAACCGATTTCGGAGTTCTCTTCAGCCTTGTCCCCAGAGCTGCGGCCTTTGATCTTGACAACTGCATATCCATATACGAGGAGCTGCGCAGTTACGAACCGGTCCTTCTCTCCGTTTTCGATCATGTTATCTTTCGGACTATCCGCAAAGCCGGTGATGAAAGCGCAGTCCTTGCTGTTCAACCAACGCAACATTCTGTATATGCTGCTATCATCCAAAGCATTGCCGCTTGAAATCACAGAGTTGAAATTAAGGACTTCTTCAAACAACAACTCCTTCATGCGCTTATTGATCATCTCATTCACATATCGGCTGCTCGCCTCCATTTCCCTTCTGTTCTCATCGCTTCCGTCAAAGAATGGGACTTGGAGGTCAAACGCACGGCTGACCTGCGTGAAATATTCAGCAGCGTCTGACATGTCGAGCCTTTTGTCCATTTCACGCTCTTGCGTCATGACATACTCTCCGTCGCCATTTCGCACCAGATACTCACAATGGCTGCCGTCGATGAAAACAATGGCTTCTTGACAGTGTTTATGACCCAGATACAGCGCAGTCTGCCTGGATATGTTGTATATCAGGTATGAATTCTCGTCCCCCTCACAATGCCCTTTGACAAGGTATCTTGTGAAATGACGCCGTCTCAAATCCTTCCTCAGATACTCTTGCTTTTGATCATTGGCCGTGCTGTCCCCGCCTGCGTGGTCGTCGTTTCGCAGGAGTTCGCCTGTCAGGATTGCCATTGTTTTCACGTTGGAATTTGCGCCACCGCCACCCTTGGCGGCAGCTGCCGTTTGGCATCTCGAGGTCGTGCTCAGTATTAGTCCGACCTCATTAGCCATAACTTCTACTATGCGTTTGTTTTGACCGAAGTTTAGACCGTAGTACATTTCGATTTTGGTTTATGTGATTATCAATGTTCTTCTCAATCCCACGCGAAGCTGCTGCCGTAGAGTTGTCCTCTGTTACAATACCGATTATATCCGGAAGCCGCAACGAGGGTTGTTTCAACACGTCTTCGCGCTTCATCTTGGTCTGGTACGCGCTTATTGACCACCTCATTCACATATCGGAAGTGTTCCTTCATCGCCTCTTTATTCTCATCGCTTCCGTCAAAGAATGGGACTTGGAGGTCGAATGCGCGGCAGACCTGCATGTAATATTCAGCAGTGTCTGACATGTCAAGTCTTTGGTCTACTTCACACTCTTGCTTCGTGGCAAACTTGCCTTTGCTTTTTCGCTCCATATACTCACAGTGGCAGCCGTCGATGAAGACAACGGCATCTTGACCGTAT
>CAKUKR010000151.1 GCA_934663645.1 uncultured Muribaculaceae bacterium | reverse complement strand
CACGCATGGTCAGAAGTGGAAGCGAGCTCCGAGGACACAACCCCATGGTTCTCGAAACTGCCGGTCGTCACATTGTATGAATAGAGCTGAGAGATGTCGATGCCGGTAGTGCCCGTTTGGTCAGTCTGTCGCCAGATATACCAGAAAGTGTCGCCAGCCATGACCGCACCTCCGTTGCAATGCGAGTTCATCACACCGATCCGGGCAAATGGCTGCGGCATAGAGCCAGGAGTCGCGTCAATGGTGTAGATGCCCATGGGGGTGGTTTGCAGTTCGGGGTCGTTCCACGATTCGGCATAGTAGAGGAAGCCCACGAGTTGAGTCTGATAGGACGCACTGCCTGGAGCCTTGCGGCATACGTATGCCGGACGATCCTCGGGGGCGTTGATCCGTTTCAGTTCGCGAGTCTGCTTATCCTGCGCCGTCAGGACACCCGGTAACATTGCGGCCGAGGCCGCTGCAAGTATGCATTTATAGGATAGTCTCATGTTTAGTCGATTAGATTATTGCTTTAATTGATTTTGAACCCTTTACAATGATTACAGTCTGTCCCTTTTCCGGAGCTGTAATCTCAATGCCCTGCAGGTTGAAGAAGCGTACGGGGGCATCATTGTCGAAAAGTATCGAATCTATGCCGACATACCCCGTTATGCTGACATTACGTTCGCCTACAGTCACATCGTCAGCAGTGAGCAGCCGCACCAGATAGTTGTCGCCGTCGGGGATGTTCACTGTCGCCTTGAAATTCACCAGACCCTCTTCGCCGCGAGCGAGTGCCAGCGGCTGAGGCTCTGAAGCGTATTTCACTTCATCGCTCAGGAGTATCACAAAGCGCAATGAAGAGTCAAAGCGGAAGCCAGTGTTCTTCACACCGAATGTGTACTCGGTGTCCTCATTGCAATTTACGGTTGCGGGCAGGGAGGTGGCTTCAGTCAGCGAGAGTGCCGGCTCGTCAGCAGTGAACGTTATGTTCTCGCGCTTGCCTATTTCCTTGCCTTCGTTGTCGAGGAGCGTCACTACATAATCGGAAGCGGTCGGCAGCTCGAATGTTTCGGTAAATTCGACTACAGCCTCTTCATCGCGGCCAACGCTTGTGCTTTGCTTGGCAGAGGTATGCATCACCTCCCCGCCACGGCTCACCGTGAAGCTCATTTGGCCATTGTAGGCATACCCGGAGTTGGATAAGTGGAACTGGACAACCGCAGGTTTGCCAGCCAGAATTGTTTCAGGCTCGAAAGTCAGGTCGTCCAGCGAAAGGGCCGGCACCTTCTCGACAGCCTCGCCGGCAGTGAACTCGAGCGACATGTATGTGGAAGGGATCATGGCTTCGTCCTCCACCGGGTCATAGATAGTGAGCTCGTATGTCTTGCCAGGCTGGCATGCGGCAGGAAGCTCGCCGCCAGTGAGAGTGAGCCACAGCTCCTGGGTCTCAGCTGGTATCGTCACAGGGTCAAACGTCACATAACCTAACGGGGTTCCCGACCATTCTTCCGGGTCGTCGACAGATGCACGCAGACTGCCTGTCCACTCGCCGCCGTCGTTGTCGAGGCAAATCTTCAGGCCGACATCGTTCATCGGCACTTTGCCGTCTACCATGGTAGTGATGATCATGCCGTCAACAAGTTCCACGACTGGAGGCAGAGCCGGGCCGACAATCTTTACGCCAGAAAGCGAAGCAAGGTTCTTAAACGAAATGGGACGGTTCTGATCGCTCAACAGACCCTCGTTGCCCCACAGACGCACCACATAGTCGTCATGTCCGGGGAGGTTGAAGCTGTCGCCCAAATCAAACGTGACCTCTGTGTCTGCATTCGCCGGAAGCGCGAGCCATACCGCGTTCTTCGTTCCTTCGGGAAAATCATGTTTCCCGAAAACACGGTCTTTGCCATTGATGAAGAGGCGCAACTGAACAGGCCCGTAAAACTCGCCGCCGTCATTGTGCACCTTAAGCGTGATTTTGGAGGTAACGCCGCTTTCGATGTCGCCCTCATTGTCGCCCTTCACCTCAAGGATCGAAAG
>CAKUKR010000150.1 GCA_934663645.1 uncultured Muribaculaceae bacterium | reverse complement strand
GAGACGCTGCACACAGGGGACGGACAAGAAATTGCCATGAGCCAAATTTGGTCAAAGTCAAGCCTTGAACGCATCATCTCCGCAGCGGCAAACTTTGGCATCGAAGTCGCGAAAATAGACAAGTCGCATGAAACCGGCGAGGCGGGATTCAGCCTGAAATACCTGAACGGATACGTTCCGCCTGTAAGAAAGAAGAAAAAACGCCGCAACTGGTGGTTGTATGTACTCATCATAATCCTCATTGCCGTGATAGTCATATTGGCAATAAGATAGCAGCAGGATTGGCTTCGAGGCGTATGCTCGCTGCTTTGGCAAAATTGATTGGGTATGTCAATCAGACGAGTCGGTATATGCCGTTTGCCTGAACCATAAACGTCGATACCCTGTGCCTCGAGGCTAATCCACGCTATTGCGATATGGCAGACAATCTGCAACTCCATCAAACTCACTGAAAAATGATCTTGCCAGAAATTTTTAACACTACGTCAATTAGAAAATGAGGCAAGTTTGATATGGATAAATAGCAAACAACGAACATAACCAAAAAAGACAAAGATATGATACAACCAGACAAAGTAGTCAAGAACCTTCTATTGTTCCCATGGTGGCTGTTCAGAGTCGTGATATGGCTGGTATGCCTGATACTCTCCTTAATACTGCTGCACCCACCGAAGGTTTGCTTCCCGAAATACCATGCCGCATGGTTCGGAAGCAAGAGCAAAAAGAAACGCTCCGGCAAAAAGAGCAGAGACGATGACTATGACGACGGCAGCCGCTCGTCATCGAGCCGCAAATCATCAAAATCGTCATGGTCCGGCTTGTTGTCATCAGCGTCTACAAGTTCAACCAACACAAATAACAACAACATGAGTACACAAAAATTCGCAAGAGTAGAGAACGGCAAAGTTGTCGTCCGCGACCAGTACCAAGGATGGCTGTACCCGATAATCTGCTCGACACCCGCAGTTCTCGCAGACATGAATGAAGAATACATCGTCGTCACACTGGTGGACGGTCGCATAATGGTATGCAGCGCAAACGGAGGTGACGCACACTACTATACTGGCAGAGCAAGCGGCGGAGGCATCGTTTCCGCGAGATGGCAAGGCGAATACATCTACACCCAATACCGCGACGGCAGCGCTGACCTGCTGACCAGATACGGCACAACACACCGCCGGCTGTGATTTTCGCGAACCTGCAAAACAAAGCTTATGACACAGAAACACATCGCAATCTCACGACAGTATGCAGTCGTAATCAACGGACCTGACGACATCAAGGTCTACAGCATCTATGACGATGACGGCACACAGATGCGCCGCATAGCAGACGAACTCGGAATGGCATACTCCCCCGACTGCTCAACAGGACAGCTGGCGGAAATGCTGCTCGATGAGTTTGCCATTGCCGATGGGAAGATGCTGGAACACGGCGACTTCGCAATAGCCAAGCTGGGTGACGGCTCTTGCAGCCTGTACTCACTGTCCGAAAACCCGCGCAACGCGCTGCTCGACTATGCCTCACACGTTGACCTGGGCGACTGCTCCGAGCAAAGTGACTATCTGGTCGCAAACCTCATCGTGGACAAAATCGGCCTCGGCAAACGCATGGCTTCCATTTTCAGCTTTGCAACCGAAGAGGGGCGGGAAGCCTGCTTTGAGCGGGAGTTGGGAGCAGAAGTCGTCATCCGTCAGTTTGAGGAGGACGTGATGGGGCGGCACAGCCCGGCAATACTCATCGACGCGGACAACCGCTGCACACGCGAGCGCATAAAGGCGATGTGCCTGTCCGGAGGGGACGTGATGTGCATCGACATCGCTGCCTGTGAAGACAATGAGGCTGACCGCATACTTCGCTCGATAGTGCGCCGCTTCGGCTCGTCAGACATCGACCCGGACTTCTGCGGCGTATTTTTCAACAACTGCGCACGTGTACTGGAAGTGGAAGGGCGCGAAAAAGTGGAAGAGCTGATACGCACCGCGCTGACAGGCGGCAAGATGGCTGTCAAGATGCCAACCTTTGATACCGAAATTGATTTCAGCAAAATG
>CAKUKR010000149.1 GCA_934663645.1 uncultured Muribaculaceae bacterium | reverse complement strand
GAACTTCCCGACAACGTGCATCCGGCATACGACGGATTGACTATAGAAATAGGCACACACAACTATGGCGACTGAAAGCATGGAAGACCGATATGACACCGACGACGGCTCGATGTATTATTCCTTGCCTGAGGAGGAAGATGCCACAGCTACAGGAGATGCCAATCCATCTCCTGCGGAAAGTCACGAAGATGCCGAAACAACAGCCAAGAAACATACTGACAGACAGCCCACAAGCAAAAATCCAGTGTGGCTGCTCATAAAACTGTTGTTCGGCCCTGTCGAGGGCTGGAAAGCCATACGCCGCTCAAAACTGAGTGCGCGAGGCTTTGAGTTCGGCTGCTTCTTTCCCTTGATTTTGATAGCCGGGCTTAGTTGTATCGCTGATTTCATTCACAACTCCGCTGCGACGACCTCCTCTGTGCTGACAAATAGCATAACAACAGCAGTGGCTTTCCTACTGACATATTACGGCACAGCAATACTGTGTGAAATCATGCTGCCGCAAAAGGTTTGCAAGGCTTTGCGAACCGGTTTCGGCAACATATTCATAATGGCCGTGATATCGCCGCTTGTCCTGGCGAGCATTATCGGCTCCTGGGCGCCAATACTTGAGCCAGCCATGTTCTTCATGCCGATATTCAGCATATACCTGATAGTTAAAGGCGTGAAATTCCTGCGCATTCCAGCAGACACGCACTACAAAACCATAGCCTGGGTGTCATTGGGGACGATAGGGCTGACCATATTGTTCAAATATATATTCAGTTGACACCGAGGAAGATTATCCAACGACAAAACAAACAAAGAAGACATGACACCACAGCAAGTCAACATAAAGAACCGCCGCGCTGCATTCGACTATGAGATAGGCGACACCTATACAGCGGGCATCGTGCTCACAGGCACTGAAATCAAGTCAATACGCCAGGGCAAGGCATCGCTTGCCGACACATACTGCCTCGTCGAAAACGGCGAAATATGGGTCAAAGGGATGTACATTGCCGAGTATTTCTACGGGTCATACAACAACCACAATTCACGGCGCGACCGCAAGCTGCTCCTCACACGGCGCGAAATAGGCAAGATAGCCAAAGCGGCGGAAGTGGCCGGCAATACCGTAATACCACTGCGGATGTTCATCTCCGACAAGGGGTACGCCAAACTGGTCATCGGCATCGGCCGAGGCAAGAAGCAGTACGACAAGCGGCAGTCCATCAAGGAGCGCGAGGACAAACGCACTCTCGACCGCCTGATGAAAAAATGACCACCTGTTTTTGATTTAATACACAACACTCCCTCCGACAACGCTATATGGAACTGATAAAACACGAATGTGGCATCGCAATGGTGCGGTTGCTGAAACCGATAGAATACTACCAGCAGAAATACGGCACTCGCCTCTACGGCCTCAACAAGCTGTATTTGCTTATGGAGAAACAGCACAACCGTGGGCAGGAGGCTGCTGGCGTGGGCTGCGTGAAAATGAATGTCAAGCCTGGAAACGAATACATTTTCCGCGAGCGTGCCGAGGGAGCGGACGCTATACGCGACATATTCAGCAAGGTACACAAAGCCATTGATAAAGCACGCCGTGAACAGCCCGAAGAAGAGCCGTTTGTCGGCAATGTTTACATGGGCCACCTGCGCTACAGCACCACCGGAAGGTCGGGCCTGAGCTACGTCCACCCTTTCCTGCGCCGCAATAACTGGAGCGCACGCAACCTGCTGCTGTGCGGCAACTTTAACCTCACCAACGTCGATGAGATATTTGAGCATATCATCACCACCGGACAGCATCCGCGCACATATTCCGACACATTCTTCCTCATCGAGCAGCTCGGACACGCCCTCGACCGCGAAAATGAACGCCTGTACAAAATCCACAAGGAGAACGGGCTGAAAGGCCTCGACCTGTCGGAAGCGATAGCGCGTGACATCAACGTCGCCAACATACTGCACCGCTGCGCACCGCTGTGGGACGGAGGATATGCTATCTGCGGCATAGTCGGCAACGGCGACATGTGGGTGCTGCGCGACCCCCACGGCATACGCCCGGTGTTCTACCACATTGACGGCGAGAAAGTTATCGTAGCAAGTGAGCGACCGGTGATACAAACTGTCTTTGACCTCGGAGCGGAAAGCGTGTGTGAGCTGCAACCGGGCGAAGCTCT
>CAKUKR010000148.1 GCA_934663645.1 uncultured Muribaculaceae bacterium | reverse complement strand
ATGGGCATTGATCTACTTTGCAATATATATAACAATTTGGGACAAGCAAGCATAGCACACACATAACCGAAACAGATATGGAAACTAACGAGGAAAACAATTTCGCAGAGGAGACAACGCCTGCACCGGCGGACTATGAGCCGATAAAGTGGGACAAGGATTACCCCGACCGCCTCGACTTCCGCTGCTATCCGGGGGTGAGAAGTCTGCACAGCAAGCTGGTCGCGATACTTGTGTTTGCAGCCATCCTGCCGGCATTAGCCACCGGCTTTGATTTCAGGTTGATCCTTTTCGTCTTTTTGCCGACCGGAACGCTGATTTGGTCAAGCAAGCAGGCCGTGCGCAACGGCTCGTGTGACGCAATATTCCTGACTCGCTTCACCTGCTTCTGGCTCGCCCTGCCCGCACTGGTCATTCTGACGACCGGGGTCGCATTGATCTTTGCCGACACGGAGTCCACCGCATCGCCGTTGGCAAGTGCAGCATTTTCGACTGTTATTTTGTATCTCTGCGTTTTCGCAATCGTACAGTCATACACCAACAAGGACGTGTGCGCCGCGTTCCCGAGTGACGAGCGTTCAATGACCACCATGAGCTGGATTGTCATAATTGCAACGGCAGTGCTGCCGCTGCTTGCGATAATAATAATAGTGTTCGGGAGCAATTATTGAAGCCTCTGATTGACACCATAACCAACCGACGATATGAAACATCCTGACATATAGCATACACATAACCAGAACGATATGGAAACTAACGATGGAAACAATTTCACAGAGGAGACAACACCTGCACCGGCGGACTATGAGCCGATAATGTGGGACGAGGACGACCCATGCCGCCTCGACTTCAACTATTATCCGGGAGTGAAGAGCCTGTACCGCAAGCTGGGCGCATTGCTTGTGGCAGCGGTTGTAATGCCGGCACTGATCTCAGTCTTCGTTTTCGGACTTAAAATCGCCGTATGGCTGGTGTTATTCGCACTGCTGCCTACAGGGACTCTGATATGGTCTTGCATGAGAGCAGTGCGCAGCGGCTCGTGTGACGCGATATTCCGGACCCGTGTCACCGGCCTTTGGCTCGCCGTACCCGCAATGCCCGCGCTGGTCACGCTCATACTAAGCACTCTCAGCTATGGGCCGACCATCTTTTCCCTGATATACGCTGCCCTGTTTGTCGCCGTTGTGTATTTGGGGGCTTCCGTAGTCTTGCATACGCATTCCGACCGCGACGTGCGTGCAGCATTCCCCTTGGAGAGCCGCTCTCAGTCAGCCGGCGCGTGGAGGACACTGTTCTTCACAATAGTGCTGCCGATGATGTGGCTAATGATGTGCGTCGTCATATATTGAAGCCTCTGGATTGACACAAGAAACAACTGACAACATGAAACATCCTGACATATACAGCATTGCAACCGCGCCGCTCGCTGGGAGCGGCACCCCAGCAGCGTGCGACGAGGGCAATCCGCCGTTTCTCGATACGGAGAGCCGACCCTGGCAGATGAACCTGTGCGGCAAAGTGCCGCCTTGGCTGATGATGACGGTGATTGTACCGCTTGCCATATCGGTCTCACTGCCGCTGCTTCTGCTGCTGATCCTGTCACTGTATTCATGGGTCTTCGTCATTTGGGACGGCTTCGGCCAACCCTCATACGTCGGCTCGATATTCGCCGTCTGCCCGATGTTCATAATCTGCAAGCTCTGCAAGACAGCCCGGACAGGCATCGGCAAAACGATGATGCACGCTCGCGCAGCCAGCTGTTTATGCCTCTTGCTGTGTCTGTTGTCGGTGGCGGTTTGCTTCCACGGCAGCGGCTTCTCGCTTGCCTCAAGCAGCGGCATCGTGCTGCCAGCGGTCATGAACTTGGCTGGCGCAACAGCCTTGATAACGTATGACTATGAGCGCAACACCACATTCCCGGTACAGAAGCGCACATATTCTGTCGGCTGGCTTGGCTGGCTCGCCCTGCTTGCCACCGCCCTGCTCCCACTCCTCGAAATCCTCGCCACAATACCAACCACAAAATGAAACAATCGCGGCACAGTAGGGACACGGCGTGCCGTGTCCGCCACAAGCAACTGTCATTCAACAACATACATACTCCCACCAAGCGTACACGGCTGAACTGCACCCCAAAAGTTGGACGAAAAAAGCACAACAAGGAGGAAAAGCGATATGAAAATGAGCTTTG
>CAKUKR010000147.1 GCA_934663645.1 uncultured Muribaculaceae bacterium | reverse complement strand
AGAGCCTTCACGATGTCGCCGCTGTAGCGTATGCCGCCGTCGGCGATTACCGGCACGCCTGTGCCCTTCAGAGCCTTTGCCACATCATATATAGCTGACAGCTGCGGCACTCCTACGCCTGCAACCACGCGGGTGGTGCATATCGAGCCCGGGCCGATGCCTACCTTCACGCCGTCGGCGCCGTTGTCTGCCAAGTAGCGTGCAGCCTCGCCAGTTGCGATGTTGCCGACCACCACGTCGATGTCGGGGAACGCCTTCTTCACGCTCTTGAGCACGCCAATCACGCCGGCGGAGTGTCCGTGGGCAGTGTCGATGACAAGTGCGTCAACGCCGGCAGCCACGAGAGCCTCGGCACGCTGCATGCTGTCGGGGGTAACGCCGATGCCGGCAGCCACGCGCAGGCGGCCCAGCGAGTCCTTGCAGCTGTAGGGTTTGTCTTTGGCCTTGGTGATGTCCTTGTATGTCACCAGCCCCACGAGGTGTCCCTCCGCGTCAACGACCGGCAGCTTCTCGATCTTGTGCTGCTGCAGTATGTCGGCAGCCTGTTCCAGGTCGGTTGACTGGTTGGTGGTCACGAGGTTTTCGGAGGTCATAACCTCGTCTATCTTCTTGTCGAGATTGCGCTCGAAACGCAGGTCACGGTTGGTGACGATGCCGCGCAGCATCCGGTTCTCGTCAACGACGGGTATGCCGCCGATATGGTATTCGCTCATCATGGCGAGCGCGTCGCGCACGGTGCTGCCCACGGCAATGGTCACGGGGTCGTATATCATACCGTTCTCGGCACGCTTGACGGCATGCACTTGACGAGCCTGCTCGGCGATAGACATATTCTTATGTATCACGCCGATGCCTCCCTCGCGGGCGATGGCGATGGCGAGCTGCGCCTCGGTGACGGTGTCCATGGCAGCGGAAACCAGCGGCACGTTGAGGCTGATGCGTTTTGAAAACTTGGTAGAAAGGGATACTTCGCGCGGAAGCACTTCTGAATAGGCGGGTATCAGGAGGACGTCGTCAAAGGTGAGACCCTCCATCTGAACTCTGTCGGCAATAAAAGACATAGAAGAAATGGTATATGATTTTATTGCACGCAAAATTACTCATTATTCGGGACATGGCAAACCCTGCCACGTTTTTTTTGCCTGACATGGCAGGTTTGGCAGACTGTGGCAGGGCGAACGGTGTTAATTCCGTTAATTTTTAACTTAAATCGAAGCCGCAAAGTTAAATCTTCGGCTTCGCGTCATTTTTACGACATTAGATTTGGCAGTTTCCAGAAATGGTACTAATTTTGCGTTGTCAAAACACGAACACTCGTTGAGACAGTTCACGTGATTATTCACCCGGACAACTCACGATTGTTCACCAAGCAAATTCATTCCCCTATGGGGGGACAACATAAAAACAACCAAAACTAATTCACAACAATGGCAACAGAACAGAAAACCGACAAGAATGTCAAGACCACAGTGTTCAACCTCATCATCCTCGATGAGAGCGGCTCGATGAGCGGCCTGACACAGCAGACCATCAGCGGCTGCAACGAGACCCTCAACGTGATCCGCTCGGCACAGAAGGAGGCCGGCGACGACGCTCGCCGCTCGCTCGTCAGCATATTCGCCTTCCAGAACGGAACGGAGATACGCTCGCGCTACCTCTGCAAGAACGTCCCCATCGAGCAGGTCAAGGACATCACCACCGCCGACTACCGCCCCTGGGGCAACACACCCCTCTACGACGCAGTGGGCTCGACACTCACCGACCTCGAAATGGTGGCTGCGACACACGAGGACGCCACCGCTATCGTCACCGTCATCACCGACGGCTACGAGAACTCCTCGCGCCACTACACCGGCCAGCAGGTGGCGCAGATGATTTTGCGCCTCAAGGAGCTGGGCTGGATATTCAACATAATCGGCGCGAACATCGACGTGGAGCGCGAAGCGTCCCGCCTCAGCTTCGACAACAGCATGGCGTTTCAGGCCACACCGCAAGGCACTCGCGAAATGTTCTGCAAATTCAGCCGGTCATACGCTGACGAAATGAACAACATGAAGGAAGAGCGTGACATGGACGTCGAAGACCGCATCATAGCCCGCAAGATGCGCAAGGCATCATTCTTCAAAAGAGCCATGAGCAGACAAGCGGAAGACGAACAAAAGTAAACGAACCTGCACATCACTACTGAAGC
>CAKUKR010000146.1 GCA_934663645.1 uncultured Muribaculaceae bacterium | reverse complement strand
GACATGAGCGGCGATGCGCAGTCTGTCTATGAAGTCCCCGAGGGAAAGTATACAGTGTTGGCACTGTTCCAGTCCGGTACATTTGGCACGCCGATCCGTGCCGTCGTTGTGGAGAATGTCAATGTCGAGAGCGACTGCTCTGTCGAGCTGAACGCCGCTGCTGCGACAGAACTCGTTTCCTTTGAACCGCTGCTTCCCGACGGAACGCCTGTGAAGTCAGCATTGCTTGATGGGGACGGCAATGTCATAGAGGCTGGCACAATATATGGAGATGACTTCTGCGGATACCTTTCTAACACGATTGTCCACCGTGATTTCGGGGCTGTCTATAGTTTCGAGGGGGGAAGAGAACCGCGCTTTATGGACGGCGACCATGTCATTGACATAGCTGACGGAGCTTCCATATTGTTCAACCCAGGTGTCAGCGACCGGTTCATGGTAGTTCATGCTGAAATCACCGTTTCGGCTGATGCCAAAGACGGCATGGTGATTGTGGCGCAATCCAACGGCGTTGGCGCACAGACTGTTCACAATGACATTGCTAATTATGCCAGCGCTAAGGTGGCGGATCTCTATGACCCGAGCGGGCTGCATGTCGGCGTTGACATTGCCGACAGCACTATGCAGTTCGGTTTCCAGTCCTTGTGGTTCGGAGTGCCCACATGGGGAGTCTTTGGAGAAGGTCCGCTGTTTGCGGGATTGACAAACATAGCCTGCTGCATGCCTGACGAACCGGCTGACGAGATACCAGTTTTCCGAGCAAATATCATGGCAGACTATGTATGCTATGGCCCTGAAGAGGAGTGGAACGGGATGACGCTAATTCCGACCTACAACCTTGACTTGCCTCTTCAGACAGTACGTGACGGCAAGATGCGCAGCGCGGTGATGCCTATTGTCGCCGGGTTCTACAACTCCAACCTCTTCTACCGTGAGGATGACCTCGCATACGACTTGGTGCTGAACGGCATGCCTCATTTCTCATACGACAATGACATGAGCCGCCAGCCTGCCGGCAGCAGCACACCGCTGATTTTCATCTGTGACAACTCCATGGCGTCCGGAGGCAAGATGAGCCGGTTCTCGTTCTTATGGGACAATGTAGGCCGTGCTGGTGAGGCCGTGGATTTCGCTGGCATCCACAAGGAAATGCTCAATGCGAAGTATGGCGACAAGTCGTGGAGCGGCCCGTTTGACGACGAGCATGTAGAAGGCTGGTACGCTTTCTGGGAAGATTTCAATAAAAACATTGACAAGTTTGACGGCAAGATCCAGCTCGATATAACTGGAAACGGCGGCGTGTATGTAGACAATATCCCCTGCGAGACATCGGCAGCTCTCGAAATCGACTTCTCCAAGGAGGACAAAATCGCTCCCGTGACGACTATGGTGCAGTTCCGCAACACAGACGGCTATGTCACCGACCGCTTTGACAATCCCTCAGACGGCGTGCTGACATTCGCTGGTTCAGACCTGCACAGCTACCTCCGCTATCTGTATGACGAGAACGGCAGCATGTATGATGCGTGGATTTGGTACAATGACGAGGGGAAACCTGCAGTAAGCGTCGAGTATGCTCCGCTTCACACAAGCGAATGGATGCCTCTTGAGGTCGAGGAAGTGGCAGAGAACTACTATATGCCCGGTTACGGCAACTTCTGGCGCGGCAGCCTGAAGGACATCGACCGCATGGCTCTCAACGGCTGGTTTGACCTGCGCATCAAGTTGACTGACAACGCCGGCAACAGCCAGACATCCACCATTTCGCCGGCTTTCCGCATACAGTCGCTTGCCGGTGTGGACGAGGCAAGCATCGACAACTCCTTGCTGTGGATTTCCGGCAACCGCGCCGGCGTGTCAGGTGTTGATAACGCACGCTTCGTGGTCTTCGGAACGGACGGTAAATGCTTCCTGACAGCTGTCGGCGCAGAGATTTCTCTCGATGCACTCCCAGCCGGTATCTACATAGTCCGCGCAACGACCGACGCAGCGACATATACCAAGAAAACGACAGTCCGCTGAATACAACAATAGGGTAACAAAGAGCGGGTGCAGACCAATCCAGTCTGCACCCGCTTTATCGTTTCGGTCTCGTTGTTTACTTTGCGACGTGCTTTTCGCCGTTCTGGATGTAGACAGTCCCCGGCAGCGGATTGCGTATCTCCCTGCCATTCAGGTCATACATCTTGTTGTC
>CAKUKR010000145.1 GCA_934663645.1 uncultured Muribaculaceae bacterium | reverse complement strand
GCAGGTGTTGAGGTGACAGACATGGACGATATCGGGGCAGTTCAGTTTCTCGACCGTCCGAAGCCCTGAAGCCGCGTTGTGCATCATCCCCTGCAAGGTTGGGACATGGCGTGCTGTGTCTGTGTTAAGTCATTGTAAATTAAATGATTGTGCTTGTTGCTCTTCGGGCAAGGCACGCCGTGTCCTTACCTTGACGGCGCATTCACCCGAAGCATTTTACATGTCCTGCAGTTTTCGCCGGCGAAAAATTTTTCATTTTAATTTTGCTGATTGCGGATAAAGTTCTAATTTTGCAGTGACCTTACATCAGGCGGCTTTGGCTCGCTGGCGAATGTAGCGGTCATAAATAAAATATGGAAGCGTTTACTTGACGCTTCGTTCTTGGCGGATAGGAATCTCGCAAATTCAACTTCACAGTCAAGGATGAGGCAACAGTAGATGCCTTAGGTATGATTTTGCCCTTTGTGCGGCGTGCCGTTGGCATGCTGCGATTGAGGAGTATATCATACAGCGTAGGCTCTACGTTGTCCGTTCCCACTGTGAATGGCAATGCGAGAGCCACTATCTGCAGGACGGCAACGAGTACGGACCCTGCGCTTTTTTTTATGTACCCTGTTGGAATGAGGGTTCACCAACAACAAATATCATAATCCGAAATGAACAAACTTGTTATCGGATTGGCTGCGGTTTCCCTCATTGTTTCATCATGTGCGGCGACAGCGCAAAGTACAAAAGACCAAAACAAGGAACGCCAGGAACTTGCAAAGCAATCTAAGAAGGCTCTCAATGAAAAGGCCAGCAAGGCTGCCAACAACGAGGCCAAGCAGCTTCGCAAGGAGGGGTGGAAGACAGCTCCAGGCGCGCTTCCCCTCGAGAAACAGCTTGACAAGTCGTACATGATGCAGTTCCAGTATGACAGCAACGGTTTCCCGGAGTTCATCATGGCCGAGGCTATGAGCGTCGGCGGAAACTATGACGCAGCCAAAATGCAGGCTCTCGAGCTCGCCAAGCAGAATCTCGCAGCTCAAATACAGACTGAAATCGCCGCTCTGGTCGAAAACACAGTCGCCAACGAGCAGATGGAGCAAAGTCAGGCGGCATCTGTGACACGCAGCGTTATGGCGAGCAAGAACATGATTTCCCAGAAGCTGGGGCGTGTTATCCCGATAGTCGAAACCTACCGTGTCGTCAACGGAAACGAGCGCGAAGTGCTGGTACGCATCGCATACAGCATGAACATGGCGAAGAGCTTAACCAAAACCGTGGTCAAGAAGGATTTGGAGGAAAGAGGCGATGCCCTGCATGACAAACTTGACGAAATCCTCGGTTGGTAAATGAACAGGCTGCTTCTCCTTGCCGTCACCGCGCCGTTTATTGCCGGGTCGTTGCATGCCCGGGAAATACGCACTGTCAATGCAGCGTACACATATTATGTGCCTGAAACAGTGTCGTTGACCGAGGCGAAGCATACTGCGTTGCAGCGGGCAAAGATACAGGCGATTGCCGATGAGTTCGGCACAGCTGTATCGCAGGTCAACGCGACCAGGGTCATGAACAGCTCCGCCAACTCGAGCATCGACTTCATGTCTGTCGGCAACAGCGATGTGAAAGGGGAGTGGATTGAGACAATAGGAGAACCGGCGTTTGACATATCATACGAGGGCGGCATGCTCGTGATAGCTGTGTCTGTACAAGGCCGCATCCGCGAGCTGGCGAATGTAGGCTACGGCACACAAGCCACGCTATACCGAAATGCTGCGGATTCGAGTTCGGCGACTACGGAGTTTCAGTCGGGAGACAGCATGTATCTCGGTTTCCAGTCGCCGGTGGACGGCTTCTTGCTGGTCTATTTGATTGATTACGTGGCTGATACGGCATATTGCCTGTTGCCGTACAGTTCAACTGCCGATGCCTGTCAGAAGATTGAGCATGACAGGAAATACCTGTTCTTCTCGCCCACGGATGCCTCCGAGGACATGAGCGACAGCGTGGACGAATATGTCATGACCTGCGGAGATGAAATGGAACTGGACGAGATAGTCCTGTTTTTCGCGCCGCAGGAAATGGTCAGGGCAAACGCAGAGCAGCGGGATGCCGCAACGCCGAGGCAGCTTTCATACGAGGACTTCAACAAATGGAGTGCAGCCATGAGGTTGCGCAACCCAGAAATACAAACAACTAACATCTACATAACAATCAAAAAAAGAACGACATGAAAAGAGTATTTTTCTTGTTCACATTCCTTTGCCTGATTGCCGGAGTAACG
>CAKUKR010000144.1 GCA_934663645.1 uncultured Muribaculaceae bacterium | reverse complement strand
GGACAGTGGGTGGGGGGTGGAATTGTGGGGCTGCATTTGCGTATCCGCGAGATATTCTTTAACTTTGCAACTGAAACCAATTATATGCATTTTGGATACTGATCCTTTACCAGCATCGCCCTTGATGGGCTTAATCACACTGACGGCTCAAGCCATTGAATTCATGTCCCCGCAGATGGGCTGGGGCGCTTGGTCGTTTACTGTCATCATCGCTTTTGCGTGCTTGGTGTGCTCGGCGTTTGTCTCGGGCAGCGAGATCGCGTATTTCGGGCTGACGGCTTCTGACATCGATGACCTGCGCGAGCATGACGACAATGCCCGCTGCCGCAAGGCGTTTGGCATGATTTCAGACAGCGAGCGTCTTCTTGCCACTATCCTGATAAGCAACAATCTGGTCAATGTGACGATGGTCATTCTGCTGACTTTCGCCATTTCGCAGACTGTCATTTTCAACAATGCAGTCATAGCTTTCCTGCTTCAGACTGTGGTGCTGACGATGCTTCTGCTGCTTTTCGGCGAGATTTTCCCGAAGCTTGCTGCCAAGTCGTTCCGCCTGAAGTGGGTTAAGGCTGCTGCGCCGGTGCTGTATGGCGTTTACCGCTTTTTCGGGCCGCTGTCGCGTTTCATGGTGCGGTCGTCGTCCATAATCGGTCGTATCATCACCAAGAAGCATGCTAACATATCGACTGACGAGCTCGAGGCCGCGCTTGGCATTTCTGACGTGAAGGAGGGTAAGGACAAGGAGATGCTTGAGGGCATCCTCTCTTTCGGCGACAAGCAGGCGAGCGACATCATGACCTCGCGTGTGGACGTGACAGCGATAGAGTACCATGACTCGTGGAGCCGGGCCAAGCGGGTGATCCTCGATTCGGGGTATTCTCGCATTCCGGTCTACGACCGTTCGCAGGACACGATACGCGGCATACTGTACAGCAAGGATTTGCTGACGCATCTGGACCATGCTGATGATTCGTTTGAGTGGCAGAAGTTGCTGCGTGAGCCGTATTTTGTGCCTGAATCGCGCATGATAGATGACTTGCTCGAGGACTTCCGCGTGCGCAAGATACACATCGCGATTGTCATAGACGAGTACGGCTGTACACAGGGCATCGTCACGCTTGAGGACATACTGGAGGAGATAGTCGGGGAAATCGACGACGAGTATGACGAGGACGAGACGCTGTTCAAGAAGGTGGGGAGCGACACATACCATTTCGATGCGAAAATACCGGTGGCTGACTTCTGCCGCATAGCCGGCATCGACGAGGAGGAACTGGGCGAGCCGGGCGAGGAGGCTGAGACGCTTGCCGGGCTGCTGCTCGAGATAAAGGGCGATTTCCCGTCGGTACGCGAAACTATGGAATGGGGGCGCATCTCGTTTCAGGTGCTCGCCATTGAGCGTCACCGCATACGCAAGGTGGCTGTGACGGTGCACCCGCGTCCCGAAACGGAGGAGGAAAAGTAACAACACACAGACAGGACAGACACGATGGAGCAAGATTTCGTATACTGGCGTCACCGCACGCCGATAGGGATCAAGGTTGAGGAAATCAGCGGCGGCGCGCGTTACGGCAGTGGGGAGTACTCGACATGGGAGAGCCTCGCGAGGCAGGTATATTGCGAGAACGGCCGCGACGGGTTCCGAGGCCTCGAATACTACGACAACGGCGCACCGTACCTGAGCGGCGAGTTGACGCGCATTTCCATCACGCATACTGAGGGCCTGTATGCAGTCGCCACATTGCCTAAAACGCCGGAGGTGGACTTGCGGACATTCGCGCCGCGTGCCGCAGTAGGCATCGACGCTGAACGCCGCGACCGCGAGCAAGTCCTCCGTGTGCGCGAGCGTTTCCTCTCGCCCGAGGAGATGGCGTTTGTCCCTGCCGACGACGTTGTCGCCAACATCACCGCGTGGACTGCCAAGGAGGCGTTGCTCAAGGCTGCGCTCAACCCCGCCATGGACATACGTGGCGACATACGCATACAGTCATTGCCCACGCCGATGTCTGTCCGCAAGGGAGCAAACGGCAAGCCGCAGTTTGAATACACGCTGGGCAAGGCTGAAATAACAGTCGAGGGGAAGAAATACCCCATGGAGTTGTTTTGCTACGACTCTGACGACTGCCGCGTCACGATAGCCTACTCGCCCAAGTGCGCGAAGTTCATGCGGAACGCCGACTGACCGGCTGCAAGTACAAAGATAAATCAGGAGGTGCGGTTATATGAAACTGCACCTCCTTTTTGCAATGCGAGCCGGGATAGTTCCCTGT
>CAKUKR010000143.1 GCA_934663645.1 uncultured Muribaculaceae bacterium | reverse complement strand
CGACGAGTCATATCCGAACTGCGCAGAAGATTTGGCAGTGGCAGGCTTGTCGGCTAAATGACAGTCCCAACGCCGACTAAGCGTTGGGACTGCCTATTCTTTGGGAAGGATGCGGAAATCATTTTTCGTTTTTCTCCCACAGGTAGAGGCGGTCGCCGGGACGGACGCGCGAGGGCACGGGCATGGCGAAGCATTCCCCCTTGACTACCTGCGGCACCGGGTCGCGCTCGAGCCGCAGCTGCTCAACGTCAAATATCAGCGTGCCGGTGGTCTTGCCTATCAGCACCACTTCGTCGGTCGGATGCAGCTCGCCGGCCTCGAGGACAAACTCCCCAACGCCTAGTTTCGGGAACCACCGCGTGCATTTGGCTATGTACCGCTTGGTGCGCGTGGCTGACGAGCCGTATTTCGCGCTCCACTCGCCGAGCCGCTGCCCCAGGTAGTATCCGTTCCAGAACCCGCGGTTGAATATGCGTCCGAGCCGCGTGTCCCAAGCCTGTATTTTCTCGTCGGAATATGTGCCGTCACAGATGGACTGCAGAGCCTCGGAATAGCACTTCACAGCCTCGCTGACATATTCCGGCCCGCGTGCGCGTCCCTCAATCTTGAATATGCGCACGCCGGCATCCACCATCTTGTTGAGAAAATGTATGGTCTTCAGGTCCTTGGGCGACATGATGTACTGGTTCTCGATGTCCAGTTCCTCGCCCGTCTCGCGGTCGCGCACCGTATATGCGCGGCGGCATATCTGGTTGCACGCCCCTCGGTTTGCGCTCGAGTTCATCTCATGCAGGCTCATGTAGCACTTGCCGCTGACCGCCATGCACAGTGCGCCGTGGCAGAACATCTCTATGCGTATGCGGCTGCCAGACGGCCCGCAGATGTTCTCGCGCTCTATCGCGTCGGTGATAGCCTTGACCTGCTCCAGGTTGACCTCGCGGGCCAGCACCATGACATCGGCAAACTGCGAGTAGAAGCGCACCGTCTCGATGTTGGTCACATTGACCTGTGTGGAGATGTGCACCTCCACGCCGATGCTCCGCGCATACATTATGGCTGCTATGTCGGCGGCTATTATTGCCGTGATGCCGCTCTCCTTGGCGCGGTCGATGATGCGGTGCATCAGCTCCGTGTCGTCGTCAAATATTATGGTGTTGACAGTCAGGTAGGTCTTGACGCCTCGGGCAGTGCAGGCAGCTGCTATCTGCGCCATGTCGTCGGCGGTGAAATTCGCGCTTGAGCGCGAGCGCATGTTCAGCCCCTCGATGCCGAAATAGACGGCGTCTGCGCCGGCGTCGAGAGCCGACGCGAGCGATTCCCAGCTGCCGACGGGAGCCATGATTTCAAAGTCAGCGCGGCGGTGTGTTCCGTTAGTTTCCATGATAAGAAATAGAATGTCCTGACACATGCGCCGTCTGTGGCAGCATGCGCCGGGGTCACATATCAGCTGCAAAGTTAGCATATTCTTCTGACAGGCGAAAATGCCGCGCCAACAGGCCGTTTTGGCATTTATTCATGAAAAATCATGCCAATGTTTGCATATATGCTGATAAATGGCTACATTTGCAGCATAATCAATCAAACAACATGGTTCAAATGCAAGTACCTTTCGGAGAGGCCGTCAAGCGTGCATTCTCCAAATACTGCTGTTTTTCGGGACGCGCCTCGCGCTCGGAATACTGGTGGTTCTGTCTGTTCAATATCCTGATTGTAACAGCTCTGCAAATAATTCAAGTTATCGCAATCGGCGGAGCAGCAGCCAGCGGCAGCTACGGCGGCGCGATGGCTGGCGCCGGGATTTTCGCTATCCTTCAGTGTATATGGAGCATAGTTGCGCTTCTCCCCGGCCTCGGCCTGTGTGTACGCCGCTTGCATGACATAGGCAAGGGAGGCGGATGGATATTCATCAGCCTAATACCCGTTGTGGGCGCGATAGTGCTCTTGGTATTTGCATGCCAGGAGAGCGAGATGCAGCCCAACCGTTTCGGCGAAGTTCCCAACCTCGCCAACTGACCCCGTTCTGCTGCATGCCCATAACGGGCATGCAGCAGAACACTGTGTAGCTGGTCCAACAGCTTCTTTTTGATTATAGTCTGCCTTTAATGGTTGAAATGGGGGGCAGATTTGCATCCATAGCGTCTGCACGCTCAGTTATAAGTGCGGAAGTTTTCCACTTGGTCGAGAACCTTGTCGAAAACCTCCTTGTTCCACTTTGGCGGATATCCGTTTCGGTAAAGGAGCATTGTCAGCTCCCGTGCCAGCACCTTTTTGAGGTTGTTGTTGTTGAGCCAGTCGGCATGGACGGAAGTGTCGTCAATGAGGGTCTTGATATGCCTGGC
>CAKUKR010000142.1 GCA_934663645.1 uncultured Muribaculaceae bacterium | reverse complement strand
GATAATCTTACATTGTAAGTGTGTTATTTTGATGATTTTCAGGCTGTTGATGCAGTGCATTTCTCTTGCGAAGAGAAATGCATTTCAGCAACACGAACTCCGCTCGTGAGTACCCGCTTTCTCGGGCGGCTGCACGTCGTAGAGTTTACGGAATATGGCACAGGCAATATGTACATAGACAATGTAACACGGACATTACGCGATGATTTGCAGACCACTTTGCACACAGGCTCCAAAGTGGCGATTGCCGCGTCTTGTTTCTCGATTTATGCGTTTCAGGAACTCAAAAAGCAGTTGTCCGCAATCGATGAGCTGCGCTTCATCTTCACCTCTCCCTCATTCGTGAAGGAAAAGGAGGACAAGAAGAAGCGCGAGTTCTATATACCGCGTCTAAACCGCGAGCGCGACCTGTACGGCTCTGAATTTGAGATCAAGCTGCGCAATGAGCTGTCACTCAAAACTGTGGCTAAGGAGTGCGCCGAATGGATACGTCAAAAGAAGGTGTCATTCAGATCATTGCAAAGACGCCGAGGCATGCCGATGGCAACTATCGTGGACGACACAGCATATATGCCTGTCGACGGCTTTACCACTGTCGAACTCGGCTGTGAGCGCGGAGACAACATCGCTACATTCATCACCAAATTAGATGCGCCGCAGACACGCGAGCTGCTTGCCCGGTTTGACGAAATATGGAAGGACAAGAAGCTGCTTCAGGACGTGACCTCGCAGGTGCTTGACAACATATCCAACGCCTACAAGGAGAATGCACCGGAGTTCATCTACTTCATGACCCTGTACAACGTGTTCCGTGAGTTCCTCGACGACATCTCGGAGGATGTGCTGCCCAACGAGGCGACCGGGTTCAAGCAGAGCGTGGTGTGGAACAAGCTGTACAACTTCCAGCGCGATGCCGCCCTCGCCATAATCAACAAGCTGGAGAAATACAACGGCTGCATACTCGCCGACTCCGTCGGCCTCGGCAAGACATTCACCGCGCTGTCGGTCATCAAGTATTACGAGAGCCGCAACAAGAACGTGCTGGTGCTGTGTCCCAAGAAGCTGGAAAACAACTGGAATACATACCGCAACAACTACCGCGACAACCCGCTTGCCCAGGACCGGCTGCGGTATGACGTGCTGTTCCATACCGACCTCTCGCGTGACACGGGCCAATCAAACGGCATCGACCTCGAACATATCAACTGGGGCAACTATGACCTTGTGGTAATCGACGAGAGCCACAACTTCCGCAACGGCGGCAATGTCACCACCGACCGGGACGGCAATATCCGCGAAAACCGTTATGCCCGGCTGATGAACCGCGTAATGCGGGCAGGCGTGAAGACAAAAGTGCTGATGCTCTCCGCGACACCTGTCAACAACCGGTTTGCTGACCTGCAAAACCAGCTCGCGCTCGCATACGAGGGCGATGATGCGCAAATCGATGACGTACTGGATACGGACAAACCGATAAACCAGATATTCGCGCAGGCGCAAAAGGCATTCAAGGATTGGTCAGACCTGCCGCAGGGAGACCGCACTACCGCCCGGCTGCTCGAGATGCTCAGCTTCGATTTCTTCGAACTCCTCGACAGCCTGACCATAGCCCGCAGCCGCAAGCACATCGAGCAGTACTACGACACTGCAGACATCGGCAAATTCCCAAAGCGGCTGACTCCCGTGTCACGCAGACCACAGTTGACAGACCTGCCCAACGCTGTCAACTTCAAAGACATATACGAGGCTGTCACCAACCTGAACCTCGCCATTTACTCACCCTCGATTTTCATACAACCCTCCAAGTTAGACAAATATCTAACGCCCGCAGAACTTGAAGAGTTCGGCAAAGGCGCACGCGGCGCACGCAACGGACGAGAAAGCGGCATACGGCGGCTCATGAGCATCAACCTGCTCAAACGCCTTGAAAGCTCCGTCCACTCATTCCGCGAGACGCTGAACCGCGTAAGGGCGTATATCGCTACTACTATCTACGCAATCGACGAGTTTGAAGCAATCCTTGCCAGTAAAAGAATCAGCGAACCTGAAGACAATCAACCCGGCAAAAAAGTCAAGAACTTCGACTTCAGCGAAATCCTCGACTTCGACGAGCAGGAAGACCCCGTGTTTGTCGGCAGACGAGGCGCGGAAATCGACCTCGCCGACATGGACTATGTCTCCTGGCGGAAATGGCTGGCAAGCGATCTCGACAGCCTAGACAAGCTGCTGCTGATGCTAAAAGGCATCTCTCCCGAACATGACAGCAAGCTGCAGATGCTCATCGGCGACATACGCGACAAATTCGAGCATCCGATAAATGAGGGCAACCGGAAGGTCATCATCTTCACAGCCTTCTCCGACACAGCGAAGTACATATATGACAACATCGCC
>CAKUKR010000141.1 GCA_934663645.1 uncultured Muribaculaceae bacterium | reverse complement strand
GCTGCATCAGCAAAATATCGGCAAAAACTTCCCCGAAACCCGCCGTAATTGCAGATATTTGTGTAACTTTGCACAATGTACAGTACAGAGCATTATGAACCAACTCCCCACTGACATATCCATCATCACCACATATAGATGCCCAATGCGGTGCCAAATGTGCAATATCTGGAAAAATCCGACAAGAGCCGAAGAGGAAATCCGCCCGGAAGACCTTGAGATGCTACCTCATTTCAAGTTTGTCAACATAACCGGGGGCGAACCTTTTGTACGCGAGGATTTGGAAGACATTATCCGCGTGATGTACACAAAATCCCCAAGGATTGTCATATCCACATCTGGATGGTTCGAAGACCGCGTCATTGAACTCGCACGAATATTCCCCAATATCGGCATACGCATCAGCATAGAAGGACTGAAAGACAAGAATGATGAATTGCGAGGTCGTGAAGGAGGGTTTGAAAAGGGTGTCAGAATACTTCATACGCTGAAAGAAATGGGGCTTACCGATATCGGGTTCGGGATAACAGTGAGCAATCACAACTCGGCGGATATGCTTGACCTGTACGAGCTTTCCAAGGAACTCGACATGGAATTTGCCACCGCTGCATTCCACAACTCTTTCTACTTCCACAAATACGACAACGCTATCACCAACAAGCATGAAGTTTCGGAGAATTTCCGCAAGCTGATGGAGATGCAGATGAAGGAAAAACACCCCAAATCCTGGTTCAGGGCTTATTTCAACATGGGACTCATCAACTATGTAAACGGTGGCCGAAGGCTGCTGCCGTGCGAAGCCGGAACAGTCAATTTCTTTATTGATCCGTGGGGTGAAGTTTATCCTTGCAACGGCATGGAGGAGTCTAAGTGGAAACGCAGCATGGGCAATATACGCAGCGGAAAATCATTTGAAGAAATATGGAACTCACCAGAAGCTGATGAAGTCCGCAAACTTGTCCGAAACTGTCCCAAACAATGCTGGATGGTGGGCACAGCTGCACCAGTAATGAAGAAATACATTGCAAAACCAGCGATATGGGTGGCACAAAACAAATTCCGATCAATTATCGGCAAGCCAATCAAACTTATTGACAGCGTCCAGCAACGCCTTGACGACAACGCTTCCGACTGACGCACTCATATATTCAGAGAACGACGATGAAGATAGTAGTGACAGGCACTCGCGGCATTCCCGGAATACAGGGAGGCGTGGAAACGCATTGCCAGCACCTTTACCCGCGCATCGCTGCCGCAGGGCATGACGTGACCGTGCTGCGCCGCTCCTGCTATGCCGAGGAAGCGGACGAGTGCGGCGGTTGCTACATGGGAGTGAAGGTCAAGGACGTGTTCGCGCCCAGACGCAAGAGCCTCGAGGCAATAATGCACACATTCCTCGCCGTCATCAAGGCGCGGCGCATGAATCCCGACATACTACACATACATGCCGTCGGTCCGTCGCTGATGGCGCCTTTCGCACGTATGCTCGGGCTGAAAGTCGTGACTACCAACCACGGCCCCGACTATGACCGGCAGAAATGGGGCCGCCTCGCCAAGGCAATGCTGAAATGCGGCGAGCGTATGGGCGCGAAATTCTCAAACGCAGTCATCGTCATCTCACGCCCCATAGCCGACGCTCTCGCCTCACTGTACGGCAGACGCGACACTGACCTGATATACAACGGCGTGGAGCAGCCGGACATTGACCCGCAGACAGACTACATCGACAGCCTCGGCATCGAGTCGCACAAATATGTGGTAACACTCGGGCGGTTCGTCCCCGAAAAACGCTTTGACGACCTCATACGCGCCTTCGCCGCAGCCGCGCCGCAGGGCTACAAACTGGTGATTGCCGGCGAGGCTGACCACCCTGACGAATACAGCAAGTCGCTGCATGACCTCGCCGACAAGAACGGCGTTATCCTCACCGGGTTTATCAAGGGGCGAAAACTCAACCAGCTGATGAGCCATGCTGCCCTCTTCGTGCTGCCCTCCTCACACGAGGGACTTCCCATATCCCTGCTCGAAGCCATGAGCTACGGCATCGATGTGCTTGCCTCCGACATCCCGGCCAACCGCATTGCACAGCTTGAAGAGGACGACTTCTTCGCCGTAGGCGACACTGCAACGCTGGCGAAAAAAATCGCGGAGCGACTGGCATCGCCAGCCACCCCGCGAGTGTATGACCTCTCCCCTTACGACTGGGACAACATCGCCCGGCAGACACTCGCCGTGTACCGCCGAGTGCTCGGCTCTTCCGGCAAGTGACCGCTGCCAAGCGTCAGTGCAGGATGCCAGAAGTCGTTGACCCGGAAACCGTAGGCTCGTTGGTGCGCTCGACCTTCTTGCCGAAGCCGAATGTATATGTCACCTGCACCTGGACAAAGGCATGGGAATCTATGCCGTATATCTGCTG
>CAKUKR010000140.1 GCA_934663645.1 uncultured Muribaculaceae bacterium | reverse complement strand
GTCACGCTGTCGGGAATTTCAATGCCTATCAACGATTTACACCACCAAAAAGCACCATAGCCAATACTGGCCACGCTGCCAGAAATTGTGATGCTCTCCAATAAACCACATCCGGAAAAAGCATGATCACAAATGTGTGTAAATCCAACTGGTATTACATAAGATGTCGCATTTTGTTGTCTGAAAGCGATTAGTTTGTCTTTATTTTTGCTGAACAGCACATAATCCTCGTATGTGAAATATGGAGACTTATTAATCAGCTCTCCATGCCACCTACAGAATGGATTACCTTTCACCTCCTTTACAGATGCAGGTATCGTAATGCTCTCCAATGACCCACAAAAGCCAAAAGCACAGTCTCCAATGTGCGTCACACTATTGGGAATAACAATGTTTCTCAGCGATTCACATCCCCAAAAAGCATAATCGCCGATGCACATCACACTGTCGGGAAACACAATGTTCGTCAATTCACAATACGAAAAAGCACTATCGCAGATGACTTTTGTGCCTGGTTTAATTATGTAACTGCCAGAAAGTTCTCGTGGAGCTTTGAGGAGGCGTTTGCCGTCGCGGCTGTATTTCACGCCATATTCGTCGGTGACGGCTTCAGCGAGGTCTAGGTCTGTGACTACTATCGAACAATTTTCCATACGTCTTATATTTTTGAGGCTTATGTTGTCCCTATTGCAAAATTAGCGATTTTATCCCAATTACGCAACCGGTGCGGCGGGGATTTATGGTAATGTCGGGATTTCTGCCTAACTTTGTTCCATGATTTTCACGGACAGAACTGACACTATTGCGGCCGTATGCACCGCCCCGGGGATGGGCGCGATTGCGGTGATACGCATTTCCGGCACTGATGCCTTTGCAATTACCGACACGCTGTGGCGCGGCAAACCTCTTGCCGACGCGCCGTCACACACCGCGCACCTCGGCTTCATAACTGACACTGCGGGCAACGACATCGACCAGGCGGTGGCGACCGTGTTCCGTGCGCCGAACTCATACACAGGCGAAAATACCGTGGAACTGTCATGCCACGGCTCGACATACATACAGCAAGCGGTGCTCAATGCGCTCGTTGACAGCGGCGTGCGCATCGCCATGCCCGGCGAGTTCTCGCAGAGGGCATTCGCCAACGGAAAGGTTGACCTCGCCCAAGCCGAAGGGATAGCCGACCTCATCGCGTCGCGCTCTGCCGACGCTCACCGCCTCGCCCTTTCACAGACCAAGGGGGCGTTCTCGCACGAGCTCGACACTCTGCGGCAGAAGCTGATAGACCTCGCCTCGCTGATAGAGCTGGAACTGGATTTCTCGGAAGAGGACGTGTCATTTGCCGACCGCACGCAGCTGCTCGAACTGTGCGAATACACGCTCGGCAAAGTGACAGCCCTTGCCGGCTCATACGCGCAGGGGCGCGTAATCCGCGACGGATACCCCGTGGCAATCGTAGGCGCACCCAACGCCGGCAAGTCAACGCTCCTCAACACGCTGGTCGGCGACGACATCGCCATAGTGTCGCAAATCCCCGGCACGACGCGCGACGCCATACAGGCCACCACGCTCATCGGCGGAAGCCTCTTCCGCCTGATTGACACGGCAGGGCTGCGCGAGACCGACGACACCGTGGAGCGGCTCGGCATAGGCCGCACACACCGCCACATAGAACAGGCATCGACGATAGTATGGCTCATCGACCCGACGGACAACCCGCTGCGCCAGCTCGAGGAAGCGGCTGGGACGCTCGCCGGCGCAGCGGCACAGCACAAGATAATCGCCGTCGGCAAACGCGACCTCGCTGACACTTCAGCTCTCCTCAGCCACATCAAGTCAGCATATCCCGAATACACGACGGTCACCATATCCTCGCTCGACACTGGCGGCATAGAGCCGCTACTGGAGCAGCTGCGCAAAATCGGCAACACCGCAAGCACCGCAGACGTGACAGTCACCAACGCCCGCCACTACCATGCACTGTGCAAGACACGCGACGCGCTGGAACGGGTGCGCGACGGGCTGGAAGGCGGCATCAGCGGCGACTTCGTGGCGCAAGACCTGCGTCAAGCCACCGCCGCCCTCGGCACGATAACCGGCGCCGTGACCACCGACACACTCCTCGCCACCATCTTCTCCCGCTTCTGCGTCGGAAAGTAGGGCTGTGTTTTCCGCATCCGAACGAACAATAAACGACATATAAACAATCCATAAAACGCTCTGATAATGCGGCATTTACGAGGGTTCGTCCAGGCAGGCCAATTTATAGCCGTTTATTGGTGGTTTGTGGATTATTTGTTGCTCATTTGTTGCTGGTTTGTTCGGAGCAACAAATGAGCATTTGGCATAAGGGCGAACGGAAGGTTCTTGCAGTGTGTGGCTATCCAATATGACCGGAGAATTTGCGATATGCGCACATAGAAAACGGAGAATTTGCG
>CAKUKR010000139.1 GCA_934663645.1 uncultured Muribaculaceae bacterium | reverse complement strand
CGTCCGCACTCGCGGATTATTTTATCTTCTTGAGTTCCTTTTCGTTGACAGTGACTGTGTATTTGCGCTTCAGCTGCTCTACCCAGTCGTGTTCGAGCTGGTCCTGGTATGCTCCTGTCACAAGTCCGCGCACATCGTCTACCTCCTGCGGCTGTTCGAGTATCACGGGATTGTAGATGAAGTATATGGGATAGTTGGCTGAAAGTGGCGGCTCGCTGTCAGCGGGGCTGAAGACGAGGTAGTCCACCAGCTTGTTGTCGCCCTTCTTGACGAGCACGCGGTCTATCTGCACGTCCTTGCCAAACTCCTTGCGGATAGTGGAGATGACCGTGTCGTTGCCGAGCTGCGGCAGTCGCGCATGCACGAGTTTCGATATTGAGTCGTTGGTAGTCTTGACCAACAGACCCTTGACGCGGGGCTCGGTCCACTTGAAGTCGTCGCGGTGAGCCTCAAAATATGCTTTGAGCCCCTCGGTGTCCTGCGAAGCCTTGTCCCAGACGTTCTGGAGGCTTATCTCATAGAGGAGGCTGCCGTCGCGGTACTCGTTGAGCAGGTTGCGGTAGTCGGTCTGTTCCTCTGCGAGCGCGTCATATTCCGCCTGACGGAGTTCGCGGTTGGTGTAGTTGGTCAATGCCTGGTTGAGGAGCTTCATCTGGTCGGGCTCCGGAGCTTTGTCGTAGCCGCGCATCACCTTGAGCAGCCCGGCCATGTCGCATTTGCGCTTGCCGATGGTCATTATTGTCATTGCGGCCTTCTCCGGGGCTTCGTATGTCGTGAAGAACTCCTCGGTGATGCCGTTTTCGCGGACGTATGCTGTCAGCTCATCGACTGCGGCCTTGTTCATTTTCAGCTTGAACTTCTTGCCCCACACGGTGTTCTGATGGTCGATTATCATGTCGCGGTGACCGTCCTGCGGCGAGGTGATGCGGCTGATGATCTGGCTGCGCATGGCCTCGTAAGGCTCAAGCCCCTTGTTCTCGTGACGGTAGATGATGTGCCAGCCGAAGTCGGACTTCACGGGGTCGCTGACCTCGCCGTCGCGGAGAGCGTAAGCGGCATCGGAGAAAGCGGGAATCATCTGTCCGACAGTGAACGGCGGCAGCTGTCCACCCTGTGCTGCTGAGCCCTTGTCGTCAGAATACTGGCGGGCTAGGTCGGCAAAGCGGCTTGGGTCAGCCTTGACCACAGCGGCGAGGCTGTCGGCCTTTGCCTTGGCGGCATCCTGAACCTCCTGCGGCATCCGCGCATTGCACATTATAAGGATATGCGAAGCGGAGAGGCGTCCGGAGAAGGGCCGGCGTTTGCCGCCCTGTATGATATGGTAGCCGACATTAGTCTCGAAAGCGGGGCTGATTTCGCCCTCGGGGGTTTCAAACATCACCTTCTCAAAGGAGTACGGCAGCACGCCGGCTATCATATAGCCCATGTTGCCGCCGTTGTCCTTGGACATTCCGTCCTGCGAGAACTGCGCTGCGAGCTCGGCGAAGCTGCCTCCGTTCATCAGCACTGCGTGTATTGAGTCGATGCGGGCTTTGGCAGCCGCGTTTGCCTCGCGCTTGCTGCTCTTGCGCAACATGATGTGCCGGGCCTCGACCTCCGTATTCATGTGGTTGTACATCTCGCGGGCAAGCTGATCCACATACGCGGAATCGGTCATGTACGGAGCAGCGAGCTCGTTGCGGTACTGCATCATCTCGCGCTTGAACTTGGCGGTCGTGTCGATGCCGGCTGCGAGAGCGTCCGCCACTTTGAGCTTGTATATCTTGAACATCTCGACATACTCGTCCAATGGCTGTGCCTCGATCTGCTGCTGCGAGTTCTTGTGATAGAGGTATTCAAATTCCGAGCGGGGAACATCAACGCCGTTGACGGTCATGACCACGGGGTCTTTGGCGGCATATACCGCCAACCCTGTGAGCACGACCCCGGCTCCTATCAAGAGTTTGCTTCTCATTTTCGGTATAATTTGTTTCAACTCCTATAATAACGAGAACAGGGGCGAAAAATTATGCAATGCGGTCAATATCGGCATATTGCCCTCGCCGCCGAGGCTCTGAAAATGCACTCAGGCCTTCGATTATGCTGTCAAAGTAGGGGGGGGGTGTCAAAATAGACGCACCCCGTTTTTATGCGCAGCCAAAGGGACACGGCGTGCCGTGTCCGCCAAGCGATAAATGCAATTATTTGATTTACTGCAATCTATCCTTGCGGACACGGCACGCCGTGTCCCTACTTTGGCTTCGCAATCACACGATTCCCAAGAGCTGCAACTCTCCATGTTTCGGGTCGGCTGATATCGCGTCCTGTCAGAATGCAACGGCACGCTTGCAAAACGAAAGCCCTCTCGAAAAATGCGGTACTTTTTCAGTGCTCTCGGCACGCCGTGTCCCTACCTTGCCACAGATAAGCCGAGGACAAAAAAGTGCCTGTGCCGACAACTGCGTCAGTTGCGGCTGTAGTT
>CAKUKR010000138.1 GCA_934663645.1 uncultured Muribaculaceae bacterium | reverse complement strand
TCACGTTTGACTTTATTCTCAAATAATGTTAATATATTTGCATAATTCAAATATTGTTTCTACCTTTGCAGTGTCATTCGACAACAGGGGGTTAATTTCGATGACCGCCTGATATTTTTCAACAATTATAATTCAAAATAATATGACTTCGAACAACATTTCTTCTCGCACATCACGTCAATCATCTTCTATAAGAACTGGCAAGGCCTCAAAACCTGATTATTCAGTTAAACTAAGCGGTTTGGGCGCGAAAAGCGTTGGCAAACAAGCGGTTAAAGATGACTTCCATATCGAGAAGCATCAATATCCGATAGCGTCGGCACTTTACCTTCAACACGCACTTGTTTTAGGTAACAAATCAAAACTCTCACATTTACAGTAACATACACGGCGTAACGAGTGTCGCCACAGCCCTGGCGGCATAGCCACCGCTGCACTCAGTACGCACGGTGACAGCCCGAACCACGCAGTTTTGCATAGAAGGCAAATACTTCTGGCAGCACCCGTTGCGCCCAAATCTGAACATACCTCACCACACACCATATATGTTCAAAAGCAGCACGAAACCGGCAACCAAAGCTACACTGCCTCGGATGCCGACTGGAATCTGCCCCTTTCAGACAACAATAAGTTTAACAATATAAATAACATAATCCAATGAAAAGCAATTACATAGAGCTGTCCGACGGCTCACGACTCGAGTGTTACACCATGAATGTTGCCGAAGACACGGCGGCAGCAACACCTGAAGCAAGCGTGCTGGGGATGCGCATCTGGGCTAAATCTAAGCGCAACCGCAGTTGCGACTGTGGCAAGGATGCGTATGCCCGCATCTTCCGCGAGAACGCTTACCTGTTTTTCGACAACGCCGCCAAAATATTGAGCGACAGCCGCTTGTTCCTCATTCCGATAGATGAAGACAACAGCATGGACATGGGCATAACCAACATCACCCCTCGTGCGACTCTCGGCGCATACGTTGAGTGGTGGCTATACCAGAACGACCTCTCGACAGACCCGGACGGACGACTGATATGGCAGGTTTGCGACAGCCTGGACACAGGCGGCAGCGGTCGCGTCTGCTGGTCCATAGATAGAGACGGGCAGGAGTATGACACTCCGCTTGAGGGCGATGACCATCAGGTGTGGCAAAGCTTTGCCGATGTGTGCAACAGCTACAGCGACGCTGTAGGCAAGTATCAGGCGTACGATCTGGAGTATGCTGTCATAATGCTGAAGGAGCTGATGAGCGACGACGACCTGACCAAGCATCATTACCGCATGGAAATAGCACGCAATAGAAGCCGCGTATACCGCATGACGTGCCAAGAGAATGCGGCGCGTAAGCAGCTTTATGACAGCCGCAACGAGTTCAAGAAGTTCCTGTTTGACACGCACCGCGAGGCTGTGAAAGCGTACTATGCCGAGTGTGTCAACCTGCAGGCGGCAGCTGTCCTTACCCGCGAGTACCTGCACAACCAACGCGCCGAAATGCGCCGCTTGCTTAATGAGGGCAGCATCACCCGCAAGGAATACGCCGCTCGTGAAACGGAGCTGCGCCGCCGCGCACAGGAGGCGGAGGACCGCTGCCTACAGTACAAGCATGACGGACTGAAGCAGATATTCGGAATAGAGGACTACCGCCTCATGTCTTTTGGTCTGATAGAGCGTCTGCTGACCGGCGCAGAATGCGGCAATCCCGGCGGCAACAACGAGTGAAATGGCTGTAACACAAAAATATACGACTATGGCAAGAAGTATAGTACTGAACATACCGCACACGTCGATCAACGGGCTTTTCGACGCAGAGATCGGAAAGTGGCCGCGCAGTTCCGAGTTTGTGGCGAAACACGTCAACCGCCTGACTGACTGGTATGTGGATTTCCTTTTCGGAGGGATGGCGGACAAGGAGAACGTGCAGTCTGTCGTCTTCCCCTATTCACGCTTCGTGTGCGACACGGAACGCCTGAAGGACGACCCGCTCGAAGCGGAGGGCAACGGCATAATCTACACGCATGCCGGCGACTTTACACGTGGTGCTTTGGACGAACAGCAGCGCGGCCGTCTCATGGGGTTGTGGGACGATCATCAGTCCAACCTGCTCTCGCGCCTTGGCGAGGAAGCGGTGTTGGTTGACTGCCACTCATTTCCGAGCGACCTGGGTGGGCCGGACATCTGCATAGGCCATAACGAGGACTGGTCATACGACTCGCAGCTCGTCGAGGGGGTCCGCAAGGTCTTCGAGTCAATGGGCTATACGGTCGGCATAAACACGCCGTATTCCAACTCGATCACTCCCGCCGCGCCGTTCCGCTACACATCGTTGATGATAGAGGTCAACAAGCGTGTCTACATGAATGAGGCGACCTTGCAGCTGGAGCAAAGCCTCGGGAAGTGGCAGCAGTGGAACGACACCGTCGGGATGGTGTACGAGTTGCTGTCTCGCAGTTGATACTATAGCAAATTTTCATTGTCAAGGCAGGGA
>CAKUKR010000137.1 GCA_934663645.1 uncultured Muribaculaceae bacterium | reverse complement strand
TAATCAGAGAATTATGACTAACTTTGCAGAAACGAAAAATCATGATGAAAAACGAGGATTACAAACCCAGAATTGCAGACGAAATACTCGCGGACAAACTCGATGCAATAGGAGCTGTGCTCATAGAGGGCCCGAAGTATTGCGGCAAGACCACGCTGGCGAGCCAGCATGCCGGCAGTGCGCTGTATATGGCAGACCCGAACAGCCGTGAGCAGAATATGGCAATGGCGCAGACGAACATTTCCCGACTGCTGACTGGTAAAACACCCCGGCTTATCGACGAGTGGCAGCTCGCGCCGCAGTTTTGGGACGCAGTGCGCGGCGAGGTTGACAAGCGGAACGCTGACGGGCAGTTTATACTGACAGGCTCTGCCGTGCCGGCGGACTCGTCCGGGATTTTCCATACCGGAACGGGGCGGTTCTCGTGGCTGAAGCTGCGGACAATGAGCCTGTGTGAGTCGGGCGAGTCGTCAGGCGACGTGAGTTTTGCAGGGCTGTTCAGGGGCAATGCCGAGGTGGATGGGGCGAGCAACATCGACATTGACACGCTGGCATACCTGGCTTGCCGTGGCGGCTGGCCTAAAGCGACGCTGAAGACACGCCGCAAGTCTGCGCTGATGCAAGCTGACGATTATTTTGAGGCTGTGGTGAGGAACGACATTTCGAGGGTTGACGGCACTGAACGTGACCCAGAGCTTGCTCGCGCTCTGATGCGCTCATTTGCTCGACATCAGGGTATGCAGACACCGCTGAAGACATTCATTGACGATTTGACCGCCAACGGCTCCAAACCTGTCAGTGAAACCACGTTGTATTCATACATCAACGCGCTGAAAAAGATATTCGTAATCGAGGATTCGCTCGCGTGGAATCCGAATTTGCGCAGCAAGACGGCTGTCCGCACTACTGAAACCCGATATTTCTCAGACCCATCGATAGCGACCGCCGCCTTGGGTCTCGGTCCGGAAGACCTGTTGAATGACCTGAATACATTCGGACTGGTGTTGGAGACGCTGTGTGTCAGGGATTTGCGTGTTTATGCCGATGCGATAGGCGGCACAGTCTACCATTACCGCGACAAGAACGGACTGGAATGTGACGCGGTCGTTCACCTGAAAAACGGCGCATACGGCTTGGTGGAAATCAAACTCGGCGGCGATAAGCTGATAGAAGCCGGCGCATCGACGCTGAAACGGCTGGCGGAAAAGATAGACATATCAAAGATGAAGTCTCCGTCATTTCTGATGGTGTTGACTGGGATAGGTCAGTATGCATACCGCCGCCCGTCGGACGGCGTGTTGGTAGTCCCGGTTGGATGCTTGAAGAATTGAGCTATCCTCCTATTTACGAGCGGAAAATTATGCAAACACACAAGGAGTGTCAGCGAGTGACACTCCTTGGTGATATTCAGGCATGTATGCGTGGGGGTCAGAGGGCTTTGCCGTCAGAGCCGAGCACGTTGATGATCTTGTGCTTGTAGAGGCGTTCCATCTCTTCGCGGGCCGGGCCGAGGTATTTGCGCGGGTCGAACTCTCCGGGCTTGTTGCTTAGCACTTCGCGTACAGCGGCGGTCATTGCCAGGCGGCTGTCGGAGTCGATGTTGATCTTGCACACGTCCATCTTGGCAGCCTTGCGCAGCTCGTCCTCGGGGATGCCGATGGCGTTGGGCATCTTGCCGCCGTACTTGTTGATGGTGTCAACATATTCCTGAGGCACTGACGATGAGCCGTGGAGGACGATGGGGAAGTCGGGGAGCTTCTCCTCAACCTTCTCGAGCACGTCGAATGCCAGAGGCGGCGGCACGAGGCGGCCGGTCTCCGGGTCGCGCTTGCACTGTTCGGGAGTGAACTTGTATGCGCCGTGCGAGGTGCCGATGGATATAGCCAGCGAGTCGCAGCCGGTCTTGGTGACAAACTCGATTACCTCTGCGGGGTTGGTGTAAGTGTGATGCTCGTGGCTCACCTCGTCCTCAACGCCGGCAAGCACGCCGAGCTCGCCCTCTACAGTCACGTCATGCTGGTGCGCGTATTCCACGACTTTCTTGGTCAGAGCCACATTCTCCTCAAAGGGAAGCGCGCTGCCGTCGATCATTACGGACGAGAAGCCGTTGTCGATGCAGTCCTTGCAGAGCTCGAAAGTGTCGCCGTGGTCCAGGTGGAGTGTAATCTGGGGATGTTCCCAGCCGAGTGACTTGGCATATTCCACAGCGCCCTGTGCCATGTAGCGCAGGAGTATAGGGTTGGCATAGTTGCGTGCGCCTTTCGATACCTGGAGTATCACAGGCGACTTGGTGTCGGCGGAGGCCTTGATTATGGCCTGGAGCTGCTCCATGTTGTTGAAGTTGAATGCCGGTATGGCATATCCGCCATGTACGGCCTTGGCGAACATCTCGCGGGTGTTGACCAGGCCCAGTTTCTTGTAATCTACCATAGTAATTGTGTCTTACGTGATCTCATTTATCCTCATAACAACAAGGACACGGCAAAGTTAGCAATAAATAGTTTATAAGCCGCTCCTTTTTTCATCTTTTTCTCGCCTGCCGCCGTCGGGGCGGCAAAAAC
>CAKUKR010000136.1 GCA_934663645.1 uncultured Muribaculaceae bacterium | reverse complement strand
GATGGCGCGTCTGTCAAGTGTATGGGGACGGCAACGCCCCCTGAATACATAGAACCTAATGAACTGTACAACTGTATTTATGACAATGACCCTTAGGCGTTTTCTGCTGACGGCATCAGCACTGGCATCCGCTCCTGCGTTGCTTCATGCCTTCACCATATCAGGCCGCATAACCGAACACATCTCGGGCGATGCCCTCCCGCTGGCGACATACCATGTTTACCTGCCCACAGACACGGTGCACCCGATAGTAAACAACATCACAGACGGCAACGGCATCTTCCGCGAGGAGATGAAGTCCGCCGGCCGATATATCTTCACTGCCGAATACGCGGGCAAGCGCACCGCCCGCATGGAGCTGGAGCTGACAGACGAGAAGCCCGACGTGTCGCTGGGCAACATCGCGCTGCTCGAAGCCGGGCATGAGCTGGCGGAGGTGACGGTGGTGTCGCGCAAGGACCTCATCTCAACCGACGGCTCCAAGCTGACGTATGACGTGGAGCGCGACCCCTCTGCCGGCACGAACAGCGTCATCGAGATGCTACGCAAAGTGCCGATGGTGACTGTGGACGGACAGGACAACATCAAGGTCAAGGGCGACTCCAATTTCCGCATCTACATCAACGGCAAGGAGGACCCGATGCTCACCGGCGACCCGAAAAGCGTGCTGAAGTCGATGCCCGCCTCCTCTATCAAGAAAATCGAGGTCATCACTGACCCGGGGGCGAAATTTGAGGCAGAAGGCTCGGGCGGCATCCTGAACATCATCACCGACCGCAAGCAGACCGTCGAGGGGTATATGCTCACCCTGCGCGGCGGCATAAGCAGCCGCGGCGGCTTCAACGGCTCGCTGTACGGACGCACGAAAATCAACAAGGTGACTGTCGCTGCAAGCATATCCGGCAGCAAGAGCAACATCTTCAACTCACATTCGTATGCCGAGGCGCGGCGCGAGGATTACACCTCTGACGACAACCATGACTACCGCACAAGCACACGGTTCATGAACAAGTCAAAATATCTGGGAGGCAACCTGAACATGTCGTGGGAGGCAGATTCGCTCAACCTCTTCACGCTCTCCGTGTCCGGGGGCCAATACGACTCGCGCAGCCTGAATGACGGCGACGTGTCAATGCGCAACCGCACCGGCGACCTGCAATGGATGTACCGCCGCGACTGGTCGACAGACAGCAACGACCGCTGGCTGTCTGCCAATGCGTCGTACCAGCACACATTCCCGGGCAACGCCGCGCATACGCTCACACTCTCCTACCAGTACAATTGGGGCGACAGCCCTTACCATTCAGAGCAGCGGCTGTATGACGGCGTGAACTTCGACGGCATGCCGTATATGCAGCGTCACAGCCACAACTATTCGGACTGCCACATCATGCAGATGGACTACGCGCTGCCGCTTGTGAACGACAAGCACACGCTCGAGGCCGGAGGAAAGGCGGTATTCCGCCCTCACCAGAAGGCTACACAATGGCTGGGGACAAGCGTGGACGGCGTGACGTATACTGATGATTCGTATATGAACGTGTCGCAGTTCAATGACGTGTACGCCCTATACACCTCATACACCGCCGGTTTCTGGCGCATGACCGCCCGCGCAGGCCTGCGTTACGAGCATACGCGCCTCGGCATGGAATACCACAAGACGGTGAACACTGGCGACTATCCCGACTTCACCTCACACCTGAACGACTTCGTCCCCAATGCCGCGCTGACGTACAGGCTGAACGACCTGAGCAACCTGCGCCTGGCATACTCCATGCGCATCTCGCGCCCGGGCATCAACAGCCTCAATCCGTACCGCAACACAATGACCTACGGCGAGGTGTCATACGGCAACCCGGCCTTGACCAGCGAACACAGCAACTCCGTAGAGCTGAAGTATACCAACTACGGCGGAGACAAGTTCAGCGGTGAGGTGTCAGCATCGTACCGTCAGAAGAACGACATGATAGCCTCCTATTCATTCATCAAGGACGGCATCTACCATACGACATACGGCAACATCGGACAGGACAGATACACCGAAATCTGCGGATACCTGTCATACCAAATTACGCCGACAATGGACGCAAGCATCTACGGTTCGCTGAACTATGAGGATGTCCGCTCCGACAAGAGTGCCACGCCTATACGCAACCACGGCTGGGCAACGTATTTCGACCTCAGCTACGGCTACACGATGCCGTGCAAGCTGCGCCTCGATGCTTGGGGCGGCGGCGGCACACCGGGCGTTAACCTCCAGGGCCGTCCGATTACGGGCTGGTACTACTACGGCCTTTCGCTGTCCCGCTCGTTTCTCAAGGATGACGCGCTGAACATCAGCATCAACGCACAGGACTTCTTCGAGAACAAGAAGAAATGGGCATACAACGTAGATACGCCGACCATGCATGAACATACCTCGACCCGCTACCAGAGCTGGAGCGTGGGGCTGTCGGTCTCTTACCGCCTTGGCAAGCTGCGCAGCGACGTGAAGCGCACAGCGGCACAGGTAGGCGCAGACGATGTGACCAACGGCAAGTCCGGCAACAGCGCACCGCGCTGACAACCG
>CAKUKR010000135.1 GCA_934663645.1 uncultured Muribaculaceae bacterium | reverse complement strand
GGCACGCCGTGTCCCTACCTTGCCGCCCCAATCATACACAGTCTGCGCATTGGGCATTCCCCCTGCTGTGCAGTGCAATCGGAGCGGCTCTGTCTCTACAGGGAATTGGGGGCTGATGTTCTTGTGAGTTTATATATGTTTGCATTTTTGATTGACATTGGCGGTAAGTGGTTGTGTTTCAATTGTATATATTGATTTTGCGCTTTGCGATGTCCTCGTTTTTTGCTTGAAATCGGTGAAAATGTGCCTGAAAAGCGGAGATTTCCACCGGTTTCGTGCATGATTTAACATTTCGAGACCATGAATTTGGGCTCAAAACCAGGGTTGCGGGGACGCGGAATATTTCGTAATTTTGTGGTTTCAAACAGGTAAACTATCCAAGCATGGAAAAGAAATTCAAACGGACTCTCATCACCACGGCGTTGCCCTACGCTAACGGGCCCGTCCACATAGGACACCTCGCCGGAGTATACATACCAGCTGACATCTACGCACGGTACATGCGTCTGCGCGGCGAGGAGGTTATCCTCATCGGCGGAAGCGACGAGCACGGCGTGCCTATTACAATCAAGGCCAAGGCCGAGGGCGTAACGCCGCAGGACATCGTGGACCGTTACCACAAAATCATCAAGGAATCGTTCCAAGAGTTGGGCATCTCCTTTGACTACTACGGACGCACCACTTCCGAGACGCACCGCCGCACAGCCTCCGACTTTTTCCGCCGCCTCTATGACAAGGGCGCGTTCATCGAGCAGACTACGGAGCAGCTCTACGACGAGGAGGCAGGGGAGTTCCTCGCCGACCGCTACGTCACCGGCACTTGCCCCCATTGCGGCAACGAGCATGCATACGGCGACCAGTGCGAAGCCTGCGGCACGTCGCTCAATGCCACCGATCTCATCAACCCCCGCTCGGCCATAACCGGCAATGTCCCCGTCAAGCGTGAGACCTCGCACTGGTATCTGCCGCTCGACCAGTACCAGGAACGCCTCAGCCACTGGATACTCGACCAGCACAAGGAGTGGAAGCCCAACGTGTACGGACAGTGCAAATCATGGCTCGACCTCGGCTTGCAGCCGCGTGCCGTGAGCCGTGACCTGAAATGGGGCATACCCGTGCCTGTCGAGGGCGCGGAGGGCAAGGTGCTGTACGTGTGGTTTGACGCGCCTATCGGATACATCTCCAACACCATAGACCTCTGTCCTGACGACTGGGAGAAGTGGTGGAAAGACCCCGAAACGCGGATGCTCCACTTCATCGGCAAGGACAACATCGTCTTCCACTGCATCATCTTCCCCGCCATGCTCATGGCTGACGGCTCGTTCAACCTCCCGGACAACGTCCCCGCCAACGAGTTCCTCAACCTCGAGGACGACAAGATTTCCACCTCGCGCAACTGGGCCGTGTGGCTGCACGAGTACCTGCGCGAACTCCCCGGCAAGCAGGACGTGCTGCGCTATGTGCTGACTGCCAACGCCCCGGAGACAAAGGACAACAACTTCACCTGGGCGGACTTCCAGACGCGCAACAATTCGGAGCTGGTTGCCATACTCGGCAATTTTGTCAACCGTGCCATGGTGCTGATACACAAATATTACGGCGGTGCAGTGCCTCCTCGCGGAGAGTACGGACAGATGGAGCGTGACCTCTTTGACACCATCCGCGCTGCTGTGAGCCGCGAGAGCGACAACATTGACCACTTCAAGTTCCGCGAGGCTCTCAAGGACGCTATGGAGGTAGCGCGTGCCGGCAACAAGTACCTTGCCGACGCAGAGCCGTGGAAACTCATCAAGGCCGACCCGGAGCGCACTGCGACGATACTCAACGCCGCTGTGCAGGTATGCGCCAACATTGCAGTCGCCTTCGAGCCGTTCCTCCCCTTCATGGCGGAGAAGCTCCTCGCGCAGCTGCGCATGGGCAAGCCCTTCTGGGGCATGACTGGACGCGACGACCTGATAGCCGAAGGCACGATGCTCGACAAGCCCGAGCTGCTCTTCGAGAAGATCGGCGACGAAGTGGTCGAGGCGCAGCTCGCCAAACTCGCCGAGGCCAAAAGGCAGAACCTCCTGCGCTCATGGAAGCCCGAGCCGGTCAAGCAGAACGTGCCTTTCGAGACATTCGAGCAGGTAGACATCCGCGTAGGCACTGTCCTCGAGTGCGAGAAGGTCAAGAAGGCCGACAAGCTGCTGCGTTTCCTCATAGACGACGGCATGCAGCGCCGCACCATCGTCAGCGGCATTGCCAAGCATTACCAGCCCGAAGACCTGATAGGCAAGCAGGTATGCTTCATCGCCAACTTCGAGCCGCGCAAGCTGAAAGGCATCCTCTCCGAGGGCATGATCCTCTCCGCCGCCGCGCCAGATGGCCGTCTCATCGTCATCGGTCCGACAGGCCCGGTTGCCCCAGGCAGCTGCGTAGGTTGACCCGTTGCAACGCCGCGTCCGCTGCGGTTGTGCATTTTTAACGCATGAAATTGTTCCATTAGTCGTATTTGTTTGTATATTTGTCACCGATAAATATGCAAGCAAATATGGCTTTTCCCCTAATCGAACTACTGAACCACGCCGATGGCGAGGCGATGCTGTTTCTCAACTCTTTCAACCACTCCTCCCTCGATCAGC
>CAKUKR010000134.1 GCA_934663645.1 uncultured Muribaculaceae bacterium | reverse complement strand
TCGTTGATGTATGCGTAGCAGTCAAACCCGGTCAAGTCTGCGGCGCCGGTTATCTGAGTGCCTCGCGTGGCGGCTGTGCCGGTGCTGATGCCGTCGGTGATTTCCGTCCGCATGCATAGCGTGTCGGCAGTGCCTGCCGACCGCAGCACATACTGTTTGCCGTCAGAGCGTGTGCCGTCGGCGTTTTGCCCCTGGTCGAGGCGGAAACACACATAGTCTACCGGGGCTGAAGGATTGGTGATGTCAACATCGTCGTTGCTGCACGAAAACAACAGAGCAGAGCCTGTGACAGCAGCCACAGCCCATAATCCTTTGATATGTAATTTCATACTGTGCATTTTGCAAGTTTTTTACTGGCGCATTCTGGTGCGCGTCATTGTTCGGTTTGGCGGATGCAGGGAGATATCCCGCTCCCTGCACCCTGTATGCCCCCATTGAGGGGTCGGTTCTCTTGTTATGCCGTCGTCATTAGATCTCCGGAATTGTCACAGTACCGGCGTTGTCTGTACCCCAGCCGTCAACGCCAGCAACAGTGAACTCGATAGGCTCGAGGTCATCAAGCGTATTCTTTGCGTTGAGAGTGGCGGTAAAGTTGTATGAGTAGCCGCGCTGGAAGTTGGTTGCCGGCAGAGTGACAGTGAAGTCCTTGGATTTCATGAGAGTTGAGCCGGTGTATACCTTGACAGTGAAAGTCACTGTATAGGCGTAGTTGTTCGGAATGAGGAAGTTGTAGTCAGATGCGACATTTGCTCCCCGTGCCACGTTTGTTCCGGCAACAGTGTAAGGGATTGCGAGCGTGTTGGTCTCGCCGACAGTCCAGGTGTTTGCGCCGAGGTCCATTGTGCCGCTGTTGTGGGCATTGGTTATCTTGACATTGCTGACCACCATGCTCATGTTGTCATTCGAGAATGAATTGGCAAATGTGAACTTCACGCGAGAGAGCAGGTGCTTGAATGTGAAGGGTACGGGAGCATTGCCAGATGCCTGTCCGGTTGCGGTTGCGAAAGCCACGCAGAAGTCGGTTGTGCCGTTGTTTGTGAACGAAACCGTACCAGCCTCGCCTGTCGGGAGGTTGCCCGTCGGCGCTGTGAATGTATAGTCAGCTGCATAGGGGGCGAATGCCTGGAACCAATAGCTCTTGCCGGCCACCCAATACTGCTTGTTGCTGTATGTCCAGGCGCTTTCACCCTTAGTCACTTTTTCATTGTCAAACAGCTTGCCGTTCATGTTCTCCACATAGCCATAGACACCGAAGCCGCCTTTTTCTGCAAGGTTTTCAGCTGTGAGCGCGTCTGCGCGGGTAGCGTTGTCGACGAATGTCGAGAATGAGATAGCGTTGCTCTTGGGCTGTTCTACCACCTCATCGTTGGAGCAGCTTGCGAGCATTGCAAGCGCTGCAACTCCGATAAATAATGTTTTCTTCATCTTGTATGTTATGTTTGATGTTGTTGTTTTTCAGCTTCTTGTTACTCTGTGGGAGCAGTTACAGGCACATCTGTGTTGCCGCCGTCTGCAAAACCGTTCACGCCTGTTACCTCAAATTCGATAGGACGGAGTTCGGTAACCGGGTCTACGTTGCTTGCATCGATTTTTGCAGTGAAGTTGTAGCTGTAACCGCGCAGCATGTTGACTGCGGGAACAGTGACAGTGTGGTTGTAAGTGCCGGCGAGGTGGCCGCCCTGATACAGCTCGACAGTGAATGTGAGATTGTATGCGCGGTTGGCAGAAATCATGTACTTGGTGCCGGTTGCGCCCTGGCCGCCCTTGGCTGCTATGTGGCTGTTGGTGTTTCCTTCGCCGTCTACGACAGCATAGTCGTCAAAGGCGAGCGTGAATGTGCCGTTGCCGCATACCCAAGCAGGGGCGGCGACATTGAGGTCGAGTGTGCCGTCGGCAACTGCATCGGTGATTTTCACGTCCTTGACCACGATAGTGGCGAGCGAGTTGTTGAAGTCGTTCTGGAAAGTGAACTTCACGCGAGAGAGCTGGTGGTCAAATGTGAAGCCGACCTTGCTCATAGTCGTTGACTCGCAGAGTATGCTCGGCTTCCAGGCATAGAGCAGGTCCTGCTCGCCGTTGGCGGCCTCGTTGTTGAAGGAGAGCGTGCCGCCGCCAAGGTAGCTGTCAGCAGTCTCGGTGATGGGGGCGTATGTCCAGTGTGCGCCAGTCACGGGTGCGACTGCGGAGAACCAGTATGTGTTGACCGGAGTCCAGTACTGCAGGTTCTCGTATTCCCATTCGCCCGTAGTCTCGTTCTTGGTGACTGTCTCACCGGCGAAAACTACACCAGCGGGGTTGCCCATGAAGGCATAGACATTGAAGTCCTCGATGTTCGCTGCTGTGATGTCAGTGGCGCGGGTGGAATTGTTCACAAACGCATTGTCAAATGAGACAGCGCTGCTCTTGGGCATTGCTACCGGTTCCTCATTGGAACAGCTTGCCAGTACGGCTGCGGCTGCGCAGCCGAGAAAAATAAGTTTTCTCATAAGTAAAAGTTATTTTGTTATTGTCGTATATTGCTTGTTTATATGATGTTTTGGGTTTGTATGGTGATTACATGTCTATGGGTATGTCCTCGTATTCGCCCCAGCCGTCCACGTCCACGTCGAAGCCGCCGGAGCCGCCCTTGCCGTCCTCGTC
>CAKUKR010000133.1 GCA_934663645.1 uncultured Muribaculaceae bacterium | reverse complement strand
ATAGAGGCGGTGCTGCATCCGCAGCGCAATTTCTCGCGGCTAATGCTCGCCAAAGTGCCCCGGCAGTATGACGTGACCTCGCCCGACAAGTATGTGCGCCTGCAGAGTGTGCTCGACCACATATCCGGAATGACAGACGTGTATGCGCTCGACCTCTTCCGCCGCCTCAACGGCGACACGCTGCCCGCTGTATAATGATGAATTACCAATACTGATATGAAAGATACAAAAGTGATTTTCAGGATTATGCTCCTTGCAGTCGTGCTGCTGGCCAGCGGCGCGGCATGGGGCGAACAGGTGTACACACCTGCCGATGTTCCAAATCCCAACATCGCCGACCGCAGCCAGTATGTGGCTGACCCTGGAGGCTTTATGTCGCCCGAGGCTAAGGCGGAGGTCAACCGACAGCTTGCCGAGGTGCGCAAAGCGACAACAGCAGAAATTGCAGTCGCAATACTCCCGTCGATTGGCGACGAGACAGTCGACGAGTTTGCCCCGGAGCTGTTCAAGCAGTGGGGACTCGGCAAGACGGACAAGGATAACGGTATGCTTCTGCTCATCGACATGGGCGGCAAGAAAGCCCGCATCGAGACCGGCTACGGCATGGAAGGCGTGTTTACGGATGCCTTCTGCAGCGAACTCTTGCGCGGCGACTTATTCCCCCGGATGAAGGAGAACGATGTGGACGGCGGTGTCAAGGCTGTGATCGCGCATATAAGTGCCGTGGCAACAAACCCCGAAGTGCGCGACGAGATCATGTCGGAACTCGCTGACGGACAGGCAGGCCTGACCGAGGAGGATATTGAGACGCTGAAAGAGGTGGCGTGGAACTTGGCAATGATCGTCTTGTTCGCCGGGCTGTGCATATTTGTCTACAAGGCAGTGAAGACACGCGGCAAAGACCGGTATGAGAAAGCGTTGGCATGGCGCGGCTCGCTGGTGATGCTCGGCGGCGCGGCTCTGTTCTCGTTGGGCATGGCACTGCCACTGTTCCTGTTGGCGTACATATTCTACCGACGCAGCCGCAACAAGAGGCTGCGCTGCCCGAAGTGCGGCAAGAAGATGCGCCGCCTCTCGGAGGAAGCTGACAACGCATACCTCACGCCGGCTGAAGACCTCGAGGAGCAGATCAAGTCTGTTGACTACGACGTGTGGGAATGTCCCGCATGCCATGCCATAGAGAAGTATGCTTACCGCTCGTCGCAGACCAAGTTTGCGGAATGCCCGGCGTGCAAGACCGTGGCGTATGAAATGGTGTCAGACGAGGTGCGTGTCAAGCCGACGTTGCTCTCCCAAGGCACCGGCGTCAAGACATACAAGTGCCGTTTCTGCGGACACACCAAGGAGGAGCAGTACAAGATACCGAGGCTCGAAGCGGCAGCCGCAGCAGCCGGCGCAGCAGCGGCAATCGGCTCGTCCCTGTCTGATAGCGGCAGCAGCGGAGGCGGTTTCAGCGGCGGCTCGTCGGGCGGCGGCGGAGCAAGCGGCGGCTGGTGACAACTTACGGCAGCATGACGCCGTTATAGTGTATAATGACCGAAATACAAATGAAGATGAAACCCAAAATATTGGCAGCCGCCATGCTGGTCTCGCTGGCGGCTGCCGGCGGCAACTGCAATGCCGCCGAAGCTGAAGGTAGTGGCGACATAACACTGCGCAGCTATTCATACACACGCATCTGCGAGGACAAGAGCAATGATTTCGACATCCCCAACGGCTCGCAGTATACCCTCGACGCTCGGCGCATCATGATGCCCGTAAGCATCGGCAGCAATGACATAACCGCGTTGCGTGCCGCCCTCGAGGAGCTGGGCGGCGTGAAGATAGAGGACGGCAAATGCGTGCCGCAGATACTCCCCGAAGGCACGCACCCGACCAGCCTCCCCACCACGACCAAATACATGGGCAGCTCGTCGGTTGACGTGACCGTATGCCATGCGAGCGAGAACCTCGTGGTGTGGCGCAATGAGTTTTATGCCTATTTCGCCGGTGCGGCGCACGGCATGAACGGCAAGCGGTACCTGACATACTATGTCCCTGAAAACACGATAGTGACGCTCGACAAAGTGTTTGTCGGCGAGTATGCCGACCGCGTGGCATCAGACCTGCGCCGCATCGTCGCCGACACCGACGAATACCGCAACATGGTCTTCGACGTGAACGCCATATATGTCCCAGAGGACTTCTATGTGAAAGACCGGGCATTGGTATTTGTCTACCAGCCGTATGACATCGGCCCGTATGCCGCCGGAGTCATCGAGCTGCCGTACTACCCCGACGTAGACATGCTGACCCCCTTCGGCCGCAAAGTCCTCTCCGTCCCCAACTACGGCTACTGACCCCACCCGCACGCCCGATACAAATCGTAGAGACTTGGTGTGGATGTCGAAATGCCAGTTTACACCTTGCCGAAAAACAATCGTGGGTGCGCCGAAAAAGCGCACCCCCGATATGTGTTATGGTCGAAATGTCGTTACGGGCTACTTTGCGACATGCTTCTCGCCGCCCTGGATGTAGACAGTCCCCGGCAGCGGGTTGCGTATCTCCCTGCCGTTCAGGTCATACATCTTGTTGTCGTGGGGCTTCGCCTGTACACCGTCTTTGGGCTGTTCCGCAGGGATTTCCTCAACACCGACAGAGGGCTTGCTGAAGTCCTCGTATGTGAATATCTCCTCTCGCGTCGCCCGATCGATGATGTGGTGCATCCTTAATTCAGGGTCACAATAATCATGCATTCCAGCCATACAATCAACCAGTTGAGGTATCAAGCAGTTGCTGTTTTGGGCTCCATAACCCTCAACTATGTACCCGATATACGAGATGTTTAATCTGC
>CAKUKR010000132.1 GCA_934663645.1 uncultured Muribaculaceae bacterium | reverse complement strand
TTGAAGTCGCGGGAGTTGTCATTGTCCTCCCATGTGGAAGTGCCTTCGGTGGTGTTAATAACCGTCCAGTCAGCGTCCTGATAGAACGTTGAGGAATAGGGCACCTGTTTTGCCTGCGGAAAAGCCGAAGCCGAGCAAGCGGTTGCCAGAGCCAAAGCGACAAGTTTCTTCATAATCGTATAAATTTGGAGTGAATGAAAAAAATTCGGCTCTCCTCAACCCAACGGGCAGCGAAGAGCCGGACATCAATTGTCAGAGAATTACCTTATGAGTTTTGCCATCAGCAGTTCGCACAATGTATATTGAGCCGCGCTGCGGGTTGGGCACTTCCAAACCATTCAGGTCGTAGTAGCGTACCGGGGCTATATTGTCAACCGGCATGTCGTCAATGCCGCTGAAGCCGAGCGTCGGAGCCTTGTCCGAGTCCATGATACGCACATTGTCGATACGCAGCGGATGGAGCGTACCGCCTTTGCCGAGGAACCTCACGCTGATATACGGATATTCCTTGCAGAAATCAGCAAGGTCTATCACAGCTTCACGCCAACCGGCTTCACCGGAGAGGGTGCTGAAGTTGACAGCTGTTGCCGTGGCATACTTGCCTGTGTACGCAAGGTTGATTTCAGGCAGGATGTACATATCCTCGCCAGGCAGAGCGTAGTAGTCGAAAATCAGCTTGGGCTTCGAGGCGGCAGAGACGTTTACCTTGCCAAGACAGAGATAACTGAGGTCGCCGTCCAGGGCGGCATCAAACGAGATGCACCCGTTGTCATTGTCCGAAGAATGATTGGCTTCAGGCTCCCAGCCATTTTCGCCGTTGCTCATGCGGTACCATCCGTCGTTTCGGGCATTGCCGTTCACCCAGCTCTCTGCAAACGGATAAGAATAGGGGCTGCCCACAAGCACCTCAGAGGAGCGGTATGCGCCGCCTTCACCAGCGGAGTTCTGAGCCGACACAGCATAGTATCTTACGGTCTGCGAGCTCGAATAATAGTCGTCAGCGTCGATAATCAGCTCATTGGCGCGGATGCCGTTCTTGAAGTCTACTGCATATCCGTTTTCCACGGCATACACATTGTATGTCAGGTTGTTAGAGTCACAGTATCCGCCATTGGCACCTGCCTTAGGCTTTTCCCATGTGAGTTTGAGCTTGCCATTGCCTTCATCCGTAAGGCTGATGTTCTGCGGAGCGCCAGGGAGGTCAAGCCCGAGATAGATTTCCTCCTCCACGCGCTCGCCGACACCGTGTTCATTATAAGCCACTACGGTATAACGGGTCATGCCCCGTGCGCCCTTGTTGTCTACCACTGTCACCTGTTTGCCGGTTTCTGTCATCTCCACGCTCTTCACCAGCTCGCTTGTGTTACGATACACCTCAACCTTGGTAATCTTGTCGAGGTCCTTGCCATTGACGCGCTTGGTCGGAGTCTTGAATTTCAGAGTGACGGGAGCTGTGCCTTGCGAAGCCTTGATGCTGAGGTCTGTGACCTTGGCAGGAGCATCCTCGCTGGCCAGCACGTCGATGTTGAGGTTGTCGATGTTGATCGACACACCCTTCACGCAGTCCGACAAGGCGTGGAACCCGATATGGTAATATCCGTCTTGCTCGGCAGTGACCACGATTTTTCGCTCGAGCACCTTGCTGCCGTCAAACTCGAACGCTTCCTCTGCCACGGTGTAGTTGGCCGGAGCAACGCCGAGGCCGAAGGCAACCTCCATGCGCTCTTTGAATTTTGCGCCGCCCAGATTAGGCATGATATTGTATGTAATCTGATAGCGGTTTCCTGCCTTCATGTCTATGCCTGGTGTAATGAGCCAGTCATCCTGCGGCTTGGGGGCATCAGTGCCGGTGAAGATATAGGCCGTCTGCGTCTGGAACTTGCTCCACTTCCATGTGCTGTCATCGCCGTTGCCGTCAATGATGTAGAACAAATCGAGCGAGCCAGAATCGTCGAAACTGTTGTTGTACGGCACTTCAAAGCCTTTGCCGAAGGGCAAATGGTTTGATGCAGCAGGCTCAGACTCTCGCCAGCCATTAAGGGCTTTCACCTCATAATAGAAATCTTGCGGGAGATCAGGCTGAATGAGGGTCTCGGCGAATGAGGTGCCGTTCTGCTTGGCGGACACTTCCTTCTTGTCCGGGTAACGGGTCACGGAATATGTGATATTAGAGGGGTTGATGTAGCCGCCATGCTGTCCTTCGGTTACAGCATCCCAGGTGAGGGAGACGTTGCCGGTGGCTTCCTCGATTGAGAATTTCACATTTGCCGGGGCCAACGGATAGTCTTCGCCGATCCAGCAATTGGCAGTGGCAGCAGGCCCGTCGCCTTCGCTGTTGGAGCAGATTACGGAAACTGTGACGTCGCCGGCGGGGAGGGTACAGCTTTTCTTTACAGCAGAACCCTTGTCTCCTTTGCCGGTGAACAGCTCATTGCCGTTTGCAAGCACCCTGTATGATACTTCACCGTTCAGGGCATCGCCCATGTATGTGTATTCAGGCAGGGTGAAGGACACCTCGCCCGTTGTGGCGGCGCCGCTGACAGTTACCGAAAGGTTTGTGGCAAAGCCCGGAGCGTTGTCAGCAGCGAGAGCTGGCATAACGCCAAGTCCCATGAACTCTTCGTTGTCCTGAAAAGCAGTGACGAGGGTGACTTTGGCAGTAGCCGTATCAACCTTGTAGAGCTTCGAGCAGTCTTTGACTCCAGCGTCAATCATGCTCGCCCAGTAGAGTTCGCCTGTCTTGTAGTCGAACGTCATCGACTGCGAATACCTCGGCACCACCCCGGTAGAACCCACTTTGGCAGCCGAGCCGTTGGCCTTGTTCACCTTGTAGAGGTCACCGGCATTGTCGATGCCCCAAAGCTGGCCTGAAGCATCGAAAGCGAGTCCGAAATAGGAGTAACAATCGCCTACTGGAGTGACAGTCTGTTCCTGATAGTCTACGACACAGAGTTTTCTGGAGCCGTCGACGGTGTATTGGCCGTAGATTTTGTTCTCTACAGGGTCCCACGCATGGTCAGAAGTGGAAGCGAGCTCCGAGGACACAACCCCATGGTTCTCGAAACTGCCGGTCGTCACATTGTA
>CAKUKR010000131.1 GCA_934663645.1 uncultured Muribaculaceae bacterium | reverse complement strand
TTCCCGAAGCCCGAATGGCTGTCGCTCGACGACTGCGAGACGTCTGGCATCCCCGAGGAGGTGAAAGTCATATCAACCCCCTCAAATGCCATACAGGCCAAGGTCGCCGGCGCGGAAATTGGTAAATTGCACAAGAAACTGTCGGACAGCCAGTTTGACGATGCGCGTGTCGCCGTCGTCCTCCCCGATGAGAACCTGCTGATGCCCATGGTATATTCGCTGCCGGAAGAGATCCGCTCCGTCAACCTCACCATGGGCCTGCCGCTGCGGCATACGCCGGTCGTGTCATTTGTGTCGCTGCTGCGCCACCTGCAGTCGCGGGCGCAGACCAGCGCGATAGGGGAGCAGTTCTTCCACCAGGATGTTGACGCGCTCCTTGCCCACCCGTTCACACATCTGCTGTTGGGGCAGGAGAAGCTGATGCGCATCAAGGGGCATGTGCAGAAAGACCGCCGGCGGTTTGTGTATGCCTCATTGCTGAACAGCAATGAAATGTCCGCCAAAATATTCCGCCGACTGGACCACAAAGCCTCCTGCGACGAGGTGATAGACTATATTGACTCATTGCTTGCCGACGTGACGGCTGCCAGTGTCAGCTCTGCTGCCGGCGACGGCACTGCGCACGAAAAGTCCTTGAGCCTCGACAATCTCACGGCCGTGCACATAGACTGTTACCGCCGCGCCCTGGAGCGGCTGCGCTATGCCTGCCGCCAGCGCGGCATCAACCCGCAGATGAAGAGCGTCTTCACGCTCGCGGACCGCCTCATAGCCGGCGAGAAAGTGCTGTTTGAGGGCGAGCCGCTGCGCGGGCTGCAGATCATGGGACTGCTCGAAACGCGCTCCATCGACTTTGACCATATCATCATTCCCTCGATGAACGAGCGCATCTTCCCGCGCCGTCTGCGCTCTCGCACATTCATTCCCGCGTCGCTGCGGACGGCTTTCGGGCTGCCCACGCCGCAGTCGCAGGAGTCAATTTTCGCGTACTATTTCTACCGCCTGATAAGCCGCGCCCGGTCTGTCACCTTGCTGTACGATGCGCGGACTGTAGGCTCGGGCGCGGGTGACCCCTCGCGCTTCATCCTCCAGCTCAAGCACCTGTATGCACGGGAGGGCATCAAAATCGTCCAGTCGCATTTCAACCTCGCGCAGCCGGCCAGGCCGCAGAAAATCGAAATCGAGAAGGACGAGCGCATCATTGGCATCTTGCGCGAATTTACCGAACCGATCAACGACTTCGGCTATCCAATCGACCGAACCAAGAAATCACGCACATTCTCCGCCTCGTCGCTGCAGAAATACTTTGGCTGCCCCCTCCAATTCTATTTCACCTACCTGCCAGGTGTTAAAATCGAAGAGCCGCCGACGGAGTTTCTTTCCGCAATTGACTTCGGCAACGTTGTCCATGACGCGATGATGTGCCTATATCTCGACAAGGACGACCGAAATCGATGGCTTGGCGGCGGGAAAAAGTTGTCGCCAGAATTTTTTGAAAAATTATTGAACGGCGAAAGCACCGCGATTTCCGACCAAGTGCGCCGGTCAATTAACGAAAAATACCTCAACAGGAAGGATCATCTGGATGAGCCGCTGACCGGCGAACCGGCGATACAGCACTCCATAATCACCCCCATAGTCCGCGACATCGTGGCGATGGACAGCAAGCTCGACAATCTGCGCATACTCGACTGCGAGGAGAAGAACTACCTGTCGTTCAAGGTAGATGACGAGCTGACAGTCAATTTCAATTTCATCATTGACCGCATCGACTGCGTCACGGAGAAGGGGCAGAACGTATACCGCATAGTGGACTACAAGACAGGCTCGGTGAGTTTGGTGGCAGATGCTGTAGATGACATATTCAACTGCGATGACAATACCAAGTATTTCTTCCAGCTGATGCTCTACTGCTTGTTGGCGCACAAGAGCAAGAAAATGAGCCATATCGCGGAGTTCAAGCCGCTGATATATAATGTATTGGGTCGTCAGATGAACAGCCCGAAATTCGGTGCGGCGCGTGGCAAAAAGGAGGTGACAGTTGATCACTTCAAGTATGAGAACGAAGCAGGAAACTGTGATTTGCTCGATGATTTCGAGGCGGTGCTGAAGTCGCGGCTGAAGGAGCTTTTCGACCCGTCGAAGCCGCTGACCCAGGCGACAGACCCGACGCAATGCAAATACTGCAAGTTTCGCGCTATCTGCCGCCGCTGACCGAAGTCAGTACGTCGGCAAGGTAGGGACACGGCGTGCCGTGTCCGAAGGGTGGAAGTGCAATTATTTGATTTGCAGCGACTTGATTGCGGACACGGCACGCCGTGTCCCTACACTGCCAACGCAATCATACATGGTCTGTGCATTTTGACACACCCTCCTACTGGGCTGCGCATAAAATGGGGATGTGCCTCACTGGTGAGGCACACCCCTGCTGTTCAGTGCGTTGCGGCTCGCTTATGCCAGCGGGCAGCGCGGTTTGATCTGTTTGAAGAAGTCGTTGCCCTTGTTGTCAACGAGGATGAAGGCTGGGAAGTCCTCGACCTCGATTTTCCAGATAGCCTCCATGCCGAGTTCCGGATATTCCAGCAGTTCCACCTTCTTGATAGAGTTTTGCGCCAGGATAGCGGCCGGGCCGCCGATAGAGCCGAGGTAGAAGCCGCCGTGCTTCTTGCAAGCGTCGGTCACCTGCTGGCTGCGGTTGCCTTTGGCTATCATTATCATGCTGCCGCCAGCGGCCTGGAACTGGTCAACATACGGGTCCATGCGTCCAGCCGTTGTCGGGCCGAATGAGCCGGAGGGCATCCCTTCAGGCTTCTTTGCCGGGCCGGCATAGTATATGGGGTGCTCTTTCAGGTATTCAGGCATTGGCTCGCCGTTGTCGAGGCGTTCCTTGATTTTCGCGTGAGCGATGTCGCGTCCTACGATGATAGTGCCGCGCAGCGACAGGCGTGTCGATACGGGGTATTTGTCGAGTTCTGCAAGCACCTCTGCCATCGGGCGGTTCAGGTCTATTTTGACCACTTCACCCTCGCCGGCGTTGCGCATCTCCTCGGGAATGAGCTGTGCGGGGAACTCGTCGAGCTCCTCTATCCAGAGGCCCTCGCGGTTGATTTTCGCCTTGATGTTGCGGTCTGCCGAGCAGCTTACGCCCATGCCCACCGGGCAGGATGCGCCGTGGCGCGGCATACGGATAACGCGCACGTCGTGAGCGAAATACTTGCCGCCGAACTGTGCGCCCAG
>CAKUKR010000130.1 GCA_934663645.1 uncultured Muribaculaceae bacterium | reverse complement strand
TTTATGATTTTTACATCGCAAAGGTACAACTTTCCCGGGAATAATCCGCCTACGCCGCAACATTTTCTCAGAATACCATTCCGACAGCTCGGCATTGTGACATCGCCATCTCACCAAATGTATGATGACGGATACTTTATCTGCATGAAAGTGAAGCCGTGGTCCATTATATGGTGATGCGTGGTCGCTTGCGCTGTCATATTGGAAACGACACTGCCAAACACCTGCATATTGGCACGTACATTGCCGCGTGCCGGGACTGCCGGCTCATCGGGTATGCTGTAATCTCGCCACGCAAACAGGCAGACCTTTTCAGGGTAAGTCAACAGCCGAATTTTTGTGACATTGTCCGCCTGGCATAGCAGTTCGACAGATTGCCTCATCTGCTGGCGTGCTTTTGCACGTTTTCCCTCTGGATATTCCCCCACATTCGGCTCGACATATTTCTCATCGTAGCAACACAAGTCGCAGAAAACTATCTTGTTGCCCTCTTCGCGGCTTTCCGCCATAAGCAAATCGCACCGCGCTTCCGAATTTAGGCTCTTGAATTGACCGATATATTCCTCAAACTGGATAATGACAATCTCCGCGCCGTGGCTGTCTACCTTGAGGACATTTTCATCACACGCGGCGCGAGAAGGTCTTTTGCGCTTGCAGTCGGCACAAGACTTGGCATCAGACAGGGCAAACAAGCCGTGACGCATCTCAAACGGGACTTTCACGTCAAAGCCGGCAGCCGCAACCTCGCGTGGGAAATCGTACTTGAGATAGTCTACAATCATATATCGAGCGTGACAAATTCGTTGTAGATGTTTCCCATAAGCTCCGATAGGTCGTATGTGTCTACTATCCAGTGTCCGCGCTCATTTTGCATCAACAAATCCTGTGCTTCGCCGTCAAAAATGCGGTACACCGCCGTCTCGCTGCGGTCGAGCGAGGCACGACCCTCTTTTGTCTGGTTAAGCACGATGTTCAGATAGTTGAGTATGTACGGACTGTGTGTCGCCAGCATCAGATTTACCTTGCGGTCAGCATCTGAATGGGTTGCCGAATAGATTATTTCATCTACCAGCTTGCATTGGGCATCGGGGAAAAGGCTTAGTTCCGGCTCCTCGATGTGAACGAATATTTCTTTCCGCAGTTCTCCAGGTTCTGTCACCGCCTCAAATTTGCTAAGACGCTCCATATCATACAGATAATTCAAGACTGAACGTTTGAAAGCGTCTTTGAACGAGAATCCGCTGGCGAAATACTTCACAATCAACGCCATGGAAGATGATGTCTGGATGCCCGACGAAGCGTCCCGCAATTCTATAGGACCATGCCGTCCGTCTGTCGGTATTACAGTATACTTAGCCGGCTTGCCCTTGGGATGCGAGATGTGAAGTTTCATCCCAACATAATTCAGGTCAACCTCTTTGTCATCGGCAGAAGCCATTGCGAAATCGCTGTTCGTCTCATGGAAATAAAAGCCGAGCTTCGCCCCCGGGTTTTGCGATGCCCTCTGCGTCCACACCGGTATTATGTTGCGGTTTTCCGAGATAAACGACACCTTGTTGAACATCAAATGACGCGGCGCGACGATCGGCAGCTTACCCAACTTTTTGTTTTCCACACGGATAGCATACTCTGTATCGCCGTCCACCTGCACACGGTATTCTATCAGACTGTCAGCTCCGAACATTTTTCCAAGACCGTTGGCCGCCATAATATGGTCAAACCGCACCCTGAACGGGGAACTGGTAATCTTGGAATGCTTCAGATAGGAGCGTATATTTGCCATCTTGTACAGATAGCGCATCGTGCTTACCAGCTTCATCAGTGTGCTCTTGCCGCTCGCAGACTCACCTATCAACACCGTGAACGGCTTGATATTCAAGCTTTCGACACTCCTCAGCGGACCGACATTTCTTATCGTTATATACTCTTCCATTTAGTGCTTCATTGGCTTCGCCCTCCTCCCCTCATTGCCACACCGTAGCGGCATAGTAGACGTATGAGCGTATAATTCAGTTGTCGTATAACGGATTACCCTCACAAAGATAAACAATTTTCGCGAAATTGGGGGGGAGATTGGGGATGGAAAATGAGGGGAAGGGACAGGGAGTGCGGCTGGGCACTCCCTGTCGCGCGGCGGTCAGCGGGGGGCGAGGCAGGCGTCGAGGGCGGCGGTCAGCGCGGCACGGTCCATGTCGCGGCCGATGAAGACGAGCTTCACCATGCGGTCGCCGTATTCCTCGTCCCAGTCACGGGCAAACGCGGGGTCCATCTCCATGAGCCGGCGGCGGTCCTCCTCGGGCGCGGTGGCGTACCATTTGCCAGCCTCGGAAATCTTCTTCTGCACACCGGCTTGCTCGAAGAGTATCGACATGTCGCGGTTGTGGCTGAAGTACAGCACGCCCTTGGTGCGTATCACGCTTTTCGGCCAGCGGCGGGCGCAGAAGTCGTCAAACCGCTCGAAGACAAACGGTGCACGGCGGTAGTATACGAATGTCGAGATGCCGTATTCCTCTGCCTCGCCCTCGTCGTCATGATGGTGGTGATGGTGATGGTGATGCCCATGCTCCTCGTGGCCGTCATGATCATGGTCGTTATGGTCATGGTCGTCTTCGTCCTCATCGTGATGATGGTGGCGGCCGTGGGCTTCAGCCTCTTCGGCCTGCGAGGCGGGGCGTTCCAGCTCGCGTATCCAGGCGGCCGACGTGACGGTCTTGTCAAAGTCGAAGTCGCCGGTATTGAGCAGCTGGTCGAAGTCCACGTCGCAATAGTCGCAGTCTATGATTTTGGCGTTGGGCTGAATGGCGCGTATGACGGCGCGTATCTGCTTCGCCTCTTCGGGCGACACTTCGGATATTTTGTTGAGCAAGATGATGTTGCAGAACTCCATCTGCTGTATGACGAGGTTCTCGATGTCCTCGTCGTCGATGTTCTGGGCTGTCAACGCCTTGCCGCCGGCGAAATCGGTCTTCATGCGCAGCGCGTCCACGACGGTGACGATGCAGTCCAGGCGCGGGCCGCGTCCCGTGGGCGAGCCGGCAGCCATCTGCTGCATGGTGCATACGGTCTGCGCAATCGGCTCTGGCTCGCAGATGCCGCTCGCCTCGATGACCACATAGTCGAACTTGCCGGTGTCGATGATTTCGGCAATCTGGCGTATCAGGTCAGTGCGCAGGGTGCAGCAGATGCAGCCGTTCTGCAACGCCACGAGGTCGTCCGCGCCGTCCTGTCCGACAACGCCCCCCTTCTGTATCAGCGAAGCGTCGATGTTGACCTCGCCGATGTCGTTGACGATAACGGCGAAGCGTATGCCCCGGCGGTTGGCGAGAATACGGTTGAGCAGAGTGGTCTTGCCGCTGCCGAGATAGCCGGTGAGCAAGAGCACCGGCGTGAGTAAGTCAAATTTTCTGTCCATAATCGGA
>CAKUKR010000129.1 GCA_934663645.1 uncultured Muribaculaceae bacterium | reverse complement strand
GCCATCGGCGAGGGTGCGGAGCTGTTTACCGGCAACCTGAACAACATCGAGATACCGGAGCGCATAGCGCGTGCCGCCGGCGTGAAATGACCACCTATGGCGAAAGGCAAGAAATACTATGTGGTGTGGGTGGGCCGTAACCCAGGCGTGTACGACGACTGGTCTGACGCGCAGGAGCAGATAGTCAATTTCCAAGGAGCGCGCTACAAGAGCTTCACCACGCCGCAGGAGGCGGCAGAGGCTTACCGCAAGGGGCTGCTGGCTGATGCTACCGGCGAGTTGGGGGCGTTCATGCGCGAACTGCGGCAACGCCAGGCGCAGGCCGAGGAGAAGCGCGACTACCGCACCATCCCCGACATCGACCTGACGGCGTGGGCGGTAGACGCCTCGTGCCAGGGCAACCCGGGGATAATGGAATACCAAGGCATCGACCTTGCCACCGGCGAGCGCCTGTTCCGCGTCGGCCCATTCCATGGCGGCACCAACAACATCGGGGAGTTCCTCGCCATAGTCCACGCCCTCGCACTCATGGAGCAGCGGGGCGAATCGCACACCATCTACTCCGACTCTCGCACCGCCATATCATGGGTATTGAAAGAGAAAGTGCGCACCACGCTGACGGAATCTGCCGCAAATGCCAAGGTGTTCAACCTGTTGCGCCGCGCCCTGAAATGGCTGCTCACACACCGCTTCCGCACACGGATAGTGAAGTGGGACACCGACAACTGGGGAGAGATACCGGCCGACTTCGGCAGGAAATAGCCGCACCGCCTATGGCCACGGCAGAGACACGCGAGCGGTTGCGCAGCCGCATACTCGATACTGGCGCAGCCGCCGTCGGCTTTGCCGCCGCCGCGCCGTTGCCCCAAGACGCCCGCGAGCGGTTCTCGCACTGGATAGCCACCGGCCGACACGGCAACATGGACTACATGAGCCGCCACGAGCCGCTGGTCGCCGACCCCGCCACCGTCCTCGAAGGCGTGCGCACGGTCATCTCCATAGCCTACCCCTACTACCCCCCCGTCCGCCGCGACCCGCAGCTGCCGCGCATAGCCATGTACGCATACGGACGCGACTACCACAAGGCCGTGCGCAGCCGTCTGCGGGCATTGTGCCGCGAGGTGGAGGCAGAGTTCGATGCAGCCGCGAGGATATGCGCAGACACAGCCCCGTTGGCAGAACGCTTCTGGGCGATGCGCTCCGGCATAGGGCGGTTGGGCAGGAACGGCTGCATCATCATCGACGGCTACGGCTCATACGTTTTCCTCTCCGAGATACTGACCTCGCTGGAGCTGCCGCCCGACGAGCCCTCCACACGCACCTGCCTCGACTGCGGAGCGTGCCAAAGGGCGTGTCCCGGCAATGCCATACAGCCCGACGGCACGGTTGACAGCCGCCTGTGCCTTAGCTACCTGACCATAGAGCATCGGGGCGAAATGACCGCCGCGCAGAGCCGCGTGATGCAGTCGCCAGACGGCAGAGCCACGCTCTACGGCTGCGACATCTGCCAGAAGGTATGCCCGCACAACCGCGACGTGCCGCCGACAACCATCGCCGACTTCAGCCCGCGCCCCGGCATGCTGACAATCGACGCAGCCGACATAGCCGCCATGAGCGAAGCGCAGTGGGACGAGTTCACACGCGGCTCTGCTATGCGCCGCGCCGACTTCGCCGCCCTCCGCCGCCACGCCAACATGGCTATGAAACAGCAAGTTGCAAAACCCGAAAAAAATCTCTAACTTTGCGGTGGCAATATTGCCACCGCAAATCCCAATCATGACAACAGAGTTCAACATAGACAGGCTTAACTATTTGCTTATGCTATACGGCATGAGCAAAGAGCAGCTGCTGTCCCGGTTGAATGAAGACAGGAAGAGACCGTTCACCATAGGCGATATAAGCGGAAACGAAATAAAGGTCTCGTTGCTGAAGAAAATAGACGACATCTTCAAGAAGGGGCTGATGTTCTACCTTGATTATTCCCCGACAAGCATAGACCAAAAGTCCAAAGTTCTCTTCAGGAAGAAAAAGTTTCAATCCGAGTTGTCTATTGAGGACAAGCGGATTGTGGATTCATTTGAGTCACTGAAAAGCCTGTTGGACGGCTACAGAGCCTTGACAGACACGGCAAATGCGGAATACCCGTTGAGAGGCTCAGCAACAACGGACCAAAGTCCCAAAGCCGTTGCAGACAGGGTTCGGGAGACAATTCTCCCGGATAAAGCCATCGCAGACCACAGGAAATTCCTTCAGGCGATAATCCGACAGCTTGCCGATATAAACGTCTATGTATTCGAGTTTGTCGAGGCTTGGAACAAGCGCGAAAAGACCACAATAGACGGCTTTTACATTGAGCCGAATGTCATAGTGCTGAAACGCCAGAAATCATACAAACGCGAAATTTTCACCCTCGCCCATGAGATCGGGCATTACCTGTTAGGCGTAGAGGATGTCGAGTCGCTTGACATGTCGAAAGTTGAAAGCAGCCGCATCACCAACAGCGTCGAGCGTTGGTGCAACGACTTTGCGTTCTATCTGATTGCAGGTGACGCTGTCAGCGAGTTGGATAAATTCAAGCATTATTCCGAAGACCTGAACTACGCGATAGACCGGATTGCTGCGTCCACCCATATCAGCAGAATGGCATGGTATACCAAGCTGGCATACGAAAAGATAGTCCCGATGCCTCGTTATCGTGCAATAATCAGCCATCTGGAAGATGAATACGAGCAGCGTCAGCAGGAAAAACGCGAGGAGTTGAAAATGAAACAGTCAAAGGCTCAGACACCAAGACCAATCATATCTCCGCTCTATCTGGAGACCATGCAATATGCCTATTATAACGGGCTTGTTTCCGAAGCGGCTTTCTGCGAACAGCTGAAAATCCCGCAGAACCGCTTAGCCAAGTACTTATGACCGCGATTATCGACACGAGTTCATTGTTGGCGATTGTGCGCTACTACCTCTCTATCAAAGGGGGCGAGGAGTTGCTGCGCTTCTTGGAACAAAAATTCATGTCACGGGAGTTGGTGCTGCTGACTTCAATCCACAGAGAAGCAGCGAGAACCCAGCAAGGCATCGCCCTCGAAAAGATGCCGTTCCTGAACGAAAAGAGTCGGCGCGTCGATGATTCAAAGTTGATGCCGCCAGCTCCGAAAAAATTCAGCAACCTGCTGGAAAACACCTTCTGCATACCTCTCATGAGAAAACGCCTTTCGCAGGATGAATTTGAACAGCAGAAAGCGGCTTACATGAAAACCGGAGATGCACGTATGGTATTGTACGCACTGAACAACCCGGAATTAGACCCAGTCATAATTACCGAAGAAACAGCGCAAAGCAATGACGTAAAACTATTCAAGAAGCTGCCGCTGATTTGCGGTTATCTGGACATCAAGTCCATGACCATAGCCCAGTGGCTGTCTGCAAATGGCATGGCTCTGAAATGGGCTCTTCAATAATCCGCCCAAAAAACAGCCATATACCCCTTAAAAACGCCCACAATTCACGACTTTAATGTTTTTTATGGGGGG
>CAKUKR010000128.1 GCA_934663645.1 uncultured Muribaculaceae bacterium | reverse complement strand
GTGGACAAGACGCGCAAGGTGCAGAATGACTCGGTTTACGACTTCGTGTTTGACGACGGCCGTATGCAGAACATCCACCTCGTTGACAAACAGACCGTGGCACGCAACCGTGTGCAGGTCATCAACCAGTTTGAGCAGACCGGCACGCACGCCAACCGCTATGACGTGACCATCCTGGTCAACGGGCTGCCCATGGTGCAGGTGGAGCTGAAGAAGCGCGGCGTGGCGATACGCGAGGCGTTCAACCAGGTGCACCGCTACAGCAAGGAGAGTTTCAACAGCGAGAGCTCGCTCTACAAGTACCTGCAGCTGTTCGTGATCTCCAACGGCACTGACACCCGCTATTTCGCCAACACGGTGCGGCGCGACAAGAACAGCTTCGATTTCACGATGAACTGGGCGACGGCTGACAACCGCCTGATACGGGACTTGAAGGACTTCACGGCGACGTTCTTCCAGAAGAACACGCTGCTGCAAGTGCTGCTGACCTATTCGGTGTTTGACACCAGCGACACGCTGCTGGTCATGCGCCCGTACCAGATAGCGGCGACGGAGCGCATACTGTGGAAAATCCGCAGCTCCTTCCAGTCGAAATGCTGGAGCCGGCCCGAAGGGGGCGGTTACGTATGGCACACCACCGGCTCGGGCAAGACGCTGACCAGCTTCAAGGCGGCTCGCCTCGCCACTCAGCTCGAGTTCATCGACCGCGTCTTCTTTGTCGTTGACCGCAAGGACCTCGACTACCAGACCATGAAGGAGTACCAGCGTTTTTCCCCGGACAGCGTCAACGGCTCGGAAAGCACCGCCGGGCTGAAGAAGAACCTCGGCAAGGATGACAACAAGATCATCGTCACCACCATACAGAAGCTCAACAACCTGATACGGAGTGAGAGCAGCCTGCCGGTATACGGCGAGCAGGTGGTCTTCATATTCGACGAGTGCCACCGCTCTCAGTTCGGCGAGGCGCAGAGGAACATACGCCGCAAGTTCAAGCGGTACTATCAGTTCGGGTTTACCGGCACGCCGATATTCCCGCAGAACGCCTTGGGCGCGGAGACCACGGGTAGCGTGTTCGGCGTGCAGCTGCACTCGTATGTCATCACCGACGCGATACGCGACGAGAAGGTGCTGAAATTCAAGGTGGACTACAACAATGTCCGCCCCTGCTTCAAGTCGGCGGAAACGGAGACGGACGAGCTGAAGCTGACGGCTGCCGAGAACAAGCAGCTCCTGCTGCACCCGGACCGCATACGCGAGGTCGCGCAGTACATACTCCGCAATTTCCGCATCAAGACCCACCGCACCATGGGAGGAAAGGGGTTCAACGCCATGTTTGCCGTCAGCAGCGTCGAGGCTGCCAAGCTCTATTACGAGGAGCTGAACGCGCTGCAGCATGAGGCAGACAAGCCGCTGCGCATAGCCACCATATACTCGTATGCCCCTAACGAGGAGCAGGAGGCCAAGGGGAGCATCGGCGACGAGACCATCGACACCTCCGCGCTCGACAGCAGCGCCAAGGAGTTCCTCGCCAAAGCCATCGGCGACTACAACCGCATGTTCCGCACCAGCTTCGGCATCGACAGCCGCGAGTTCCAGAACTATTACCGCGACCTGGCCAAGCGGGTCAAGAGCGGCGAGGTGGACTTGCTCATAGTCGTGGGCATGTTCCTGACCGGGTTTGACGCGCCCGCGCTCAACACGCTGTTTGTTGACAAGAACCTGCGCTACCACGGGCTGATACAGGCGTATTCGCGCACTAACCGCATCTATGACGCGACCAAGACGTTTGGCAACATCATCACCTTCCGCGACCTGGAACAGGCGACGGTGGACGCTATCACCCTCTTCGGCGACAAGAACACGCGCAACGTCGTGCTCGAGCGGAGCTACAAGGAGTACCTCGAGGGGTTCACCGACGCGCTGACGGGCGAGACGCGCCGGGGGTATGTGCAGATAGTCCGCGAACTGACCGAGCAGTTCCCCGACCCGGCGGAGATAACCACCGAGTCGGACAAGAAGGCTTTCGTCAAGCTCTTCGGCGAGTACCTGCGCGTCGAGAACATTTTGCAGAACTATGACGAGTTCTCCATGCTCCGCGCCTTGCAGCGCATTGACCGGGGCGACGCGGAGGCTGTCGCAGACTTCCGCGACAGGCATTTCCTGACCGACGGCGACATAGCCTCGATGCTCGGCGTGGAGGTGCTGCGGGAGCGCGCCGACCAGGACTACCGCTCCACATACAACGACATACGCGACTGGCTGCGCAGCCGGCGAAAGCCGCAGCAACATGAAGAGTCTGCCATAGACTGGGACGACGTGGTCTTTGAGGTCGATTTGCTCAAGTCGCAGGAGATAGACCTGGACTACATACTCGAGCTGCTGTTTGAGCATAACCGCAAGGCGAAGGACAAGGACGCGCTGGTCGAGGAGATGCGCCGCATCATCAGGGCGAGCATCGGCAACCGCGCCAAGGAGAGCCTGGTGGTGGACTTCATCCATGAGGCGGACATCGACGCTATCCACGACAAAGCCGCGCTGCTGGAAGCCTTCTACACATACGCGCAGCGCAGGATGAGGGACGAAGCCGCCGCGCTGATAGCCGGCGAGCAGCTGGACGACGAGGCCGCAAGGCGTTACATACGCGCCTCGCTGCGCCGCGAATACGCCACCGACAACGGCGCAGACCTCAACGCGATGCTCCCGCGGATGAGCCCGCTCAACCCCAAGTATTTGGCGAAGAAGCAAGCGGTCTTCCGCAAGGTCGCCGACTTCGTCGAGCGGTACAAAGGCATCAGCCGCGACCTCTGATACCTTTCAGCTGCCGCCGGCTTGGCAGGGGCACGGCACGCCGTGTCCGCTCAGTATTTGATTTTGAAGTAGTCGAGGACGGCTTTGTAGTTGTCTTGCGCCGTGAGGCATGTGTCGGTGAGGTAGCCCGGGGTGTCGGGCCATTCGCGCAGCCCCCGGTAATAGAACATCTTGAGTTCATCGGTTATGATGAATGGCACTATGCCATGGCTCAGGCACTCTTTGAACATTACAAGTCTGCCGACCCTGCCGTTGCCGTCTTGGAATGGGTGTATTGCCTCAAAACGGTAGTGGAAATCCAGTATGTCGTCAAGTCTGATTTCGCGTTTGCTCCGGTAGGCTTTGAGCAATGCCCTGACTGCCGTTCCGGTCTTTTTCGGCTCAACTGTTTCCGCTCCGCCCACTTCGTTAGGCAGCCGTTTGTATTCGCCTACTGCAAACCAGGGCTTTGCCGCATCGGAAGTGCCTGATTTCAACATTCTGTGGAGTTGCTTCAGCATGCTTTCGGTCAGCGGCTCCGTGGCTCGTTGGATTATGTAGTCGAAGCAGCGGAAGTGGTTGGTTGTTTCGATGATGTCATCGACTGTGATTGCCTCGTCAGTTACGCCTATCGTGTTGGTTTCAAATATGAAGCGAGTCTGTTCCAAGGACAGGCGGCTGCCCTCTATGTGGTTTGAATTGTAGGTCAGGTCAATCTGGGTGCGGTGGTACAGGCCTCCTTTGAGGCCGATTTCTTGTTGCTCTTGCAGTGCTTTCAGAATCGGCGACACTGCGCACCTGGCATTTGCGCGTGCCGGAAGAGGGGCATCAGCCGGGATGCTCCAAGTTTTGCCTACAAGTACCGCTCCCGGCATCTTTCCCTTGACACAATAGTTTCGCACGGTTCGTTCTGCCAAACCGTGGCTTTCTGCAAATTCTTTGACTGAGATGAAATCCATATCTATCGGCATGAAAAGGCGTAAAACTCAGTGCAAAGTTACG
>CAKUKR010000127.1 GCA_934663645.1 uncultured Muribaculaceae bacterium | reverse complement strand
ACAGCGTAGTACGTATCGGAGTCAATGCATTTGAGGGATGTGATTCACTGAAAGAAATCATCATTCCCGATGGGGTGGCAATCATCGACGACTGCGCTTTTGACGGGTGTTCATCACTTGAGTGCATAACAATTCCCGACAGCGTGACAATCATCAACGCCCATACTTTCAACGGATGCGAATCACTGAAAGACATCTTCATACCTGATGGTGTGACAGTCATCGACGACAGTGCTTTTGCAGGATGTTCATCGCTTGAGAGCATTGAAATTCCTGAAAAAGTGAGCTTTATTGGGGAGAATGCCTTTTGTGGGTGCAAGTCGCTGAAGAGCATCGCAATCCCCGACGGTGTGAAGCATATCGGTGGCGGCGCGTTTGCTGGCTGCGACTCATTGGCAGATGACGTGAAGGCAGCAATAGTGAGCCGTTTTGGGTCTGATTGCATGAACGTATATCCCGAATTCTCGGAAGGTTAGTGCGGCCGTGTCCCTACCCAGCTGCGCATAAAAACAGGGGACATCCTTTCGGTGCCCCCTGTTTTGTATATGGTCGGGAAAATGTGCTTACTTGTTGATGATGCGCTTTGCGCCGATGTAGCGAGGCACGTAGTAGCCCTCGAAGTTGCTGATGCGCACGCCGCGTATGCTCGCGTGGATGAACTTGAACGTGCCTTTCTCGTTGTCTGCTTCCCAGACGATGCCGACATGGCCGACATTCTTGCCGCTGGAGCGTGAGGTGAAGAAGACGAGGTCGCCTTTGCGCAGCTCGTTGCGCGATACGGGAGTGCCCTGTGTGTACTGGATGCGTGAACCCGGGGAGAGGTTGTAGCCGAACTGCTTGTATACATAGCTTGTGAAGCCTGAGCAGTCGAATGTGTTCGGGCCGTGTGTGCCGTGTACGTAACGCTTGCCGATGTGTTTCTGAGCCTCGGCAAGCAGGTCGTTGATCATCTGTGATGATTCGGCGGAAAGGCCGCTTATCTGGTTCTTGCGGTCGATGTCATGTTTCACCATGTTGTTGATGACATCGCGGTCCATGCGGTTCTTGTTGTTGGCGAGTTGCTCGCGGTGTGCCTTGTTGTGGGCTGCGCGGGCGGCTGCAGACGTGTGGGTCTGAGCGGTTGAGATGAGGGAGGAAAGAGTTATTATCGAAGCGGTTATAATGGTTTTGAAGTTCATATTCGATTCCGATTTTGTTCGTTTTCGTATGCAAAGGTAATACTTTAATTGTTCTGAAACCAAATGCGAGGGACTTATAATCAGATATTTAATTGTAATTACCATATCGCACACCCCTGTGGGCTGTGTGCAAAATCGGAAATATTGACCAATATATCGCCCATATATCGTGGATTGGGCGGTGTAATCGGTGAATATGTAGAATGTAATGTGCAAAGTGCTGAAAATCAATACGCGCCTAAATCGTTGATACAAATTAACAGTGCGGCGGCGTTTGCGGCGCGGTGTCGGGGCTGTACCACGCTGTGTGCCGGGAAACAGCTATGGTGTTGCGTATGCCGAGAAAAATGGGTAAATTCGCACCGCTTTTGGCAACCTAATCTGATGAGGCAAGATGACTGAATTATCCAAGGAGCAGCGTGTGCGTTACTCGCGCAATATCATGGTGGATGAGGTAGGCACGGAGGGGCAGAAACGGCTGCTCGCGTCGTCGGTTTTCGTGCTCGGGTGCGGCGCGCTCGGGTCGATAGCTGCGGCTTACCTCGCCGGTGCCGGCGTAGGGCGCATCACCGTGGCGGACTTCGACACTGTTGACATTTCCAACCTTCAGCGGCAGCTGACGTTCAGCGAGTGCGATGCTGGGACGGACAAGGCCGGTGCGCTTGCGCGGCGGCTGCGCGAGATAAATTCTGGCATCGAGGTGACTGCCGTTTCCGGTCTTGTAAACGCTGACAAGGCTCGCGAACTGTTCCGTGGCAACGATTTCGTAATCGACGCATCGGACAATCCCGACACCAAGTATATGATAGACGCTGTATGCGGCGAACTCTCGTTGCCTTACACCATAGCCGGCGTGCTGGCAATGCGCGGACAGGTGATGACGCACGTCTCTGGCACGGCTGCGTATTCCGACTTTTTCCCTGAAAGTGCCGGCAGCGCATACACGCCGTGCAGCATCGGCGGTGTGCTCGGCCCGTTGCCGGGCATCGTGGGGTCGATACAGGCTCTCGAGGCGATAAAATACTTGACGGGGACGGGGCAGCTGCTTACTGACCGTCTGCTCATGATAGACGGTGCAACGATGCATTTTTCCGAGGTCGCTATATGAAACAGGGTACAGCACTGCTGATTACTGCCATTTTTGCGGTGTCCGGGATAGGGTGGAGCATATTGTTCGGCTACCTTGCCGACAGTACGCGGCGCGAGATAGCCGGCGAACAGCAGCGGCTCGTTGCGCTCACCGACAGCATTGCAATGCAGGACTCGCTGGCAAGAGCCGACTCGCTTGCCAAAAGCATTGTCACCCCCGACCTCGCGTTCCATGACCTGCATGGGCGTGTCCGCGATGTGTCGTTTGGCGAGGAGCGCATCTCCTTTGACCGCAATGGCGTGTGGACCAATCCCTCGAAATATGTGTCGCGTTTCGGTAATTCGCTCACGTTCACGCGCAATAAATTGGGCAACATCATAGCCGGTTGCACATCGGAGCGAGAGGGCGGCATGCCGATAGAGAGTGTCGAGTATGACTGGAAGGACAACCGTGTCACAAAAGTCACAGCAGAGTGCTATGGAGGGGAATACCGCATCACATACCGGTATGACCACCACAACCGGCTTGTGGAGTCTAAGACTGTCAGCCGTGACGACACCGGCGAGTCTGACATTTCCACCACATACACATACCTCAAGTTTGACAGCTACGGCAACTGGACGGAGCGCAATGCCCGCTCCGCCATACGCACTGTGCAGTATGACGGCTATTATGACGAGGACAACGACACGTTTATCGACAATGGCGAGCCGTTTCTGGACAGCAGCGAGGAGTTGCAGCGCCGTTCAATAACCTATTACAACTGATCACATGGAGAATGCAGGCAATGAAAATACGCAGGGCTGGCTGGCGGGTCGCGCCGGAATAGGGCTTGTCATATTGATGGCGGTGGTGGGATTGGCCTCGCTGGCGAGCATCTCATACTACATCGCCGACTACATCGGTGCCCGGCACGAGCTGTCCGTGGCACACAGGCAATGCGCGGAGGCGGCAAAGGAACTCGAATACTCCAAAGACTAATAACACGTACATATCATGGCAAAGAAGGTATTGATACTGTCTGGCAGCCCGCGTCACGGCGGCAATTCCGACACCCTCTGCGACCGCTTCATGCAGGGCGCGAAGGAGGCCGGCAACGAGGTGGAGAAGGTGTTTGTCTCTGACCTGAAAATAGGGTATTGCTGCGCATGCTACCACTGCCAGCGCAGCGGCGGCGAGTGCTCCAAGAAGGACGATATGCAGCAGCTCATGCCCAAAATTCTCGACGCTGACGTGATGGTGTTCTCGTCGCCCGTCTACATGTACTCCATATCGGCGCAGCTGAAGACGGTGTTTGACCGCATGATGGCGCAGTATGAGGCGATACGCGACAAGGAGCTGTATTATATCATGACCGCTGCGGAAGAAGCCACGGACACTATGGACACAACACTCGCCTGCATGCGCGGCATGGCAGCGTGCATACCCGGCTCGCGCGAAATGGGCGTGATATACGGCAAGGGCGTGTACATGAAGGGCGAGGTACTCGACACCCCGGCTTATAACGAGGCTTACGAGATGGGCAAGACCGTCAAGTGACATCGCTCGTTGAACA
>CAKUKR010000126.1 GCA_934663645.1 uncultured Muribaculaceae bacterium | reverse complement strand
GGGGATTTGCACGGTCGGATTTTTTTGTGTAACTTTGCGGTGCAAAACGGCCCGGTGCCGCGTAGCGTTTGCCGCAATAGCTCAGTCGGTAGAGCATTTCATTCGTAACGAAAAGGTCGTGGGTTCGAGTCCCACTCGCGGCTCCAAAAGAGTGCCTCGGGGCACTCTTTTTTGATATAGCACTTAACCAACCAATGACATTATCATGAAAAAGGAATTGAACAGCGCGGCCGCACCGGCGGCTATAGGCCCGTACAGCCAGGCTATTCAGGCCGGCAACCTGATTTTCGTGTCAGGCCAGCTCCCTATCGACGCTGCCACCGGCGAAATGCCCTCTGACATCAAGGCGCAGACCCGCCAGAGCATCGCCAACATCAAGGCTATCCTCGCAGAGGCTGGCGCAACACTCGACAATGTGGTGAAAACCACCGTGTTCCTCGCCGACATGAGCTATTTCGGTCCGATGAACGAGGTTTATGCCGAAGAGTTCAAGAAGGTTTACCCGGCACGTTGCGCGTTTGCCGTCAAGGAGCTTCCGAAGCAGGCTCTCGTGGAAATAGAGGTTATCGCAGCCGTGTAATCCGCAGATGGTCAGCTGTCTGCAGATAGAAGGCCTCACCAAGTCATTCGGCGACAGGTTGCTGTTCGCCGACATGACTTTGGGCGTGTACGAGGGTGACAAAATCGGCATCGTAGCGCAGAACGGCGCGGGCAAATCGACGCTGCTGAGCATCATCGCCGGGCGCGAGGACTATGACAGCGGGCGAGTGGTGTTCCGAGACGGCCTGCGTGTGGGCTATCTGGAGCAGTACCCGGAGTACGACCCCGAGAAGAGCGTCCTTGCCAACGCCCTGCCGGCGCACCGCCGTGACGATGCGTGGGATTTGGAAGACCGCACACGCAGCATGCTCGGCCTCTTTGGCATGCACGACGTTGACCGCCCAGCCGGCACGCTCTCCGGCGGCCAGGTCAAGCGTATGGCACTTGCGCGGCTTATACTCGACGAGCCGGACATGCTGATGCTCGACGAGCCTACCAACCACCTCGACATCGAGATGATAGAATGGCTCGAGAACTATCTGTCGCGGCAGCGCGTCACGCTCCTCATGGTCACGCACGACCGCTATTTCCTCGACAAGGTGTGCAACAAAATCATCGAGATAGACCGTCAGGAGATTTTCGCCTATAACGGCAATTTCGACTATTACCTCGAGAAGCGGGCGGAGCGGCACGAGGCTATGACCAGCGAACTGGCCAAGGTAAAGAACCTGCTGCGCACGGAGCTGGAATGGATGCGCCGCCAGCCGCAGGCCCGCGGCTCGAAAGCAAAATACCGCATAGACAATTTCCACCAGCTCGAGCAGAAAGCCGCCGTCAACCTCGCGGAGCGGAATGTGCGCCTCGACGTGAAGTCCACCTATATCGGCAACAAGATTTTCGAGGCGCATGACGTGTGCAAGTCCTTCGGCGACAAAGTGATACTCGACCGGTGGAACTATACGTTTGCCCGTTACGAGAAAGTGGGCATCGTAGGCGCAAACGGTGTAGGCAAGAGCACGTTCATCAAACTGCTGCTGGGCGAGCTTCAGCCCGACAGCGGACATTTCGACATCGGCGAGACCGTGCGCTGGGGCTATTATTCACAGGAGGGTATGACCGGATTTGACGAGAAGAAGAAGGTCATCGACGCTGTGCGCGAGATAGCCGAGGAAGTGCGCATCGACGACAAGACTCGCCTCTCTGCCTCGCAGTTCCTCTCGCATTTTCTCTTCACACCAGAGACGCAGCAGAAGTACATCTACAAGCTGAGCGGCGGTGAACGCCGCCGCCTGTATCTGGCGACAGTGCTGATGCGCAGCCCCAATTTCCTGATACTTGACGAGCCGACCAACGACCTCGACATCGTGACGCTCAGCGTGTTGGAGGATTACCTCGTCAATTTCCACGGCTGTGTGATAGTGGTGAGCCACGACCGTTTCTTCCTCGACCGCATCGTGGACCACTTGTTCGTGTTCAAGGGCGACGGCATCGTCCGCGACTTCCCCGGCGATTACAGCACCTACCGTCATTGCGTGTTGGCAGAGGAGGCGGAGCAGAAGCGCGCGAAGAGCGAATCCGCGCCCAAGGCATCTGCTGCGACAGGCAAGCCGCGCCCGCAGTCGAAGCCGAAGCTGACATTCAAGGAGCGGCGTGAGCGCGAGGAACTCGAAAAGCGTCTGCCGGAACTGGAAGCCGAAAAGTCGCGGCTCGAAGCCGAGATGTCGTCAGGCGCAATGGAGCATACCGCGCTTGCCGAGGCCGCAGACCGCGTGCAGTCGCTCATCGACGAGATAGACGAGGCTGAGATGCGGCTGCTCGAACTAATGGAAAAGGAAGAGGGATAGCGTTTTACACCAGTCTGTACACACGTATGAAGGCCAAGAGGACAATCCGGTTCAACATCGAGGACGAGGCGCATCTGCAGCGCATCGTCAGCGTGCGGCTGCGCTGGTGGATTGCCATTCCTGTGTGCCTCGCCGCACTGACGGCTGTCGTTGCTCTCGCTGTAGTTATAATAATGTATACGCCGCTGAAAACCACGCTCCCCGGCTACCTGCCTCCCAAGGAACGTGCTGCCACGATACAAGACCTCATCAAGGTCGACTCGCTGCAACGCAAATACGATGTCAACCAGGCATATATAGACAACCTGCTGACAGTCCTCGACCCAGACCGCGCCACGGGCGACTCCGTGAAGTGGGCGGAAAAGACCATTACCGCTTCCAAGGACTCGCTGATGCCTACCTCGCGCCGCGAAAAAGAGTTCCGCAGCAAGATGGACGAGCGCGAGCGGTATAACCTCTCGATACTTGCGCCCCTTGCCGCCGACGGCATGATTTTCGAGGAGCCTGCCCCGGGGTACACATTCTCCCACGGTTGCGAAAACTCCTATACCTCGCGCATCATAATCCCCTCCGGCGAACTGATACGTACTGTCATGGACGGCACTGTGGCAGACATCCATTTCCTCCCCTCGACTGGCTACTGCATGGTGATACAGCACGGCAACGGCTTCCTGAGCCGCTGGTCTCGCATCGGTTTCCCGCTGGTGCAGGAGGGGGAGACGGTAGTGGCAGGGCAGGTGATAGCGCCGACAATGTCCGGCAGCGGACGCGATGCGTCATACATCACCCTCGAACTGTGGCGCAACGGAACGCGCCTCGTGCCGTTTGCCATACTGAAAAACGAGCGCAAGCCGGCGGCAAAGGTTGACGACAAGGCTTCGCACACCCCTGCCAAATGACCCCATACGCCAAGGCTCGCATCTGCCGCCCTGGCGATACAGAGCAAGTAATCAAAACAATATAAATGAACAACTTACAACGCACATGAAAACATTTCTTGAGACAATAGCCAGCGCGTACGGCTCGCGTTATTCCGACCTTTCGCAATTCTGCTTCGTGTTCCCCGGACGGCGAAGCGGCTCATTCTTCTGCAAATACCTCGGCTCGTCAGCCGCCGGCAAGCCGATGCTCGCGCCGCAGACAGTCACCATTACAGATGTCATGGATACCCTCTCCGGACGCATCGCCGACAACCGCATCGACCTGCTCTTCCTGCTGTTCAACTGCTATGCCGAAATACTCGGCGGCGAGGCTCGCGAGAAGCTGAATTTCGATGATTTCCGCCCGTGGGGCGAAACCGTCCTGTCCGACTTCAACGACGTGGACACGCACCTCGCCGACCCCGACGAGCTGTTCAAGAACCTTTCCGACCTCAACGAGATAAGCACAGACTTCCTCACCGAGGAGCAACGCGAGGTCATGGAGCAGTATTTCGGCATCGAGGCACCGGCGGAAAAGGCCGGGCAGTTCTGGAAAAACTTCAACAGCGCGAGGGGC
>CAKUKR010000125.1 GCA_934663645.1 uncultured Muribaculaceae bacterium | reverse complement strand
AAAAAGGAGAGGCGTGCCAACAGCGGCACGCCTCTCCTGTGTTTATCGGGAGTCTGTCGGGTTATCTTACAATGACCTTGTAGACCTTGCCGTCGATATTGACGATGTTCACGCCAGCCATTGCCGGGATTGACATGCTGGCAGCACCCTTGCCGGAGAAGATTACCTTGCCGGCAGTGTCAGCTACTGTCACATTCATGCCGTCAGCTCCAGTCACGAGGATTGTGCCGTTTGCGCCGAATACGTTCACGCCGCCGAGCAGTGTTTCCTCAACGCCGGTGTCCGGGTTGGCTTTGACTGAATATGACTTGATCAGAGCGTAGTCTGCAGAACCATGGATGAAGTTGCTGTAGATCATGATTTCCACCCAGGGACGGTTGAGCAGGTCAGCGGGCAGAGCGAATGAGTATGTTGCCCATCCGTCGCTTTGACGCTCGAGGTTGCCGACGAGCTGGCGCTCCGTGCCGAATGTGCGGGCATAGACAGCCATTGTCGGTGTCGTGTTCTCTGTCATGTATGCATCGATTGTGAATGTCACGCCATACGCAGCATTTGTAGTCGCGAATATTGGAAGCACTATGCCAGAATCGCCGGAGTTGGCTGTTGTTTTGCCGACGAGTACTTTCTGTCCGCCTTCGAGTGCTGCTGCCTCAAATACATTCCCAGGCAGTTCGAGAGACCATGTGGGAGCGGTAGTCGAGGTTGAAAGTATGTATGTCACAGGCTGGTCAAGCTGGCCGCCGGTGAAGTTCTCCTCAACGTCGAGGGACTTGGGCTCGCCTGCAAGAGCAGTGATTGATGTCCTTGACGAGTTGGTAGAAGTGGAGTTGTATGCCTCGAGGCTGAGCTTCACAAAATCGAGCGGAGTGCCTGCATCCACGCGGTATTCGTATGAAGTGCCGGCGAGGTGTTCGACAGCATACCAGTCTTGGTCATCCTCGTCCCATTCAGACACGCGGTACATCATTGCGGAGGGGTTGACCACGCCGCCGTTGATGCCCTCGGTTACAGGCTCCCATTCGAGCAGCACGCCCAGGCCGTCCTCGGAAAGGTCAGCTTTGGTCAACTTCGGCGCTTTCGGGGTGTCGAGACCGCAGCGTGCTGAAACCTCAACGATTTCGCTCGAACCGGCAGCGTTGGCAACACTCACTGTAATGTTGTTGACACCGTTGACAGCAGCAACAGTAGTTGAGATGTGGGCGCCAGGCTTGCCGGTTACAGTCTTGGTCTCTGCGGGTGTGGTGATGGTGGCAGTCAGGTCCTCTGCGGGGTCGAGCTGCTGCTCTGAACGTTTTGTCAATGGCATGTTAAACTCCACTGTTGCCGAGAGAGCACCGGTCTGGTCAGGCATAGCCGTCAGGTTGTTGACCATGTCGGGAGAGTCTTCAGACGTTGCCTGCGCGATTGTCAGGCTTTGGATGAACAGATTGTATCTGTCGGCTGCTGATTTGGCATGGATGCCTACATAGTATCTGCCGGCAGCGGGTACAGTGAAGTCGTTTGTCTTGTTTACGGTGTTCGAGCTCTTGAGTTCCGGGACATCCAGTATGCACTGTGTCATTGCCGAGATTTCGGGCGATGTGCCGATGAATATGTCAAACGCTTCAGCGAAGCTGGCTGTCTTGCAGTCTACCGAGATGTTGTATGTCTTGGAAGCATCCGGGAAGTAGATAGGCAGTGTGATAGCCCAGTCGTCTGCCTGGTTGCTGCTGTGGTATGCATATTTCAGGCCGCTGGCGTCGTATACCCATGTCTTGCCGTCATTGTTGTTGTCGATGATTGTCAGGTCGCTTACATCCTCCTCAGAAAAGTGTGTCACGAACGGCAGCGTGAACTGGAACGAAGACGGGCGTGTAACGGTGAATGTCTGCTCTACCTCCGGGCTGGTCAGCTCTGTGCCGTCAGCCTTGGAGTAGTATGCGTATGCAGATACGGTGTGCTGTCCCTTGGAGAGGGTCAGGGGGATGTTGACAGTCGCGCCGGGAGCGCCGCTGATATACTTGTAGATCGGGTATTCTTCACCTGATATAGTAACCTTGGCCGATACTTCAGAAACAGCGATGTCGGTGTTTGTCATTGTCTTGGTCGGCAGTATCACGTCGATTGAGCCGTCAAAGCCGTCAAAGCTGATTGTGCCTATCTGCGGCGCCAGAGGGGTGAGGTCATCGATTTTGTTCACTCTCATCTCGCGTACGAACAAGAAGCTGCGGCTCTTGGGCGAGGTGGCGTGCAGCCCGACATATACAGTCTTGGGTGCATCTACGGTGAACAGCCCTTTCTTCTGCACAAATTCGTCGCTTGTGCACTCATCGTTGATTGTGATAATCGGGGTCGCTGCTGCCATTGCCTCAACATCAGGGGTGTCAGAGATTACCACTTCCATGCATTCGTTGGAGTATTTTGTGCCGAACATCATTGAGAACTCATACAGGCCTGCCTGGTCGCAATTGATGGCTGGCAGAATGCACCAGTCGTCGGCGTCTGCCGTGTATGAATAGTTGTAGCGGACAGCGGTCTTGTCCTTGTTAAGTCCTCCGTTATCGACAAACTCCCATGTCGGGGTCGACTCGTTGTTGTTGATTATGGTCATCACGGAGAAGTCATCATCGTCCGGTTCGATGTACACGGGCACTGACATCGGGATGTTGATGAGCTTGGTGACGCGGAAATACTCTGACGCCGTTTCCGACACCTTCTCCTCGCCGTTGACGTTGATAGTTGCCTGTGCGGTGACTGTGTGGTATCCGCGCTCCAGTGTCATCGGCACGGCTTTCTCTTCGCCGCCGGTGCAAGTGAACGGCGAACCCTCAACGTCTGTGCCGTCAACCTTGACGCTCAGTGACACGTTGCCGGTTATCTCGTCGCCCTGATAGTTCTGTGCCGGCACCTTTACGGTGACTGTGCCTGTCTGGCCCGTAAAGTCTATGGACTTGATTTCCGGTGTCACGGGAAGCGTTGTGTCTATTGCCTCGAGCTTCACGTCTTTGACCCATACATAATACTTGTTGGCTGCTGAATACGCATACAGGCCGATGTAGTAGTCGCCCTCCGTGTCGATTGTGATTTCAACGCTTTCAGTCACGTCTGTCTGGTTGCAGTAGCCCTCATGCTGGATGAGAGTCCGGGTCATTGCCTCTGCTGTCTGTGCCGTGCCCAGGCAGATCTTGAAATTCTCCACGTCAGTCTTTGTCTTGAATGTGGCGGAGAACTTGTACGGGCCCGGTGTGAGGTGTATCGCCGGAAGCATGCACCAGTCGTCGGCAGCCCTGCTCATGCTGTACAGCGACTTGAAATACCCGTCAGTGTCGTATGTCCATGTCTTGCCGTCTTCGTTGGCGTCAATGATGAGACATTCGCCGAACTGCGCCTCCGTGGGTGTGAACTGGAACGGCACCGTGTACGCCGTTGAACCCTCGCCCTCTTCACGCTGCGGGGCGTTGATACGCTGGATGTGAGCCACTTTTTGCACTTTGTAGCTCGGCTCTTGGTTGCCGGTCTCTTCAGCCTTCGGCATCGCCGTATAGGCGACCGCCGATGCTGTCAGAGCAAGCCCGGCAAGCAGAAACAGTCTGTTTTTTCTCATAAACTTGTACTCTTTGCGCCACCCGTCGGACACTCAATCCGGCTGCTTCCGTTTTGACACCCCCTCGGCACACACTCTCCCGTTATAGGCGTATATGTGTGAGCAAACGTCAATCTGAAGCGAAAGGAAACAGCCAAATATTATCCCCGTTGGTGACAATTATGAATGGTTGTTTATTTATTCTGGAGATAAAATTAGCCATTTATCTTGATACGCGCAAGTGTTTTGCCGATAAATGTGCCTTGAATAGCCGAAAATTCCCTTCTTTATGTTTTGCAACATATTTCCTGCTCGCATCAACTTGCCATCCCGGCAAGGCTTTCCGAGCTCTCCG
>CAKUKR010000124.1 GCA_934663645.1 uncultured Muribaculaceae bacterium | reverse complement strand
TTTGGAAATAACCATGTTGAACTATTATAAAAACTTAATGGTTGCCCTTGCGACGGTTGCAAAAACGCAACTGGCTGCGGTCAGAAGATTTCGGGGATGTTGTCAACGGCTTGCTGCTTCTTGCGGTCTACAATCTTGGCGTATATCTGCGTGGTGCGCAGCTCGCGGTGTCCGAGCAGCTTGCTGACGGTGTATATGTCGGTGTCGAGCGTGAGCATCAGCACGGCGAATGTATGGCGTGCGCAGTGGAAGGTGATGTGCTTGCCTATCCCTGCCCGCCGCGTCCATGTCCGCAGGACTTTGTTAGTAGTGGGAGGGGCGAATATGTTGCCGAACACGCGGCTGTCCCCTGCAGCCGCTCCGCGAGCGCCTGCCAGCTGTGCCGCTTGCGGCGTGATGTCGAGGTATTCCTGCCCGCCGGTCTTCTTCTGGCGGAACACGAGCTGCGTCCTGCCGTCCAGTTGCGTTACTTCGTCCCATGTCAACTTTTCCACGTCCGACCGCCGCAGCCCTGTCAGGCACGAGAACAGGAACGCCCGCTTCACTTCGGGGCGGTCGCAGTCCGTGGCGGCGAGCGTGCGTATCTCCTCGAGCGTGAGGTACTCGCGTGTCACCTCCTCGTGGTGGAAGCCGTTTGTGCTTCGTGTCGGGTTGTCGCGGATTATGCCGTCGTTGTATGCTTGCCGCAATGCCGCTTTCAGCTTGCCGAAGTATTCTTGCTTGGAGTTGGGCGACAGCGGGCGGCGGTCATTGCGCGTGCGCATATTGCACCCCTCTCGGTCGAGGTAGTCGCGGAAGCCCTGCACCCACCTTTGGGTGATGTCGGCGAATGTGATGTCATTTCTGCGCTCATATCGGTGCAGGTGGTTGAGTGTCGATATCCAGCTGCCGTAGCTGCTGTTGCTGTCCTGCTTCTTGCGCTTTTCCGCTTGGGCAAGGAAGTAGTCGAATAAGCTCATGCGCTCCTTGCCCACGGTGTTGAAGCCGTGCATGCCGTTCTGTATCTCGACGATGCGTTGCGCCTTTATGGAGTTGGCGAGCGCGAGGGTCTCGCGGTTGCGCTGTCGGTCGTCCCTCGTCTTTTCGGGGATTAGGTACAGCCGCAGGAACTCGTATTCGCGCTGTCCCCGGACGTAAGTCGCGAGGTAGAGCGAAACGTTCCCGCCAGCGAGTTTCTTCTGTCGGAGCTTTACCGGCTCTTTTGCTTTTGCGGTGTTCATGGTCGTGCCTGTATTGTAGGTTTTATTGTTTGCGTTTTTGGCAATCGTCAATGGGCGAGTGTCAAATTAGTACCACAAAGGTAATATATTATTCCCACATACACCAAGCCTATTGGTGGTGGAAAATAATTGCAAGTCGGTGCAGTTCAGTGTATTATATGCGGCTGTCGTGTGGTGTGCGCATGGTGTGAGTGCGGTGTCATAATAGTGTTAAATATTGTGTACCAAAAATTCACTGCCTCCGTTATTGCGCGGCGGCAGTGAACCATACACTACTATGTTACAAACAAATTATGGAGGCTTATTCGGTTTCCTTGCTAACGGTCAAACCCATGCGTCCTCTCAGGAATGAAAGCACCTTTTCCCGCTGGTTCACAAGGATAAAGTGGTTCTCGTCCTCGGTGAAGAAGATGCCGGCATCCACGCCCATCTTGGTCAGCCTTTCGGCTTGCTGCGGCATCAGGCTGGCTGAACTGTCCTTGCCCCCGCCTACGAAGTTGACTTTGCACGGCACGCGCTTCAAGTCCTTAAGGTTGCACGACACTGTGGTTATGCTCTTGAAATCCTTGGCGTGAGGAGAGTGCATTGCTGCCATAACCGCGCTGCCGCCGTTTGACAGGCCTATCAGGTGGAGCTGGCTGAGGTCAAATTTGTACCCCATGCGTTCCAACGCAGGTATGTAGAAAGTGAAGATTTTGTCCACGTCATCCTGCCCGAAGATGCCCATCGTGTCATGCGAGCTGATGCTCAGCACTACGCAGTTGCCCAGGTCTTTCCAGATGCCCTGATACAGCTGCCAGTTGCCGAGGAAGCCGTGGCAGAACACCACGAGGGGATACTTGACATCCTTGTCCCAGTCCTCCGGGTTGCAGATATACACAGCGTTGTTGTTGCCGCCCTCGTACTGGTTGAACGCTTGCGGGTATACGCCCGAAATCGGGTTGTCCCATCCCAAGTTGTCATAAGGGTAGAAGAAGTTGTCTTTCTTGCCGCCGGCAATGTCGTTTTCCGCTTGCGCCGTGATAAAGTCACCGATGCCGAAAGGAGACATAAGCGGCTTGGCCAGCTCCATGTGGTTGAGGGCGAAATGCGTAAGCTCCTCTTCCGGCACGAAAGTGCTTAGGAGGTACTGCGGCATCGGCGGGTGTACGGCCTCGCCGTTCTCGTCGAGGTATACCAGGCGGACGCGGTCGCCCGAATCTATGCGATAACGCGGCATGGCTATCCACAGGGCCACCAGCATACAGAGCCAAATGCCTCGCATCACCCACTTCCGCACCCGCGGCGAGCAATCCTCGAGAATTTCCACGCGCATGAGGTTTTTCAGCGGCTTCTGCCACAGGCGAAGTCCCAGCATCAGAACGAGAATACTGTAGAAATGCGAGGCGAAGCTGAAGAACACCACAAGCAGCAGGGCTGACACGAATAGTTTCCACACCAGCGCACGCTTGGTTATTATCACATCATCTTCGTCATCGGCATCGAAGGCCGGGGCATTGCCAGGCATGACGTTTGGCGACATATCTGTTTTCGCCATCTTTTCCTTTGTCATAGTCGATAGGTTTTTGGTTTCGTATTCGGCTGCGAAAGTACATAGAAATCCGCGAACTGCCAATCCCACCGCAACATTTCCGCGCAAAACACCGCAAGACACTTGCTTGGCGGAAAAATATTGCGGCTGCTGAACAATCGCGCCGAAGCGATGTTATATCAAAGTGAACAAAAATTGGATAGCAGCGAAAGATTGAGGTATCGTGCTTGAATCCTCCTGATTAAGGAAGCAGCCGCCACGCAACAGGCAACACCAAAACACGCACCGAACCGACACTTGTCCCCACCTATCCTCAATGAAATACCAATACTGATGAGACAATTCAAGATCATTGCACAACCGGGCGAAAGAGATTTTGTCCTGAACATCTACCTCGCGGCCATCAGCAAATTTGATTTGCTGACCCCAGACGAAGAGATTGCACTGGCGCGACAGATGAAAAAAGGTGGGAAACGCGGCAAGGCGGCACGCGACAGGCTCGTGTGCTGCAACCTCCGCTTCGTCGTCTCTGTAGCACGGCAGTACCAGACTCGCGGCATGAACATCGGCGACCTCATACAGGAGGGGAATGCCGGGCTGATCAAGGCCGCAGAGAAATATGACGAGACTCGCGGCTTCAAGTTCATATCATACGCCGTGTGGTGGATACGACAGTCCATACAGCAGGCCATCAGCGAGAAGTCCGAGCAGATACGTCTGCCGCAGAACGTCGTAATGATGATAAACAAGATACGCAAGGCCACCTCCGAATTTGAGCAGAGCAACCAACGCCGCCCCTCGGCAGAGGAGCTGTCGAAAATGCTCGACATACAGCCGGATCTGGTTGAAAACCTGATGAAATCAGCTGTGCGAGGAGTGTCGATGGACGCGCCCCTGTCTGACGACGAGGATCGCCACGCCCTTGTAGACACCATGCCGAGCGGCGAAGAAAGCATGCCTGACGAAGAGACAAACCGCCAGTCGCTCCATACGGAAGTCGAAAATGTGCTGCAGCAGCTCGGCTCTCGCGAGAGCGAGATACTCAAGATGTCATACGGCATCGGGCGTCAGGAGATGACGCTTGACGAGATCGGCACACGCTTCGGCCTCTCTCGCGAGCGCGTCCGCCAGATACGCGAGAAAGCATTGCGCCGCTTGCAGAGCAACGGCCGCGCCATGTCCCTGCG
>CAKUKR010000123.1 GCA_934663645.1 uncultured Muribaculaceae bacterium | reverse complement strand
GACTCTGCCATTGCGAATGCGCCTGTGAGGGCGACAGTCGCGAGTGAAAGTAAAAGTTTTTTCATTTCGGTTGTTATTTAGTTGTTGTTGTATCCCTTTTATTTGCGTCGCGGATTGGAGCTGTGGCTTGTTTCCGTTTCGTGCCGCAAAATTACTATCTATTTGAGACTTGAACAACTTTCGGGCGTAAAATTTCGATTAAATTTCCGTTTCACCGGGTTGTCCTTGCCCATTCGCCCCTATAACATCACATCTCCGCATTTTGTTTTGACGCCGTTGCGGCGGCGTTTTCTCACTCGGAGTTCCCAGAGTACTCGGAAATATCGGAGAACTCCGATGTAGCCGCCAATATTGGCGGACTGCGGCTAAGGCGGCGATTTTTTCGTGAAAAAAATTTCGCGGCTTATCAAACTTGCAATCAGAGCATTAGAACAACCACGGCAAAAATAGTGCGATTTTTTGGCGAAAAAATTTGGTGGAACGAGAAATAGTGCCTAACTTTGCACTCGCAAACGGGAGGTTAGCCGCCCGCAAGCACTAAACCTAAGAGAGGTGCGGTAGTTCAGCCTGGTTAGAATACATGCCTGTCACGCATGGGGTCGCGGGTTCGAGTCCCGTCCGCACCGCCGAGGAGAGAGGAAAGAGCAATATGGTAAACTTCGGTTTCCTGTTGCTCTTTTTTCATATCCACCGCGTTATACCAATATATCGCGTTATACCAATATATAAATGTACCGCCGCGCCGCCCGAAGTGGCTTGCCCCCGCACGAGGCGCACGGCACAGCGACACCAACGGCAATACTGTCAGTATGAAAATCATCATCATCAACGGGCCTAACCTGGGCCGCCTCGGACAGCGGCTTCCGGAAGTGTACGGACACGAGACCGCCGCCGGCCTCATGGAGCGGCTGTCGCGGTCGTTCCCGGACGTGGAGTTCATCTATTTCCAGTCGAACTGCGAGGGTGAAATCATCAACATCATCGAGCGCGAGGCATACGCCGAGGACGTGCGCGGCGTGGTGATCAACCCTGGGGCGTACACGCATTATTCATACGCGATAGCCGATGCCATCGAGGCTGCGCCCTGCCCTTTCGTCGAGGTGCATATCTCCAACATATACGCCCGCGAGGAGTTCCGCAGCCGTTCCGTGACCGCGCCGCAGTGCCGCGCCATGGTCGCCGGCATGGGCATCGGCGGCTACGAGGCGGCGGTGCGATATTTGTTGACACGCGATGACTGACGAACTGTACAGCTACATACTGGAGCATATCGATGCCGAGCCAGCGCACCTGCACCGCCTGGAGCGCGACACGCACCTGCACCTGCTCAACCCGCGCATGTCGTCGGGGCACCTGCAGGGGCGGCTGCTGAAGATGCTCGTGCGCATGGCGCGTCCGCGCCGCATACTCGAGCTGGGGACTTTCGGAGGATACGCCTCGCAATGCCTGGCAGAGGGGATGGAGGACGGCGGCGAGCTGCACACCATCGAGATATGCGACGAGCTGGAGGACTTCATACGCCGCCACCTTGAGGACTCGCCGGTGCGCGGCCGCATACACCTGCACTTCGGCGATGCCGCCGAGACGGTGCGGCAGTGGGCTGAGGGGTCGTTTGACATGGCGTTCATCGACGCCAACAAGCGCGAATATTGCGCTTACTACCGCATGGTGCTGCCGCTGGTGCGCCCGGGCGGCTTCATCATCGCCGACAACACGCTGTGGGACGGCCATGTGGTGGACCCGCATTATGACCACGACGCGCAGACGGAGGCAATACGCGAGTTCAACGACATGGTCGCCGGCGACCCGCGTGTGGAGACGGTGATGCTGCCGCTGCGCGACGGACTGACTATATTGTACAAGAAACCGGCACCGACGGATGCCGCAGAATAAAATACGGAAAACAACTATGGAAGGAAAAAGACAAGCCAAGATAGCCCGCTGCATACAGAAGGAGCTGAGCGAGATATTCCGCCGCCAGACAGCGGCGATGGGGGGAGTGCTGGTGACAGTGAGCACCGTGCGCATATCGCCCGACCTGAGCATCGCCAAGGCCTACCTGAGCATATTCCCCTCTGAAAAGGCTGCGGAGATACTCGAGAACATACAGCGCCAGGCCAAGACCGTGCGCTATGACCTGGCGCAGGCTCTGCGGCAGGTGCTGCGCAAATGCCCGGAGCTGCATTTCTACCTCGACGATTCGCTCGACTACATCGAGCACATAGACCAGCTGCTGGCCTCTGACCGCCACAGCGGCACACCGGTCGGGGAAGCAGCAGAGGACAAGGAGGAATGAAGCCGCTGCTGCCGGCGCGGATAGCCCTGCGCTACCTGTTCGCAAGGAAGTCGCACAGCGCGGTGACAGCCATCTCGGCGGTGTCGATATGCGGCATCGCCGTCGCCACCGCTGCCATAGTGTGTGTGCTGTCGGTGTTCAACGGGTTTCGCGACATACTGACGGAGAAGCTCGACACGCTCGCCCCAGACGTGATGGTCACGCCGTCACGCGGCAAGACGTTTGCCGACACGGACTCGGTGCTTGGCATAGTGCGGCGTGTCGGAGGCGTGCAGACAGCCACACCTGTCGTCGCCGACAATGCGCTGGTCATCTGCAACGGCCGCGAGATGCCGGTGCTGCTGAAAGGCGTGGTTGCCGACGAGTACCGCCGCGTCACGGCCATAGAGCGCATCACGCGGCAGGACGGGCGTTTCGCCACCGTGGACAGCACCGCTGCTCAGCCTCGTCTCGTCTATGACGACGACATCGGCGACTATGTGGAGATGCCCGCCGACACCCGCTATGCCGCCGACATCGCCATAGGCGTGGCATCGCGCATGGCGACAATGCCCGGCGGCGAGGGGCTGCTCGTGTTTGCCCCACGACGCACCGGCCATGTCAACACCGCCAACCTCGCCGCCTCGTTCACTCGCGATTCGCTCACCGTGGCAGGGGTGTTTCAGGCCATGCAGAGCGACTACGACAGCAACTACGTCATCACCGACATCGCGCTGGCTCGCGAGATATTCCAGTATGACAACGAGTGCACGGGCATCGAAATCCTCGCCGCGCCTGGAGCGGACGCATCGCAGCTGGCAGAAGACATCGCCCGCGCCCTCGGCGGCACTGCCACGGTCAAGGACCGGCTGCAGCAGCAAGAGGTGAACTTCCGCATGATTTCCATCGAGAAGTGGGTGGCGTTCCTGCTGCTGACGTTCATACTCGCAGTAGCGTCGTTCAACATCGTCAGCACCATATCAATGCTCATACTCGACAAGCAGAACAGCCTCGCCACGCTCCACGCCCTCGGCGCGTCGCGCCGGCAGGTGGGGCGCATATTCGCATGGCAGAGCCTCGCGGTGACAGCCATCGGCTGCGGTTCGGGCATGATTATCGGAGTCGCCCTGTGCCTGGCTCAGCAGCACTTCGGCATCATCAAGCTCGCCGGCGACGCATCGCGCCTCGTGGTCAAGGCATACCCGGTGGCAGTGCACGCCACGGACATGCTGACAGTGCTTGTCCCTGTCGCCCTGATAGGCATATTCACCGCCGCCGTGTCGTCCCGGTTCGCGCGCTCGCGCATCGGCTTGCCGCGACAATAACAGCTGCAATGCTTGACATCTCGCGAAAATACATTACTTTTGCAGCATGAACCAAAGCAAAATCAATATGAACAGACTGCTCATCATCGTATTGGCGATGTTGCTCCCCTTCATGAAGGGGTATTGCCTGAACCAGGGCGACATCGTCTTCCAAACCTCCAAATCAGCCCAGTCCAAGTACATAGCACTGGCAACCGGCTCAATATACACGCACTGCGGCGTGATAGTCAAGGTGAAGGGCAAGGACTATGTGCTGGAGGCCTCGAAAAAAGTGCAGCTCACGCCGCTGGACAAATGGATTGCCAAGGGGCAGTTCGGTCATTACAAGGTGAGGAAGTGCAACAAACGCAACTTCAAGGTAAACACCAAAAAGTACCTCAACAAGCCGTATGACACGCAGTTCAAGTGGGACAACGCGAAAATGTACTGCTCCGAACTAGTGTACAAGGTCTATCAGGACAACGGCATAACCCTGTGCAAACTGCGCAAGGTGAAAGACTATCACATCTTCTTTCTCAAGA
>CAKUKR010000122.1 GCA_934663645.1 uncultured Muribaculaceae bacterium | reverse complement strand
GGGATGACCGGCGTGCTGGCGACTTCGCGCATCAACGGCAACAGCATCTTCCTCCCCGCTGCCGGCAACATGGTGGATGCCGAGCATACGCACGACCAGCTCGGCTGCTTCTACTGGACTTCTACGGAATCTGCATTTGACGGCAGCGACTACCAGGAATGCCGCAACTACCGCGCAAACCTCGATGCGTCAAACCGCTCTGCCGAGGGTTATGACTATCCCGATGTAGGCTTCTCAATCCGTCCCGTATACGGTCCTGTGCCCGAAGAGCCACTGCCCGGCTACAAAGTCCCGACCGAAATGGTTGACCTCGGACTGTCAGTGAAATGGGCACCGTTCAACATCGGCGCAAGCGACCCGGGCTCAATAGGCGCATACCTCTGCTGGGGCGAGCTGAGACCCAAAGATTACTCTCACAGATTTAATTACAAGTGGTATGACCCTATCACAGACGACTATGTAGAAATCGGCGACCAGATTTCCAACACCGATTATGACGCTGCAAAAGCCCTTTGGGGCGACGGCTGGAGACTCCCGACCGAAGAGGAGATGAAGGAGCTCATAGAGCAGTGCACATGGGAAGTTTCCGGATATGGCTACAAGGTGACCGGTCCCAACGGCAACAGCATCTTCCTCCCCGCTGCCGGTCAGGAAGGCTACAAGGGATTGCCTAAAGACCGCAATAACATGACTGGCTATTACATGACCGGCACCGCAGACAATGGAACAAACTATGCGGGCAAGAAAAACGTCGGGCAAGCCAAAGGCCTGCGTTTCTCTCGTGACTCATACAACCAGACGTACAAAGAGCCGAGCATATTCTCAGTCTCAAAGGCCGGCGGCATCCAGGTCCGTCCTGTTCACGAGTAATCACGACCACTCAGCGGGATAACGACATCAGTCCTGCTCTTTGATACAGCGGGGGGACTGCATGAAAATGCTCCCCCCGCCGCTGCAATAAAACAAACCTCAACTACAGATAATTATGAAACATTTTTCCACAGCACTGCTCGCCTTCGCGCTCGCCGCAATACCGGCGACCGCCCTGGCGGACGACTCTGGCGCGTTGCTCGACCTGACCGACAGGGCGACGTTCAACCAGTGTACGCAGACGAGCATCAAGTATGACCGCGAGGACTATGACGCCTGGTCGTTCAACAACTACAACAACTATCCGTACATGTACAACTCGTACCTCAACGAGCCGTACTATTCGGACTACCTCATCTCCCCGAGCCTCACTCTCCAGACCAACACCCTATACCGCATCGAGCTGTCGCCGGCGGCTTACACCAACGGCAAGACCGCCAAGGTGACAATCGGGCTGGGACAGGGCGACGACGTGACCACCTACACCGTCCTGCAGACGTTTGACAACATTCCCCACGCCTCTATCGACGCTGCCGAGCAGAAGACCGTGGAGTTCAACGTCCAGACTGACGGGCAGTACAAGATATATTTCTTCGGCGAGGGCAACGCGCTCTGCCTGTACAACACCCGCATGTACAGCGTCGGCGCGTCTGGCGTGCCTGCCGCTGTCAGCGACCTGATGGTGCTGCCGGCTTCCGACGGCTCGGCTTCTGCCACAATCTCGTTCACACTCCCCTCGCAGTCCATAAGCGGACACCCCATTGACGGCAACATCAAGTACCGCATCTACCGGGGCGAGGGGGAAAGCCCCATCAAGTCGGGACGCGGCATCACCGATGAATACATAACATATACCGACAACAATGTCGAGATCGGCGACGTGACCTATTCTGTTGAGGTCGAGAACGGCGGCAACGTGAGCGCACGTGCCTCGTACACTACTTACGTAGGCCCGGAAACCCCCAACCCCGTCACCGACCTGACGCTCGCCAAGAGCGGAAACACATACACCCTCTCCTGGACTGCGCCGGACACCGGCGTGCACGGAGCGTTGCTCGACCGCGATGCGCTGACATACGTCATCTCGCGCATCATCGACGGCCAGGCGACCGTAATCAGCCCTGACTGCGCAACTACCAGCTTCACCGACAGCTACTCTTCCGAGGAACTGCACTCAATGAGCTACTCCGTGGCGGCAGTCCTCAACGGCGCAAGCTCAACAGCTGTAGAAACAGAGACCGTCTCGGTAGGCTATATCAACCTCCCGTTTGCAGACTCTTTCGCCGGCGCATCCTTCGGCAGCGCATGGCAAGCCGAGCCGATAACCGGCTCTTACAACTGGACAGCTGTCGCCACAAATCCCTACTCGACGCAGAAACCGGCTGTCACTGACGGATATGACGGCGACGGCGGCTTCGCGTTCTACAACTCGTGGTCCGCGCCGCGCGGCAACTCCGCACGCCTATACACTGCCCCCATCAAGAATGTCGCCGGCAATGCCCCCATCATCGAGTTCTATCTATTCCACACACAGTACGGAAATGACAACGTGAAGGTGCAGGTGTCTTGCGACGGCGGCGAATGGACTGACGTGCCTGACGCTGTCGCTCCGCTGAAGGGAGATGTACTCGACTGGGAAAAATATTCGTTCCCGATTTCTGCTGCCATCTCCGCAAGCTGCGAGACATACCGCGTTGCCCTCGTGGCACAGAGCCAGAACGGACACAACACCATCCTCGACAAGGTGCGCATCTTCGTACCCGCCAACAAGGACCTCGAGGCTTCCTCGCCCGTAGCCCCTGCAATGGTGTATTCCGGCAACGACATCAACCTGTCGTTCACCCTCGCCAACAACGGCCAGACAGCAGTCAACGCCGCCGACTATACCCTCTCGCTCGTGACTGACTATCCCACGCCCATCACCATGCCCGAGAACGCCGACATCCCGGCTCTCGGCTCCGTAATGGTCAGCGTGACAGTTCCCGTGACCGCAATTGAGGCCCGCAACGCCGACACATACCATTTCGCCCTCAACGTTGAATACTCCGGCGACGAGAACCTCGCCAACAACACCTCCGCTCCAGCCGAGGTAAGTGTGCAGTTCGTAGCGGGCGAAACTGCCTCCAACCCCGTTGCAGAACAACAGGAGGACGGCTCGATCAAGCTGACATGGGACGCTGCCGGCGACCAGACAGAGCCCCTCAACGTAGGCACTTCGTTTGAGAATATGGAGGTAGGCTCCACCGGTCCATGGGACGGCTTCACAAGCCTCGACCTCGACGCTGCTGCCGGCGACACGTACTATCTCACTTCGGGTAGCGCGTTCAATGTGATCAGCAAGCCCGCATTCCCCAAGGGCAGCGACGGCGACAACATGATCGGCCTCACACTCGGTGCCAACAAGCAGCAGGACGACTGGCTCATCTCGCCACTCCTCGACTGCCCGCAAGGCTCGACGATGAACCTCTCGTTCCTCATCGCCACCAAGAAGTTCTCCTCCAGCACATACTACTACTCAATGGAGATACTCTACTCCACCGAGGAGGAGTATGACGCCGCACAGCCCGCGGCAGCCTTCCCGCACGTCGCCGCCACCAAGACCTCAAGCCTCTCTTACGGCGACTTCATCATGTCCGAGACATTCGTGCCTATCAACATCGCCGGCATCCCCGCCGAGGCCAAGCGCATCGCCATACACTTCAAGTCGAAGCTATCGCTGCCCAGCGCAATGTGGATAGACAACATACGCATCACCGAGAACGTCACCAACCCGCTGCTCGGCTACAATGTCTATGAGGAAGGCGTGGCTCGCGTCAACGACGCTGTTGTGTCCGCAACGCAGACAACTTACAGCATCGCCGACACCGACATCCACGACCGCCAGTACTTCATCACCGCAGTCTACCCGGCCGGCGAGTCCGAACCCTCCGAGCTGACGAGCCTCATCACCGCAGTCGATGAGATCGGCAGCGACGGACTGACCGTATACACTACAGCCGACGGCCTGTATGTGACAGGCGTGACCGGACATGTGACGGTATATGACATGCAGGGACGCATAGCAGCCTCTGTCAGCTGTGACGCCCTGGTGCGCCTCGCTCCCGGCATCTACATCGTGCGAGCCGGCGACGATGCCCGCAAGGTAATGATACGCAAATAATTCCCCAACCCCATACTATCTGGCAGGGGGTGCGTCAGTATTGGCGCACCCCCTGTTTTACAGCCTGTTGTAAAACGTGAAACAAAAAGGATAGAGGGAGGATATCTATGA
>CAKUKR010000121.1 GCA_934663645.1 uncultured Muribaculaceae bacterium | reverse complement strand
TGCCGCAGCACGAGTACATGTCGCGCCTCCCCGGTGCGCAGCGCAACATCATTGTGGACCGTTACCTGCGAGGCATGAAAAAATGACGACACAAAAGAACACCTATAAAAGCACCCGTATATGTCTGATTACAAACCGGTAATATTAGTAAGCAACGATGATGGATACCTTGCGCCAGGGGTCCGTGCTCTCATAGAGATGCTCGAACCCTTCGGCCATGTCATAGCCGTATGCCCCGATGCGCCGCGCTCCGGGCAGTCGATGGCGATAACGGTCAACAACGCTATGCGCATCATTCGCGTCGAGGACTACGGCATCGCCGAGATGTACCGCGTCAACGGCACGCCCGTGGACTGCATCAAGCTGGCTCTCAACACCGTTGTGCCGCGTCTGCCCGACCTTGTGGTCGCTGGCATCAACCACGGCTCAAACGCAGCTGTCAACGTGGTGTATTCCGGCACAATGGGCGCAGTCTTCGAGGGGTGCGCCTTTGACATACCGAGCATCGGCTTTTCGCTCACCGACCATTCGATGAAGGCCAATTTCAAGCCCTGCCGCCCGTTTGTGAAGCGCATAGTCGGCGAGGTGCTTGCCAGCGGGCTGCCCGAGGGGGTGTGCCTCAACGTCAACATACCCAACAGTGCCGTGCCGCCGCGCGAGATGAGGGTGGTACGCGCCTGTCGTGGAAAATGGACTGACGAGTACGAATGCTACAAAGACCCTGTAGGCAAAGACTTCTACTGGCTGAAAGGACAGTTCGTCAACGAAGAGCCGGAGGCGACCGACACCGACGAGTGGTGCCTTGCGCACGGCATAGTGTCGATAGTGCCGACGCTGCTGGACCGCACCGCGCCGTCGTGCCTTGTGCCGACGACCCTCCGCAACCTCAGCCATTCCTTCTGACCAGAGTTGGTGACGATAAGGCAGATTTCGGATATTCTGATTTCGAGGATAGGGGCGTTGTCGGGGTCATCAGTGAGCTCATTCTTTCGGTTTGCGAATTGAACATCAGGGCTTTATAAATCTCTTGGCCAGACATTCAACCAAACCCTCGCAAAAGGAGTATACGAAATAATTGCAGCCGCATACTTTCGGGATTACGGAGGTTACGGCATTTTTTAGTAACTTTGTGAGGCTTAGCCAGCTGACAGCCGGCTGCGGTCACTGACCATGATGGAACTGCTGTCATATCCGTTCTTCCGCAATGCCCTTGCTGGAATCGTGCTCGTGTCGCTGACGTGTGCCCTTGCAGGCACTTATGTTGTGACGCGGCGGCGCGTATTCCTGACAGGAGGCATCACGCACGCTTGTTTCGGAGGGCTGGGACTCGGCTATTTCTGCGGCATAAGCCCTGTGCTGTGCGCGGCAGCGTTTGCCGTGGCGGGGGCGTTGGGGGTTGACTGGCTGCATCGCCGCCAGGTGCGCAGCGATTCCGCCATCGCGGTGGTGTGGGCGGCAGGGATGGCTCTCGGCACGCTTTTCGTCTCGCTTTCTGACGGGTATGTGCCGGACTTGAATGCATTCCTGTTCGGTAACGTGCTGACTGTCACGCCGTCTGACCTGTGGCTGTTTCTCGCTTTCGCCGCCGTCTTGGGGCTTTTCTACCTGCTGGCTTATCCGTATATCGTTGCCGTAAGTTTCGACGCGGACTTTGCCCGGACGCGGCGTGTGCCAGTGACGGCTATCGACACTGTTATGACTGTGCTGACGGCACTGTCAATAGTGCTTACTATCAAGATGATAGGCATCATGCTGCTGATTTCGCTGATGACCCTGCCACAGATTACGGCTGAGCTGTTCACGTCGCGTTACCGGCGTATGCTGGCATATTCTGCCGCATTGTCTGCGGGATGCAGCGTCGGAGGTCTGCTGGTATCCTATTTCATCTCGGTGCCGGCCTCTGCGGCGATAGTCCTGCTGATGATAGCGGTGTATATCGCCGCTCGCGTCATACTTGCCTTATGCCGCAAAAGAATCATTTAGCATAGCTCAACTAATGAAACAAAACGGGTGTGCCGATTTTGACACACCCGCCTGATTTGTATGCTGTTGGAGCGTTACTTAACCAGTATCTTGGTCACGTCTGCGCCCTGGCGGCGGATGTAGACACCGCTCTGTGCTGGTCTGGCGATGCGCACGCCGCGCAGGTCGTAGTATTCTGCCGGTGCGTCTGCGCTGTCGGCTGCGCTGCCTTCAACGCCGGCCACGTCCACGTAGTCGCTGTATTCGATGCGTGTAGCCGGCACAAACTCCATGCTTTCCGGGTCAAGTTCTTGCAGCTCGTATGTGTCGGGGCAGCCGTGTTCCTCCTCGTATGTCACGATGCCCTGCGTCTGGGAAATGGTTTCGTCGTCCTCCTTGTATATCGAGTGTGTCAGCAGCCCGAAATGGTCGTACAGCTCGCCGACTTCGGTGGTGTGGTTTATTGTCTCATCGCCCCCGGAGTAAGTGGTGCGTGTGAATGAGTTGAAGCCGTTGCCGTAATCGACATAGTCAATTAGCGCGTCCATCCGCTCGCCGGTGTCGTCGGTTGCCACTACGGTGACGTGGTATGAATCCCCGTTGCCGCTGTAGTCAGCGGTGAGGTCGCCCATTATGTCGCCGTCCACCCTGACGCGGCAAGACTTGATGCGGTTTTCGCCTATGAACAGCTCTTCGGTGTTGTATATCTGTCCGTCAGTCCTGTCCCACACGATGTCGGTGATGTATGTGCCTTCTTCCCATACCGGGCCGTTGCCGTCGTATGTTAGCGTTGCCTCGCGTATGGTCTTTGCCTTGCCGTCCTCGCCGTATTCGATGTCGAGCTTCATTGTCGGGTCGTATGCTCCCTGGAACAGCACGGCGATTGTCACGTTGGTGATGTTGCCGTCAGCGTCGCGCGTTATCACGCGGTTGTAGTTGTTGCCCATCAGCAGCCATTGCTCGTCGTGCCACTGGTAGTCGCGGTTGGCAGTCACCACGTCAGTGAGGCGTGGGTCGAAAGTGCGTTCCACCTTCTGGTTGTTGTCCCATTGCGAGCCGTCATCACTCGAGGAGACTGTCCTTGTGGCATAGTTGGGGAAACCGTCGGTATATGTCCGCACTTCGCGGGTGTAGCCCATGATTTCGCCATCCTCGTAAGAAGTTGTCTCGTCTGTCAGCACGCGCCCTGCCGCATCGTATGAGAGCCTGTGGCTGTCAGACAGTGTCCAGCCGTTGCCGTCGGGAGAGGGGACGAATACCTTGTCAGTTAGCGAGCGGAAGATGATTTCCGCGCTTTCGTGCTGTCGCACACGCATGCTTGCAGGTGTCTTGCAGCCTTTTTTGCCGGCAATGAACTGCGGGACTGTCATTACCGCGAATGTAGACGGCACTGTCGCCGCCGCTGCCAATAACAGTAGAATCTGTTTCATAAGTGACATTGTATTGGTTAATCGATTGCGAAAATAACACTTTCTCCCCTGCAAAACAAATTTATGGGCGCAAAAGAGCGGTTTTTCTGTTCATTGCGGTCGATGTATGCATGAATGGCTGTGACTGCGCTAATGACTTTGAATTTTCGGGTTGCAATATCGTCCGAATGACATAGTGGTCAAAAAATATCTTATTACGCTGTAATGCGCTGATTGTCAGATTTGCGAGACGCAATTCTGCCCCGTCCAGCGCGTGTTAAATTTTCTACGTTATGGAAATTTAACACTCGGGGGGGGCAGTCTCAAAGGTTTGTTGTAACTTCGCGGCGTAAATCACGATAAGAATCATACCCAAAGCAGTCAGTTTGTATGTATTAACGATGCTTCGACCTGAAACTTATAATACTTACAATCTCAAGCCAAGCAATGAACTGATGCTTGTGTGTGCCAACGAACGGATTTGCCATTCAGCCTGAGTTGCGACAGAAACTTGCAAATTGATGTCGCTCTTGTGCCACGAAAATAACAATAACCGAACAAAACAAAACAGACAATCAAGCCATGAGAAGTCTTGTCTTCATATCGCTACTGACAGCGGCGGGATGCCTTTCCGCCTCCGTTATCAGTGATTCTGTCAAGATCCACTTCCGGCAGAGCCAGTCCAAGCTCGACCTGGACTACCGCAACAACCGCGAGGCTCTGCAGCGCATTGCCGACAGCCTGCGGACTGCGGAAGACGACTCTATACTCGAGTTGCGCAAAGTGGATATTATCGGCGGTGCTTCGCCTGAAGGCACTGCTCGGATAAACAAGAAGATTTCCGAGCGTCGTGCCAAGTCACTTTTCGACTATTTCGCTGACGCCCTTGACATTCCTTCCTCTGACCTCAATTTCAAATACCTCGGTCGCGACTGGGCCGGGCTGCGCGAGCTCGTGGAAGGCGACGCCGGCGTGCCGTACCGCGAGGAGGTGCTGC
>CAKUKR010000120.1 GCA_934663645.1 uncultured Muribaculaceae bacterium | reverse complement strand
CTTAAAAGCATTGTCACAAATGACTTTTGTACCTGGCTTTATTGCATAGCAACCATATATATCCTTAAAACAATCACTTAAGTCATAAGGAGGGGCTTTGAGGAGGCGGAGGCCGTCGGGGCTGTATTTCACGCCGTATTCATCGGTGACGGCTTCGGCGAGGTCGGCTTCAGTAACGGTAGTCAGTATATTTTCCATTTGTCTTGGCTTTGGTTTCATCGGCAAAGTTACATATTTCATCCCAATTACGCAAGTCGGCGGCAAAGCAGGGACACGGCATGCCGTGTCCGAAGGGCAGTAAGTATATATATCATTGAAATGCAGCGACTTCGAGCGGACACGGCACGCCGTGTCCCTACTGCGAGAGCACAATCATATAGCATTGACAGCTTGCTCAAACGAGGCAGTGCGATGAAATACATTTCGGAATGTGGCGTTTTTTTTATACCTTTACGCTGCTTTTGTGTGCATGGATGTCCGGCACACCTACCAAACTATTGTTTCTATGGTGACAGTCAATAATTTATCAGTCGAATTTTCAGCACGTCCGTTGTTCAATGACGTTTCTTTCGTCATCAACGACACCGACAAGGTGGCTCTGACGGGGAAGAACGGCGCGGGAAAATCGACCATGTTGAAAATCATCGCCGGCCTTCAGCAGCCCACTTCGGGGACTGTAGGCATGAGCAACGGCATGACCGTGGGCTACCTGCCGCAGGTGATGAAGGTGGCAGACGAGACGACTGTCATCGACGAGGTGCGCAAGGCTTTCTCGGGGCAGCTGAAGCTGAAAGAGGACATCGACCGGGCTACTGCGGAGCTGGCGGAACGCACTGACTATGAGTCGGAGGGTTACCAGCAGCTGATAGACCGCCTCGAATACCTCAACGACCGCCTCGCCATGGAGGGTAGCGACAACATGGAGGCTGAAATAGAGCGCACGCTCGTCGGCCTCGGTTTCCTGCGCGATGACTTCCAGAGGGCGACCAACGAGTTTTCGGGCGGCTGGCGCATGCGCATCGAGCTTGCCAAAATCCTCCTGGCACACCCTGACGTGCTGCTGCTGGACGAGCCGACCAACCACCTCGACATAGAGTCGATACAGTGGCTCGAGCAGTTCCTGATGAACAAGGCCCGCGCCGTGGTGCTGGTGAGCCACGACCGCGCATTCATAGACAATGTGACCAACAGGACGATAGAAATCTCCTGCGGCAAGATATACGACTACAAGGCGAAATATTCGCAGTATGTGGTGCTGCGAAAGGAGCGTGTGGAACAGCAGATGCGAGCATACGAGAACCAGCAGAAGATGATAGCCGACATCAAGGACTTCATCGAGCGTTTCCGATACAAGCCGACCAAGGCGGTGCAGGTGCAGAGCCGCATCAAGCAGCTCGAGAAGATAGTGCCTATCGAGGTGGACGAGGTGGACACGTCGCACCTGCGGCTGAAGTTCCCTCCTGCCCCGCGCTCGGGCGACTTCCCCCTGATACTGGAGGATGTGGGCAAGGCATACGGCGAGCACCAGGTGTTCGACCACGCCACGTTCACGCTGCGGCGCGGCGAGAAGGTAGCATTCGTGGGAAAGAACGGCGAGGGCAAATCCACGCTGGTCAAGTGCATAATGAATGAAATCCCCTTCACGGGGTCGCTGAAGGTGGGGCATAATGTCCGCATCGGGTATTTCGCGCAGAACCAGGCGCAGCTGCTCGACGGCGAGCTGACAGTGTTTGACACCATTGACCGTGTGGCAACGGGCGACATACGCACCAAGATACGCGACATACTGGGCGCGTTCATGTTTGGCGGCGAGGCCTCGGACAAGAAGGTCAAGGTGCTGTCGGGCGGCGAAAAGACCCGCTTGGCGATGATACGCCTGCTGCTCGAGCCGGTCAACCTGCTGATACTCGACGAGCCGACCAACCACCTCGACATGAAGACGAAGGACATACTGAAAGACGCCATCAAGGCATTTGACGGCACGGTCATCGTCGTCAGCCACGACCGTGACTTCCTCGACGGGCTTGTGGACAAGGTGTATGAGTTCGGCGGCGGAAAAGTGCGCGAGAACCTCGGCGGCATCTACGATTTCCTGCACAAGAAGCAGCTCGACACGCTGCAGCAGCTGGAGTTGAGCCGCAACGAGCGGCGCCCGGCGGAAACGGCAGCACCTGCCGCAGCCAAGCCGGCTGCAGCGCAGGAACAGCCGGCCGCCGCCAAAAGCGGCAAGTTGAGCTACGCCGAAGCCAAGGAGCGCGACCGGCTGCTGCGCCGCGCCCAAAAGGCTGTGGAAAAGGCTGAAGAGGACATCTCGAAACTCGAGGCGGACATTGCCGAGGTCGAAAACCAGCTGTCGCAGGGCGACAGCTCGCCGGAGACGCTGGAACGGTATTCGGCATTGACCAAGAAGCTCGAGAATGCGATGTCAGTATGGGAAGTTGCCCAGCAGGACTACGACGAACTGAAGGCAAAAATGGGACTATAAGACCTATATGACAATGAGAACAATATCAAATCAAAATACAACAGACGACATGAAATTCAGAAACCTGTTTTTCGGCATGGCCATGGCAGTTCCCTTCGCCATGTCTGCCGGCTCACCCCACGGCATCAACACTGCCAACCTCGACCCGTCGGTATCGCCCGGCGAGGACTTCTACAAGTATGCTTGCGGCGGCTGGATGAAAGCCAATCCGCTGCCCGGCGAGTACAGCCGCTACGGCACTTTTGACGTGCTGCGCGAGAACGCCAAGCACCAGCTGCAGGATCTCATCTTGAACCTCAGCAAAGACCCGCAGTCAAAGGTCAAAGGCACAAACGCACAGAAGGTCAGCGACCTCTTCTCGCTCGGCATGGACAGCGTACGCCGCAACAATGATGGTGCAGCGCCAATGAAGCCCTACCTGGACCGCATCAACGCCGCAAAACTCGACTCCCCGAAATCCGTTGCTGAGATGACTGCATGGATGCACAACGGCGTGGGCAGCTGCCTGTTCGCAACCGGCGTGGGCGCAGATGCCAAGAACTCAGACATGAACATCATGCACATCGCCGAGACCGGCCTCGGACTGGGCGACCGCGACTATTACCTCGAGAAATCGGAGGACAACGACCGCATCATGGCGGCTTACGAGAAGTATGTCAAGACGCTGATGACCCTGTCGGGCTATTCAGACGCTGATGCAGACCGCGTGTGGAACACGCTGATAACCATCGAAACAGCGTTCGCAAAAAACAAGATGAGCCGTGAGCAACGCCGCAACCCGCAGCTGCGCTACAACATTCGCACAATGGACGAACTCCGTGCCGCGTACCCCAACATCGACTGGGACACATACTTCACCGCACTCGGCATCACCGGCCTCGACAAGGTCAACGTGGCTTCAGTACAGTTCATGGACTTCATCAACAACTATGTGACCACGCTCACCCCACAGCAGCTGCGTGACTACATGACATGGGAGTTCATCTCCGAATCGTCCAACCTCCTGAGCGACGATTTCGTCAACGCCAACTTCGAGATGTATGACCGCGTGATGAGCGGCAAGACCGATATGGAACCCCGCTGGAAACGCGCCATGTCGCTGCCTAACTCCATGCTCGGCGAGGCTCTCGGCGAACTCTATGTGGCGAAGTATTTTCCGAAAGAGAACAAGGAATACATGGTGACGCTCGTCGAGAACCTGCGCAAGGCTCTGGGCAAGCACATCGACAACCTGACATGGATGTCAGCCGAAACCAAAGCCAAGGCTCACGAGAAGCTGGACGGCTTCACCGTGAAAATCGGATATCCCGACAAGTGGAAGGACTACAGCGGCATCGACATCGACCCGGAGAAGAACCTGCTGGAGAATGTGCTCGCTGCTTCGCGCTGGTTCACCCAGGACAACTACAACAAGCTCAACAAGCCGGTTGACAAGACCGAGTGGCTGATGACACCGCAGACTGTCAACGCATACTATATGCCCACGACCAACGAAATCTGCTTCCCGGCAGCGATACTGCAAGCTCCCTACTTCGACGTGACTGCAGACGACGCTATCAACTACGGCGCAATCGGCGTGGTAATCGGACATGAGATGACCCACGGATTTGATGACCAAGGCCGCCAGTATGACGTAAACGGCAACCTGAACGACTGGTGGCAGCCCGCCGACGCTGAAGCGTTCACCAAGCTCGCTGACCAGCTCGCCGCACAGTTTGACGCAGTGGAGGTCGCTCCTGGCGTACACGCCAACGGCCGTTTCACACTCGGCGAGAACATCGCTGACCAGGGCGGTCTGCGCGTTGCCCTGACTGCATACCTCGACTCGCAGGAGGGCAAGCAGATGAAGGACATCGACGGCATCTCCCCCTTGCAGCGTTTCTACCTCGGATATGCCAACCTCTGGGCCGGCAACATCCGCGA
>CAKUKR010000119.1 GCA_934663645.1 uncultured Muribaculaceae bacterium | reverse complement strand
CCTTGGTTATGCTCCTCATCGTATTTTCTCGCAGCATTGATTATTTTCATAACATCTCTCCACATCTCATCCCATGTCCCGCTTCGACCAGTTGAATCTTCTCGCAGATGCAGTTTTACTTCATCGTTTTCGATGTAATAATTCTCATCTATGTCGAGGTATTCAATCATGTACTTCTTCTTTTTTGCACTTTTCATATTGCGGTCAGTTTTGTGCGCTTGAGGCTCGGCAGCGCGATTATAAATTGACAGTGCCCAAAGGCATACGATAACAAGGTGAGCCACTCTGCTTCCTTGGCAGCGAAACCCACCTTATTATTCTTTCTGGAGACTGGAGATTGTGCGATTTCCGTCCCGCAGCGAACAACACCGGCATCGCTTATGGCGACACGCTGTTACGCTGGAGAAATTCGCTCTGTCTCCGTGCTTGTAGTTGGGACAAGGTGGTGATTGTCAATGCCAGAGGAGGCGGAACCGTCCTATAATATGCCTGTCATTGACAGCAAGCCGAGACTCTGCGTTCAATGACACTGCAAAATTAGCAATTACTGCCCGTAAATGCAAATAAACAAGTGACAAATCTTCACAATTTATATATACGGGCTTAATATCTGGGGCTCAGCGGACCAGCACAGGGCGGCTGCGGTGGATATACACGCCGGGGCGCGAGGGGCGGTTGCCGTCGCTGACCTTGATGCCGGTCAGGTCATACCATGCGGCATCGTCAGTGTAGTCATAGACTGCGCCTACTCCTCCGCCGTCATCGGCAAAGCGGCTGAAACGGCTGAGCGCAGAGGTTGCACGTCCTGTGGTGCTGTCGAACAGCGGCGCATTGTACCAGCCCGACAGCGACGTGCCGTAGGCATTGTATTCCGGCCACCACCAGAACAGGCCAGTCACATTGTCATAGCCAGCCAAAAGCGCGACAAGGTCGTCGGCAAATTTCGCCTGACCGGCATCACTATACGGATATGTGCCGGTAAGGTCGTATGTTGAGCCAGGGACTGCCCACTTGTATGAATAGCCGGTTTCCACTATCATGATTTCACGGCCGGGGAAATTTCGCGTCAGCTGGTCGAGGGCGTTGCGCAGCACCGGCAGGCCGCCGTGCCAGTAAGGGTAATAGCTCAACCCGATGATATCGTAGTCCACCGACATATCCCTCATGCGCGAGTAGAAATTGTTCATGACGGCGGTATCAACGACACGCTCGGTGTGCAGGATGACCCGTGCCGAGGGGCAAACCTCGCGGCAAGCGCGTATTGCGCCTGAAAGCAGCTGGCCGAGCCGTGCCCAGTTGGCATCGCTGCCCATGTACGTGCGTTTCTGCTGCGCCTCGGGAGTGCCGACAGGCCCCCACAGCATGCCGAAGCTGATTTCGTTGCCGGTCTGTATGAAGTCCGGTGTTGCGCCGGCATCGGCAAGGGTCTGCAACGCCTCGCGGGTATAGTCGTAGATGCGTTCACAGAGCTGGCTGTCGGTCAGGCCGACCCATTGCTCCGGCGTCCACTGCTTGGCGGGGTCAGCCCAAGTGTCAGAATAGTGGAAATCGAGCATCAGCGCGTAGCCGGCAGCCTTGATGCGGCGGCACAGCGGCAGTATGTACTCCATGTCCTGACAGGCGTTGGGGTCTTTGTCGCTGCCGGTGTACTGGCCCGGGTTGACGAACAGCCGCACGCGCATGGCATTCATACCCTGCGAGCCGAACCACGGCAATACATCGCCAATGGAATTGCCGTCATGGTCAAGGTATACTGCGCCGGCGGACTCGTATTCAGGCAGCAGAGAAATGTCGCCGCCGACATAGCGCGTAGCCGCTGCCACCGGCAGCAATGCGCTGGCAGCGATGATGACGGCAAGTAGTTTTTTAGTCATAGTAGTATGTGGATTAGGAAGTTATTGAAGTGTCATGCAGCGCATGTGGCAGCGTCAGTTGACGCGGTTGGCGGGCTTGCCGTCGATGAAGGCGCGGACGTTGCCAACGGCAATGTCCATAAGCCGCTTGCGGGCCTCAAACGTAGCCCAGGCGATGTGGGGCGTGATGAAGCAGTTGCGAGCCGTCAGCAGCGGATTGTCGCTGCGCGGCGGCTCGGAGGAAAGCACGTCGAGGCCGGCGGCATAGATGCATCCCTCGTTCAGGGCGTCTGCCAAAGCCTCCTCGTCAACGAGCGGCCCGCGGCCAGTGTTTATGAGTATTGCCGACGGCTTCATCATAGCCAGACGGCGGGCATCTGCCATATTGCGAGTCTCGTCGGTCAACGGACAGTGAAGCGACACGATGTCGCAGGTAGCGAACACATCATCGACAGACTGGGCCTTCAGCATCCCAACGGGGAGGTCTTCCTGACGGCGTGAGGTGACGATGACTGGCTGCATGCCGAAGGCTGCGGCGATGCGGGCCACTGCGCTGCCGATGTTGCCGAAGCCCACGATGCCCATGCGCTTGCCGGCAAGTTCCGTCAGCGGATAGTCCCAGTAGCAGAAGTCCGGGTTGGACGACCACCGTCCGTTGCGGTTCTCGGCGGTATAATGTTCGGCGCGTCCCGTTATCGAGAGGATGAGCGAGAAGACGAGCTGCGCCACCGACATGGTGCTGTAAGCAGGGATGTTGGTGACAACAATGCCCGCCTGTGCGGCTGCGGCAGTGTCAACCACATTGTAGCCAGTGGCAAGCACGCCGATATATTTCATTGCAGGAAGGAGGCGTATCGTCTCCGCCGTCAGCACGGTCTTGTTGGTGATCACTATTTCCGCGCCTTCGGCACGCGCAATGGTGTCTTCTGCAGCGGTGCGGTCATATACTGTCAGGTCGCCGAGCTGCGCGAGCGCGTCCCAGCTCAAATCGCCCGGGTTGAGGGCATATCCGTCGAGAACTACGATTTTCATAACTATAGAATGTATTGTAAACTATGCTGTTGCCGCAACACAGGCACCATGCCGGATTGCTGCAATACGGCAATACAAAGTTACAACAAATAATATTAATCCTAGCAGTAAGGCAGGGGCTGAATTTGCGTATTAAGCCCGAACTTACTAACTTTGCCTTGCCAAGTAATAACAACAACCCTAATCGACGAATGATGAAAAACTACCATGGCGCACTCTGCGCCGCATTGTTAGCACTTACCGTTCCCGGCGTCAGCCCGCAGGCTTCCGCCGCTCCAATTGCTCTGGAGATACCGGCAGATGCCGTGGTCTATCCAGACGACGCCCATCAGGGCGACCTGACAGTGGAATGGGACGTTGCAAACCGCAATTTCAAGATCCAGTACCTCGTGCCTTCTACGGGCTACTACTACGACGATGACTCCAACCCGGTGCACATCAACCTCGAGAACGTCACCAAAGTAGTGTTCAGCCGCAGCCTCGGCTATGGGAAAGAGGAAATAGCGACCATTGACAACCCGGCACCGGGCAGCACAGTCAGCATTACCGACGCCGACGTGCTTTCAGGCAGCTCATACGACTATTCCGTGCGCTGCTATGTCGGCGAGAAGTACAACTCCACGCTGTCCGTATACAGCGTCACCGCCGGCTCGCTCCCCGCACCGGTCAGCGATGTGACCGTAACCACGACACAGGGCAAAGCGCCAGTGACCGTGTCGTTCACTGTCCCATCGACTTACTCTGACGGCAAGACCCCTATCAGCGCAATCACCCGCGTGACGGCTGTCGAAACCGAATATGACTGGATCGAGGGAGACATCGAGCACGTGCGCGGTTCCGTTGAGAATCCCGCACCAGGCAGCCGCCAGCAGATAGTGTACTCAGGCACTGACCTGTCTGAAAACACTTCGCACAGCTGGAAGCTCACAGCTGAGGGAGGCGACGGCAAGAGTGAGCCGGTCACGGTGCAGTTCTTCCTCGGCAACGACAGTCCGGCACAGGTCACAAACCTCAAAGCGGAAATCAACAGCGAGGGCAACGTTGTGCTGACATGGGACGCTCCCGAAAAGGGCAGCCAGAATGGCTACATCAACCCGGCAGACACTCGCTACAAAGTCTCGACCAAGCCGACACCGACTTCATGGGACGAGACAGCAGTCGCGACTGACATAGCCGAAACGACCTACACATTCAAGCCGCAGGGCAAAGCACAGCAGTCGCTCGTGTTCTGCGTCAAGGCGTACAACAGCGTGGGCGAAAGCGCGGCGGAGACAACACCGTCCATAGTCGTCGGCCCGGCAGAGGCTCTTCCCTACACCGAGGGCTTTGACGGCGGCGATGAGTACTCGCGCACACCGCAGCATGTCTGGGGGACTTCGACCACCTCGACATCAACATACCCCACAACTTGGAAGTTTGACAGCTATGCATACATCGGCTCCGACCAGGTGACTCCGCGCAGCGGCGAGGGCGGCTTTGCCGATATGCGCTACTACTCGTCAGCCTCGGAGCAGACACACGATTACCTCACCTCCGGCAGCATCAACGTAGCCGGGCAGCAAGCCGTGCAGCTCTCATTCTGCCACTATGC
>CAKUKR010000118.1 GCA_934663645.1 uncultured Muribaculaceae bacterium | reverse complement strand
AGCGTCAAGCTGTACCGCAACATCAACGGCGGCGAATATGCGCTCATACACACCTTTGAGACCCCCGCGCCCGGCGAGCGGCTCACATTTTCAGACACCGACCTCGCTGCCGGCGGCTCATACTTCTACCGCGCAGTGACATACATCGACGACCGCTGCGACTACGGCGAATACCCCGAGCATGAAGTAATGGTAGGCCAGCGTCCGGCAGACGTAACCGAGTTCACCCTCACCTCAACTCGCGGCAACGCCCCGGTAATGGTTTCATTCAAAGCCCCGGCAGTTGACACCGAGGGCAAGGAACTGACCGAGAATGTCAGCATCGCCCTGTCACGTTATGACTATGTGGAGATGACATGGACAGACCTCAAGAAATGGGACAGCGTCGCCCCCGGCGAATACTGCACATACTCTGACAGCGGCGTCACGGCACAGAGCAACTACAAGTACCAGGTCAAGGCTGCCGGCCGCGCCGGCGAGTCTTACGGCATCTCGCTCGACATTTACGTAGGCGTAGACCAGCCCATGCCACCGACAAACGTCAACGCTCGCATTGAGGGCGACAAGGTGGTGCTGACATGGGACGCTCCCGCCGGCGGCATCAACAACGGATACATAGACTTCGACAACCTCACATACAAGGTCTTCAAAGGCAACGGATACAGCGACTACAACGCCGTTGAAATAGCCGACGGCATACGCGAATGTACATTCACCGACCCCGCAGAATACGAGGAAGAGGAAAACGTACGTTATTTCGTCAAGGCTGTCAACATGAACTACGAGGGATATTCCACCGCCTCGCAGCTCCTCACAGTAGGCCCGGCAGCCACACTCCCCTTCACCGAAGGCTTCGACTCCAAGCTCAACGGCAACATCACCGCTGACCGCTCCACGTGGAAGACATCTTCGACCGAGGAGTCCTCTGTATGGGCTTTCGCCGAAATGGCATACTTCATCCTCGAGGGACAGGTAGTCCCCTACTCCGGCGACGGCCTGGCATACGCATACTACGGCCCGTACGCCTCGACTATCCGCAACGACTACCTGACCTCCGGCCACATCGACATCAGCAACGCCGTGAAACCCGTAGCCGAATACTACGTATACGTAGTTCCCGAATACGAGACTTCGCTCACATTTGAAGTTTCGACCGACGACGAGAACTACACGCCGCTTCACGTCACCGAATACACAGACTCGAAATTCACAGAAGCCGGCTGGGTGAAAGTGGAGTGCGACCTGTCAGCATACAAGGAGGCCGGCAAAATCTCGATGCGTTTCAATGCACACAAAGACGAGTATTCCTGCTCGACGGCAATCGACCAGATCCGCGTATACGACAAGGACGCATCTGTCAGCAACATCGGAACTGACGGCACACGCATCGCAGTTGACGGCCGTCGCCTCACCGTGGACTGCGCCAACGGCACACCCGTAGCGGTATGCACACTCGACGGCATGACAGTAGCCAGAGGCAACGGCTGCATAGCAATCGACCTTGCCCCCGCAGTCTACATCGTCAACGCCGGCGGCAAGACCGCCAAAGTCATGGTAAGATAACCCCGCCACTGCGGCACGACACACAGACGGGATGCGACCCTCGCGGCCGCATCCCGTTTCTTTTTATTTTGACTGCCAGCGATTTTTTCCAATGCAATGCTGGTTGTTCGGGATAAATGAGTTATCTTTGTCTCCGAGAAAGTGTCACTTGTGACACTTTCTCGGAAAGCAATGATTGTAGCCAGAGAAACATACGTCAACCGGCTGAGCCGCTCACGTGGCAACGGCCTCATCAAGATAGTCACGGGACTGCGACGCTCGGGCAAGTCGTTCCTGCTCAAGACCCTGTTTCGCAATCACTTGATTGACAACGGCGTTGCCGATGACCACATCATAATCATCGACATGGAAAGCCGTAAAAACAAGGCCTTCAAAGACCCGGATTTCCTGCTCGACAGAATCGACGAGCTTATGGTCGACTCCTCGACATACTACATCATAATCGATGAGGTGCAAGAGGTCAACGACTTCGTGGAGGTGCTGTCCTCGCTGGCTGTCATGGAGGGCACTGACGTTTACGTCACCGGCTCAAACTCGCGTTTTCTGTCGTCAGATGTTGTCACGGAGTTCCGCGGCAGAGGCGACGAGATACACGTCTGGCCGCTGTCGTTCAGGGAATATATGTCGGTATACGACGGCTCGAAAGAAGACGGCTGGGCCGAATACCTCACCTACGGCGGCTTGCCGCAGCTCCTCTCGCAGGAGGGTGACGACAAGAAAGCCGATTTTCTGCTTAACCTGTACCGCACCGTATACCTGCGGGACATCTACGAGCGCAACCAGATTGAACTGAAGACTGAATTCGAGCAACTCGCACAGACTGTCGCTTCAAGCATCGGCGCACCAGTCAATGCCAGCAACATAGCCAACACGTTCAAATCCGTCAGCAATGTGCAGGGAATGACTGACAAGACTGTCGCCTCGTACATAGAATATATGCAGGATGCCTTTCTGGTGGAAAAGGCGGAGAGGTATGACATCAAGGGGCGCAAATACATCGGCTCGCTCTCCAAGTACTATTTCCAGGACATCGGGTTGAGAAACGCCATACTGTCGTTCCGGCAAAACGAGCCTACTCATATCATGGAAAACATCATATACAACGAGATGAGGATGCGCGGCTGGCTGGTCGATGTCGGCAACGTCTGCCACCGAGCCAAGAACGCCGAGGGACAGCAGCAGCGCAGGACGCTCGAAGTGGACTTCGTATGCAACCGCGGCAGCGAGCGTCTATACATACAGTCGGCATGGAGGATGCCAGATGCGGAAAAGCTGGAGCAGGAAAAACGCTCGCTGCGCCTGATCGGCGACTCGTTCCGCAAGCTGCTGGTCGTAGGCGAACACACCAAGCCGTGGTTTGACGAAAGCGGCATCAAGACCGTCAGCATATACGATTTCCTGCTCGACACTTCAACTACCGTATGACAATGGGAACATTCGCTTTACATATTTCGAGATGCGGGTTGAGGCATCTGGCATGCGCGGCAGTTATCGCCGCAGGGCTGGCGTGTGCGCTGGCGCAGCAGATAGCCGACATGGGCGCAGCTCGCGAATATTGCGACACTCACCCGCTCGACCGCATCGAGGGCATCTGGGACTTGACAGACGCTGACACGCAAGTGCTTATAGCGCGAAGCGAGGGGCATGACGGGGAATATGTCATGACTGTCATCACAAGCGGCGACTGCCGGCTGCTGCCGGGCGACACGCTGGGCATTTACCGCCGCACCCCTGACGGCGACCGTTTCCGCCTGACCATGTCCACAGGGCTGAAAATAAACGCTGAATGTGTCGCTACACTCACCGAGGACGACATGGGGATAACCATACAGCGGCCGGTGCACCGCATCGAGCTGTCGCCTCACCTGCTGCTGCGACGCTTCTGGAGCCTGTTCAGATACCGCAGCGACAACCCGGCTGACCGCCTCCACGACGGGCTGATACGCATCTATCCGCCCGACCGCGACCAGCTGCCTTCACCCTACAAGATGAGATACCTATGAAACTGCGGATACCTGCAGCTGCAATCCTCGCAGCGATGATGCTCCTGCCCGCCGCCGACGGCGCGGCACGCAGGGTGAAAGTGCCGGCTTCAAGCCCAAAGACCTCAAAGCAGAACAAACAGGCGGCGACCAAGGAGAACTCGTTTGCCGTTGACTCGTTGGCGGAGTTCTCAACAGACCGCCGTGTGGCGCAATGCAGCCTCGCACAGGTTACGTTCCGAGGTTTCGACAAGCCGGTGGAGTCCCGCGTCGAGACATTTTTCGTCACCAACACTGCCCCATACCGCCTAACTCGGCTCACCGTACGCATGGACTATTTCGGCAGCGGCGGAGAGAAGATGCACAGCCGCGAGTGTGTTATCGACTGCGACATCCCCGCCGGCGAGCAGCGGCAGGTGTCAGTGCCGTCGTTTGACCGCCAGCAGACATACCGCTACCAGCACAGCCGCGTGCCGCCTCGCCGTGCCGCCTCCACATTCACCGTCCGCCTCACCGCCGTCCGCCTCGTCTTCGCCGACAGCAGCACGCTGCAGTGACACTGCCGCGAGGCGGCAGTTCCTCCCCTATTTTTGAGTAAATAACACACCGCCGCCCCGGAGTGTCGGCGGTTTTTGCTACCTTTGCAGCGTCCAAAGTGGACCCATTCTAACCAAATTACAACATCAATCTATGGGAGGTTTTTTCGGAGTCGCATCCAAGGAAAAATGCGTGGCTGACCTGTACTACGGCACAGACTACAATTCGCACCTCGGCACCCGCCGTGGAGGCATGGCAACATACGACAGTGAGGACAAGCGGTTTATCCGCTCGATACACAACCTCGAGAGCTCGTATTTCCGCACCAAGTTCGAGCCGGACCTCGGCAAGTTCAGCGGCAATTCCGGCATCGGCATCATCAGCGACACCGACGC
>CAKUKR010000117.1 GCA_934663645.1 uncultured Muribaculaceae bacterium | reverse complement strand
GGCACGCCGTGTCCCTACCTTGCCGGGAATAAGCCGAGGACAAATATGACTGCTGCAAAAAACTTGTCGGTTGCAAAATGACACCGCCAAATGATAATTGTGTAAAAAAACAGCAGAGGCTGTCGCGCTATGCGCGGCAGCCTCCGTTTGGATTATGCGGGGAAGTGATTACTTAACCACAATCTTAGTTGCTTTCTTGCCCTGAGTCTTGATGACTACCTGACCCTTTTCGGGGTTGACGATTTCCATACCCTGGAGGTTGAAGTACTTCACAGGAGCGTTCTCGTCAACTGCGATGTCCTCAACGCCAGTCATGTGGAGAGTGAATACCAATGTGATGGGGGAGTCCTCACCGAACCAGTAGTATGCAAGAGGCTCGTCTGTCATGCCGAAGTACATGTTCTCGATGGTCATAGTGTCATCCTCGATGCGTGAGCAGGGACCTGCAGCAGCAACTTCATCATAGATGTCCTCAATAGCCCAACCGTCGAGGAAAAGACGCTTGCCCTCAGAGTTGAAGGGGTAGCCTTCTCTGTAATCAGAGGGGTCTGACTCCGCTTCGCGAGCGTCAAACCAGAAGCCAGAACCAGTCAACGGACGCATGCAGACACAATCGGGATTTGTAATGTCAAATACATAGAAACCATTTGTGTTCTTGCCTGCAAGTGAAGCGGCATTGAGCTGTGACCATTCGCTGGTTGCGTAAGGATTTACAACAGCGATAAGACCCTGATTCTCCTTGTTGCGGAGGAGCTGGAGACCAGTCACTTTGCCCGGGCGATATTGCTCCTGGAAGAAATTCGAGAAGCAGTTTTCTTCATCAATGTCTACAGTACCAGCTGTTTCCCATTCGTCTGCATTGTAGACGAAGAAGTCGAGAGGCTTAGCCTCGTAGATACCAGCGGCGAAGAAGTAACCAGCTGTCACGCGCATTGCGCAAGCATCGTAAGTGAACAGGCTGCCGTCCTCCATGATGTTGAAAGTTAAATTGCCGCCTTCTTCACCCCACTTGATGTTTACCTTGCCGTCGCCAGCATCTGTGACTGATGCCTCCATAGCGGTGAACATGCAGTTTTCACCATAGTTTGTCATGAAGTAGCCAGTGTCCTGTGAAGGGATGATGATTTTGCCGCTGGCGAGGTCAACGTTGCCTACCACTTCCACATCGCTCCAGGGAAGACCTGTGATGACAACCTCAGTGGGTGTGGAACCGGCCTTGAGGACAGTTGTCAGAGAGCCGTTGTATCTGTCATCACCCTCAAGCAGCCACTTGCTGTATGCATTGTTGTAGATGCCATAGAGGTCGCTGACCTGAGAAATTTTCTTCGGGCCGTTCTGGCGCACGAATTTCGCGGGGCTTGCAACTGTAGCAGTTGTAAGCTCGATGCTGCCGGCAACAGTCGCATCCTTAGCAGACACGGACTTCTGCTCAACAGCTGCAGAGGCTGTCAGACAGGCAGCCATTGCAAATGCAAAAAGAGCGGAGCTTTTTTTCATTGTCGTAATTGTTTAGTTTGTTATTTAGTGTTTTGATATTCCGTTGTTTTCGGCAGGGGCATACCATCCCCCCTTATTCAGATGCAAAGGTAGCCCGAAAAACAATGCGGTGCAAATTATTTCGGCATTTTTTTGTCAGTGTTGGTTATTTTCACAGCGGCAACAGCAGTTGATGCCCGCAATGCCCCATGAACGGCATCAGCCGGTGACACGCAAATAGCGGTTCACCGGCTGATGATTAGTTCGAATATCGATTGCTATATCACTTCCAGACTTGCTTTGAAGTCTTCGCGCCCTTCTTGACGATTACCATCTGTCCGGGCATCGGCTCGCTGATGCGCACACCCTGCAGATTGTAGATCTCTACAGGAGCATCTGCGTCATCTGCGATTTCACTTACTCCAGACCCGTCGTCACAAACGAATGTGCAGTAACCGAGGCTGTTCTCGCGAGAGTTCATGATGTATTTTCCTACAATAAAATACACCTTGTTCTTCTGGCCTTGCGAGAAATCGATTTTTATGTCGATGTCGCGAATTGTGCCTGCAGAAATGAACGGAGACTCCGTATATACTTCGTCAATCACAGGAATCATAGACTGCTTGTTTGTGGGGTCCTGCTCATATACGCCGAGGATGATTTGACCGTCGAAATAGCCTTTCTTGATTTCGTACGTCATCTTGAACGGGATTTCAGCAAGGTCTTTCACCTTGTATGTCACATAGTATGTGATGTCGCCGTCAACCCATTTATCCTTTTCGGTGTCTGGTATGGTGAAGTTCTTCAGCGTCGGTGTGCCGGAACCGGGGTTCGGCTTAAGTGTGATCTTTTTGCTCACTCCGTCATAGCGTGCCTGCGTCTCGGGGTCGTAGAATATCATTGTGAACTCGGTGTCAGCTGAAACCGAGGAACTATTGCCGTTCTGGTCATAGAAGCGTGAAACCCACTCCTTGTCAGCCTGTTCACCGGGCATAAGGCTGACGATAATGCTCTCGCCAACAAACTTGATGTTGCCGCTTGCGTCGAGCAGCGCAGGACAAACGCCGTTGGAGAGTTCGAGGTCGGAATTGTTGGCGAAGTGCGCCTTCAGGCGGAAATTCTTGCCGGCAAACATCTCAGACATCGGCTCTGCATCAGAGATAGCGACGCGCGAAGCAGACACGTTGGCTACAGTGTATTTGCCTCCAGACACAGTCAGGTAGCAGTAGTTGGAGTGTCCCCAGACAACTGCGATAGGCTGCCACTGTGCATTCTCCATGTCGAGGTCGCGTGTCACGAGTGTCACCTTGTATTTGCCGTCAGGAAGAGAGGGGATGGCGACGGTCGGCTTGACATTCTTGGACGGGAAGTATGAATACATCGATGTGAGGCTTATGTCGGTCATCTGCCCGAGCTTGCCCTGGACATACTGGATTTCGCCGGAAGTGCCCTCCACTGGTTCAAATGACGCGCCGATGTTGGCCTTGACAGCCTTGGCGTAAGCATTGCCCCAGCCCAGAGGGTCATAGTCCTGGGTGTCAAACACCATGTTGCCGCCGGTTACGGAAGCGACTGTCGAGCCGTACTGGAGCAGGTTGCCCGGCTGCGGGGTGTATGGCACTTCCGTGGGAGGCTGGATGCCGAAAATGCCGTTCTGCTGGAAGTTGAAGCCGCCGGCATAGCCGCCGATGCCCTGCGCGTCGGGGTTGAGAGCGTCGAGGGCATAGTAGCCGTCAGACATGCCGCTCCAGCCCCAGTTGAAGTGGAAATATCCGTTGCCGTCATATCCGTCGCATACAAACGAGTGGCCGCCCTGCAGCGGAGCCTGTCCGTTGATGATCATCGGGCCGACGTTCTTGAGGTTCTCATACACCATCTGCTCCCACTGCGAACCGGAATAGATGTTGCGGCGGAGCGTCCTTGTGCCAGTGTCATATTTGAAATAGGTCACGAGCGCCTTGTCGATGTCCGAGCCGGAAGCGCCAGAGGCATCGAGGCCGTATGACATCTCCACGCTGTAGCCGCACGCCTTCATCAGGTATGCCACCGCTGCGCCCTGCTCTTCAGTGTAGTTGCCGGAAGTATATGTATTGAGCATATTGTTCCAGTCAAACGCCTCCTTCGCAAAGTTGATGGTCAATGTGCGTCCGATAGACGAGCAACGGTACTGCTTGATGCCCTCGCCGGCTTCAGGATATTTGTGGTAGTTCATCACCTGCGCCATCGAGGTTGCGACACAGCCGCTCATAGTCAACTTGTTGTTGTACTTCGGGCACTGGTCATTGTAAGGGGTGTCCTGGTCCCAGCGGGTAGTCACCAGCGGTGCAATGGCAGTCCACTCGGCGTTGGCGCGAGGCGCTTTCAGAGCCTCGGCGGCACCCTTCTCGACAGCCCACTCTATCTGTCGGGCATACTCGCCGAGCCACCATTTCAGCTCGGGCGACATGTTCTGCGGGTCGATGTTGCCAGTCTCGCTGTATCCGAGCACGGGGTATGCCACATCGTCGGCGGCGAGGATCATGTAGCCCTGGCCGTCGGTGTTGAATACATACGCTGCGGATTGCCCGGCAGCTGAGACTGCTGTGTAGACAGGCTTGAGGGATGCCTTGGCACGGGCACGCATGGCAGCGGGTGCTCCGTTGCGGGCGCGTGAAAGAGCCTGTTCAGGCGTCAGAGGCGTTGCAAAGACTCCGAGAGCCACAGGAATCGTTGCTGCCAGAAATAGCAATTTCTTGTTCATATTATGTTTGTATGTTGATATTCAGTGTATTGTAATCTATTGAAGCATGGGATACAATCGGCATTGACTCCCTTCCTCCGCCATTCGGCTGCCTCCGTTGCAGCATCCATACATATTATATAATAGATACCATGGAAACGTGAGCCAAAGGGCAACGCCCAATTAGTCCAATCGCAAAATTAGGCATTATCACCGTACCCCGCAATAGAGTTGCGAGCAAAAATGAGCCGCCGCATTGCATTTTTGCATAGTTTAACCGCAGGCAATTAGCGCAG
>CAKUKR010000116.1 GCA_934663645.1 uncultured Muribaculaceae bacterium | reverse complement strand
AAGTGTCTGAATCGCCAACAAATTTAGCCCCAATATCCGAGACCTGCAACAGTTTTGCCCTGAAAAATACCCACTACAGCCGATTTTCGCGTTGTTTCCCGGAAATCGGATGTGTAAAATTTGTTTATCCGAAATAATCGGCGTAAATTTGCATACACATACGGTCTGCCGTGCCTTGCCCCATGGACATGCAGGCTGGATTATGAACCCTTAAACACAAATCGTTATGAGAAGACTTATCCTCGCAACAGCGGCATTGATGGCCTTGTCGCCCTCTTTCGCCCGCACGCTCACCCCTGACGAGGCACTGGCCCGCGCCGCTGCCGCCGCGCCACAGAAGGCTCGCTCCTTCCTCTCTTCCTCCCCGCGGCTTATCCATACCGGCAAGCTTGCGTCGCTCACCACCTGCTACATCTTCACCACCGACCGCGCCACGCTCATCCTCGGCGCTGACGAGCTGTCGAAACCCGTGCTCGGGTACATCGACCGCCCGGTGACTGACCAGACGCAGATGCCCGACCAGCTGAAATGGTGGCTCGAGGAGTACGGACGCGAGATTGAGCATGCCCAAAATGCCCGCACCACAAGCAAGGTGATGGCTGTAGCCTCTACAGCTCCTGCGCGTGAGGCCGCTGCCCGCACCGACATCGCCCCGATGCTTGCCACAACCTGGGATCAGGTGTCGCCATACAACATGCTCACCCCCGACCCGAACACGACTGTGACCGGATGCGTCGCCACCGCTATGGCGCAGGTGATGAAATACTACAATTACCCGCCCACGGGTACAGGCACTGTCTCCGTGTCGTATGGCGGCGGCACGCTCACCATGAACCTCGACCAGACGTCGTTCAGCTGGGACAAGATGCTCAACAGCTATGCCGACAATGCCGGAACATACGAGGAGCATTACGCTGTCGCTAACCTTATGAAGGCGTGCGGATATGCCGCGAAGATGAAATACGGCTCCACTTCCGGCGCGACCGTGCGCGACATGGCCAATGCCATGGTCAACAACTTCAAGTATGACATCGGCCTCGACATTGTATACCGCGACTACTGCACTGATGAGGAGTGGGACGCAATAGTATATGACAACCTCCAGAAGGGACACCCCATACTGTATTCTGGTGTCACGGAGAGCGGCGGCGGACACGAGTTTGTCTGCGACGGATACCGCACCGACGGCTACTACCATTTCAACTGGGGCTGGAGCGGCGTATACGACGGCTATTTCACTCTCTCTGCCCTCAACCCCGAGGGGCAGGGCACCGGCGGATACGAGGGCGGATACAACAAACGCCAGAACATCGTGGCCAACATCAACACGCCGCAGGAGGGTTCAACACAGCCCGATGCGTGGATGTGCACCGACAACAGCACCGAATTTACATTCGACGGGCGTTCCGTGGACATGGTCAATGATTACGCCTCGTTTGCCAACGGCTCGTTTGCTCCCGGCACCTTTGACCTCGGCGTCATTCTCGAATCGCCGATGGGCGAAACCACACCCGTTGCCTTCTACTACAACCAGTCAATACCTGTCTATTATGGTACAGGCGAGTACGGCGGCACAATACCCACGTCTGTGGCTGACGGCGCGTATACGCTGATGCCTGCATACAACATTTCAGGTCGCAGCGACTGGAAGGCGATGAAGACGCCCGTGGCCGACCGCAACTTCCCGAAAATATACCTGCGCAGCGAGGGCATATATCCCGACGGGTCTGGAAATGTCACATTCTCTGCCTCCGAAGCCGAAGTGTCCGAGCTGACACCTGGCTGCGACTACACGTTCACCGTCAGCGGCACACGCAAACCCGGCGTCACGCAGGATATGCTCGTGCAGTGCCGCGTCATTATGCTGAGCACTGAAATGGCCCCGGTTTCATTTACTGACTATGCGGATCTGCTCATGACCGACGGCAACCCCGTCAGCATCACCCTGAGCGGCTCGCTGGACGAGGATGTGCAGCCCGGCGATTACTATATGTGGCTGTGCGACCCCTGGGGCTACCCGTTCTTCGAGAAGGTGGTGACAGTCAATGCGCCTGTTACTCCCGCCTCCAATGTAATGGTGACCAGTGTCGCTGTCGATGAGAACATCTATATCGGCAAGCCGTTCACCGCTACCGCTACCGCTGTCAACAACGGCACTGCCGACGAAAACTCGACAGCCACCGTCTACCTGTTCCCCGCTGAGGAGGGCATGGAGGCATCGACAGCTGTCGGCACAGCCGATTTCGTTGTCCCCGCCGACGGCGAGCCGCATGACATCGCGTTCAACTGCCAGACACCCACCGACTTCACCGCCGGAAACTATGTGCTGACCGTAGAGTACTGCACTGACCGCCACTCCGAAATGTTCATCGTGGAGGTCAAGGCTGACCAGTCAGGCGTGAATGTAATCGAGGTTGATGCAGAAGCACGCTACTACGACCTGCAAGGCCGTGAGGTGAGCGCACGCGACCTGATGCCGGGCATCTACATCGTCCGCACCGCTGGCTGCACCGTCAAAGTCGCAGTCAAGTAACCGGCTTTCACAATTTCCCATAATACAATGAGGGGGTGTGCATTCCGCATACCCCCTCTTTTCGTCTGCTCTCTCGTGCTGTCGGCAGTAGGGACATTGCCCCCTGTTCACAAGACGGGAAAAAGCCTTTCGGCGAGTTCCCTCTTTTGCTCGCTGGTCATCGCAAGCAGGTCTGTCGATTGCATCTCGCGGTATATCGGGTTGTTTGGCCTGATGAACCGCCGGCGTTTGTCGCCGTCGATGGTCGCGGCTACGGCATAATGCCCCTTGCTGTTGACCGTGATTGCCAAATCCGTGAGATGCCTTCCGTATCTGTCGTAAGCATCTATGCCAGTCGGCAGTTCGAGATAGCCGTACTCTACAAGTGTGTCGTTCAGTGTCTTGCCGATTATGTCGCGCCACGGATGCGATATGCCGTACCGCTCTGCGTATTCGGCAAAACGGCTGATTGATTTCGCCACGCGGTCTATCATCGGCTGTGCGTCCTTGATGCCGCCACGTCGGGCAAATTCGAGCAAGTCCTGTTTTGTGACGCCCGAGGTCTTGCCGAGTATGCCGAAACGGCGGGTCTGGTTCGGGCCGGTGGCATAGCCGTTGAATATGAACGTCATGTCGTATGCCGGCGCAAGTCGCCATTTCCCGCCCTGCGGCAGCATGAATGAGAAATTCTTGTTGTGGTCATCGGTGTTGTTGCACATCACGTTGAATGTCATGCGCAGGAACACCTGCTCGATTTCCTCCTCCGTAAGCTGCAATTCGCGGCAGGTCGCCACAAGGTCTTCGTAGTTGCGTGCATCGGGATTGACAGCCGCCAAAGTCTGTATGTATATCTTTTTGCCCTCACGGCGGTCAAAGCGTTCCGTCAGGAAATGGTTTGTGCCGTCGGCGCGGAGCAGGTCGCTGCGCATCATCGTGATGCCGGCATCAGTCGCCATTGCGTAGCATGCCATCTCAATTTCTGCAACAGGCATTTTGTCGTTGCCGAATTTCAGTATGCAGTAGTCGAAACCCTCTGGGGCGGCAGTCTGTCCGGAGCGGATTTCGCCGGTCTCGCGGTTGACGGCAATGACGGCTTTCATTTGCCGCCCTCCTGCTGATGTACCGACAGCAAGCAGTGTTTGCAGGGTGAGGTTCTCGGAAGTGTTGAGGCTTGCTTCAGCCCTGCTGTCGAGCACTTTAAGCGATATGTCATACAACGCGCCGAGGTCAATGTTGCGCGAGTGTGCCAGCTCTTCTGCCGCAGGTTCGTACTCCAATGCCCCCATGCCGCGAGTGCCGATGAACATGAGTTTGTACAGTGGGGTCACTTTGCTGTTCGGAATACGGTTGTCATGCACCCACTTGTCGAACAGCGTGTCTCCCCACGCATCGGGTAGGGAGTCGGCGATAAACGGCGGAAGCCCCTGATAGGGGAAACGCTCTTCTCCGTATATTAGCAGCCTGTTGCCAGCCTTTGAGACCGGCGCGGCAATCGGCGCGATGTCGGGGATGCGGCCTGTTTCAGAGGGGTTGAACAGGAAGTATATCTGCCGGGTGTCAGGCTTCCTGATGAGCCTCCCGATTTCTTGTCCCCACAGTATTACTTTCAGCTGGTTCATTTTTTCGGGTGTCTGATTCGTTGGATTTTCTTGTCGTTGGCGCGGTACATGTACGGCGACTCGGGAAGCTCCGGCAACAGGCTGTCCCAGCTCTCGAACATCCCTACGGCGCGGAGCAGCCGCAGCAGCGTGCTCATCGACATGTCATAGATGTTGCCGGTCTCGAAACGGTACAGGGTGGTCATGCCGATGCCCGAAATCACCGAAACCTCCTTGCGCGTCAGCTTGCAGCGCAAACGGTATTCGCGAAACCTCGTCCCCAGCTCCTGGACTATCTCCGGCGTTGACATTGACTTTTTCGTAAGTGCCATTATGTGGATAATAAAGCCGCAAAAACGGCGTTAATGTTCCATGTAGTGTCACTTGCAAAATTAGGAAATTCCTCCGAAACCGCCAATACCC
>CAKUKR010000115.1 GCA_934663645.1 uncultured Muribaculaceae bacterium | reverse complement strand
GCTTGTTGCCGAGGGCGCGTGTTTCCTTCAGCCATGTGTTGAGCCAGTCGCGGAGTATCTGCCAGCCGTAGCGTTCAGGATAACGGTCGCCCTCCATGAGGTAGAGCCAACTGTAGAAGCGTTCATGCGCCTCCGCGAGGTCTGGTGTGATTTCGGCTTTCGCGCCGATGCCGAGGTCGAGGGTGCAGGGCTCGTCGAGCAGCGAGGGGTCTGCGATTGCCTGTTCGAGTGTCACTTGTTTTGTCTGTTCCATGTTCCGATTTTTTCGTTGTTAATTGACTTGTCAACTTGCAGAGGTGCGGAAAACACGCTAACTTTGCATTTTGTAGTTGTATGTGAGGACGTTAGCGCGTCCTCCGCTCCGCTGCATTGTTGATTGACACTGCAAAGTTAAAGCATTGCTTTGAATTATCCAAATGAAAATCGCAGCATTGCTTTAATTTGGAATAATTACAAATAAGGATTATGACAGGAACAGTAAAAGATAGACTGATACTATTTATCACCCATACTGGGTTGAGTAATAGTGCATTTGCTCGGTTATTCGGGCATAGTTCAGGGTGGATTTCATCTATGCGAAAATCAATACCCCTCGATGTGATTAAAAGCATTGCTGATAAGTTTCCCGAACTCAATCGCAACTGGCTCGCCTTTGGTGAGGGGGCTATGCTGAAAAGCGATGAGGGTGCAACTGCTGTCGGTGACGCGGCAAACGCGCAGCACGGCGACGGCAACACGTACCACAACGGCGCGGACGCTGCCACGATAGACCGCCTCATTGGCGAGATGTCGGAGCAGCGGCGGTCATACGAGAAACAGATAGACCGCCTCCTGACCCTGCTGGAGCACCGCTTGCACAGCGGAAACGCCGAAACAGCAAACACGAACAACTAAAATAATGTACAACAACGACTTGCGCGGAATTACAGGAGCTTCCCAAGCTGAGGGTCGCGAGTTCGAGCCTCGTTTACCGCTCAACCTTAAAAGCCGTTGACAGTCACCCAGTTGTGACGCCAGCGGCTTTGCTTCAGAAGGGATTTTCACCCTCGCGTAGGTCAATTGTAACAAAATGGCGTCTGAAGGCGGACAACATCAGATGTTACCGACAAACAGGAGACTGATGAAGTGCATCATTATACTGATAATCCATCTATGTGGGTTTGCAATGCTTCAAGCAGCAGAAAATTCGCCGCTTGAGCTTTATTCTAAATGGCAGAACGTTCCTATTGACCGGTTGAAGAAGATGGGGGAGGATTTCGACATTAGAAATTCTCCAGACAGTGCCTTTGTGTGCTATTCCGTAATAGTTGATCGCCTTCAACACTCTTCCGACAAAAATCAGCAGAAAGAACTTGCCCGGGCTCTTGTCAACAAAGGATACATCTATGGATTATTCTATTATGATTTCCGAAGGGCACTGGATCTATTCAACGAGTCTCTGAAAATATCGGAGAAGTGTGACTTTACGGAAAATATACCGTATGTGTATCTGAACATTGGCGGAGTTTATCTGTCCTGCAATTCCATGTATGGCAACAACCTGTTTTCCGATGAAATATGGGAGTATCTGGAGAAGTCTATTGATTCCGGCATTGCAGAAAAACAATGGGACGTGGCGCTCGTCTCCTTCCTGAACATGGGGCAATTCCACTTCGATGACCCTCAGAACGGTAAAATCATGACAGCCATAGACAAACTGAAGTCGGCAAAGATTCCGCATACAATAGCATTGGCTTCCTATACACGATGCATAGCGGAGGGTATGGAGGCATACATAGCGAAGGACTATCTGTCTGCCATTAAGCGTTTCCGGGAGTCAATCGATTTGATTCCTGAAAATTCGATGCATCAGAAGCGGCTTGAAGTGATATCGTTGGCTGCTACAGGCAATACCCAGAGCGAAATGGGGGACTGGCGTGGCGCGATAGCTACCTTCAAAGAGGTATTGGAGAAGTCCAAAGCAACTGGTGCGTCCGATGACGAGACAAGAACCTTGCGTATGCTGGGCGACCTTTACGGAAAGATAGGCATGACGGAGAACGCGAGCAATTTCCTCATGCAGTATCTTCACAAGAAAGATTCTACTATCAGCGAGCGCGACATGGTGACACTCTCGAAAATGCCGCTCGTCAATGAACTCGACTCCATGAAGAAGTCGCTGGAGCAAGAGCGTGTCCGCAAGCGTCGGCTGGTCATCATTGCTTCTGTCTCGGGACTCTTCATAGTACTGCTCATCCTCTATCTGATGACGCTCATTAGGAGTCGCCGCAAGATGAGACTATACGTAAAAGACCTGTACCGGAAAAACATCGAATTGATAGAGGCCGAAAAACGGCAGCGTGAGCTGCGGGCTGCAGCCGAGCAGGCTATGAGTGCAGCCTCACGTGAGGATAAGCAGGACAAGTATGCCGGCTCAAGCCTTTCCGAGGAAGACGGCCAGAGAATAGCAGACCTTATTCTGAAAGCAATGGAGCAGACCGAGTTGATTACATCGCCTGATTTCTCTTTGGAGAAACTCGCCAAAACCATAGGCGTGTCGCCGAAGTATGTCTCTCAGGTCGTAAACGAAACTTTCGGGAAGAACTTTCGGACGTTTCTCAACGAGTACCGCATTAAGGAGGCTTGTATACGGCTCGCTGATACCGAAACCTATGGCATGCTCACCATAGAGCACATAGCCGAGACGCTCGGTTTCAATTCACGTTCAAATTTCTCTGTGACATTCAAGAAAATCACAGGCCTCACTCCGGCTCAGTTCCAGAAAAACGCTCTTAATGAAGAGTAACCGATTGACACTAAGTGTTTTGTTGTAAATGCGTGCCATTCATTGGCACGCATTTATTTGTTTCAATTCATGTTTTAGAACTGTCCGTTCCGCATTTTGTTCACAGTGAATTGGTAATATGGCGTAACTTTGGGGCATGCAAACTTTCGTGCGTTTACAATATTCACAAATGATATTTTTATGAACAACCGATTTTCACTCATTCTGATGTGGGCAATGCTCCTCTGCGGCATCTCCGCGAGCGCGGTCCCGGTTGACCCGGCAACCGCTCAGGGAATTGCCCGCGACTTTGCGGTCAACGCCACTGCAAGGCAGCTCATGCGCAAGGCTTCATCTGCCACTCCGCAGATGAAGCTCGTGTACACCCACGCCGATCAGGCTTCGGGGCAGAACGCCTTCTATGTGTTCAGCCGTGGCACATCTGACGGATATGTGCTTGTAAGTGCCGATGACCGTGCGCCGGCTATTCTCGGATACGCTGATTGCGGCACATTCGACCCGGCTAAAATCCCTGCCAACATGCAGGCCATGATGTCCGACTGGTGCCGCCAGATTCGGTGGCTCGTTACACATCCTCAGTCCAAACCATTGTCTCCGCTCAAAGTGGCCCAGCCTGTTGAGCCGCTGCTCGGCGAAATTGTATGGGATCAGGGAAGCCCTTACAATGCGAAATGCCCTACTGTGACTCTGGTGGATGAATGGGGCGAGGCTGATGGCAAGGGAGCGGCACCCACGGGCTGCGTGGCTACGGCTCTCGGCCAGATAATGTACTATCATAAATGGCCCGAACAGGGCAAAGGCTCTGTCAGCTACGTGTCTGAAGGCGAAGACCCCGACGGCAACGCAGAGAACGTGAGCGTTGATGTCAACTTCGAAGGATATACTTATAATTGGGACGCTATGCTTCCGACGCTGACCACTAAATCACCCTCGGACGCTATTGACGCAGTTTCCACGCTGCTGTTCCATGCAGGCGCGGCTTTCGAATCAGTTTACGGCGGCATGGGCACCGGGGCTACAGACGTCTCCGTTGCCCCGGCAATGCTCAAGTATTTCGGCTATGACAACGGCATCAACTATGTCAAGCGCGACTACTATTCCACCTCTGACTGGCACGCGATGATCATGAACGAGTTCGAGAACCGGCGACCAGTGGCATACGGCGGCGTGACACGCCGGGGAGAAGGGCATTTCTTCGTTCTTGACGGCGTGAACTCCGACGGCTATTACCACGTGAACTGGGGCTGGAGCGGCCAGGAGAACGGCTATTACCTGCTCACTCTTCTTGAACCTGGCTCGCAGGGCATTGGCGGCTCATCCGACGGCAGTGCTTTCCATTACGCGCAGAATATGATTATAGGTATTCAGAAGCCGGTAGAAGGTTCGCAGCTCAATTACAACTTTACTGTGGAGTCTCTGTCGGATTTCAACAAGACCATTGGCCGTCAGGAAACAGCGACGATTACCGCTTCCGGCGTGTGGAACGATTCCCCGAATCAGGTTACGGCCAATCTTGGTTTTGCGCTTATTGACAAGGAGGGGAACACCGTATACCGCCAGATGGTCAAAAACGGAGCAACATACAAGGTGGCATACGGCGAGAATGAGCTCGCGTGCTCATTCCTGATACCCGACAATGTCGCTCCGGGGGAATATACCCTCCGGCCTATCTATCAGCTAAGTGTCGACAATTACGCTGCTGACCGTCTGATGCAGGTATTCCACGGACGCGCTGACTCTTGGCTGGTTACTGTTACTGACAACAACATCACATACGCATCACAGGGTGCATACAACCTTTCGATCCTTGAGGTGAAGGGCGACAATGAGGGCGACATCGAAAGCGGCGTTACCTCCAAAATCACGCTTAAGGT
>CAKUKR010000114.1 GCA_934663645.1 uncultured Muribaculaceae bacterium | reverse complement strand
AACGAGTGCCAGCCCAATTCCGACAGTTGGATATACACAAACCTTCTTTCCTGCATGGACAAGATATTGGAAATTTGCAGATGTGTTAAACATCTCAACTCCTTTATTCTCCATCCAATAATCCAACGACAGCTCAAAACGCATGGGGTTGGACATGTTGTATTGGAATTTAGCTCCTACTCCGGGATTTGTGAACGAACTCTCAGCCCCGAGACTGGGAGCGAACCCAAAGTTCAAGCCAATGGCCATGTCGCCTTTTTTCTGCGCAGATGCGCAGAGACCGGCAAGAGCCAGCGCAAATAGAATAAACAGTTTTTTCATATTGATTTGGTTTGGATTGTGCGCTTGCGGCACGGGAGCGCGGTTGTTGGTTTGGTGTTTTGTAGACATGATACAAAAAAGTGAGCCGCTTGCGTCCTCGGCAGCCACGTTCACTGCATTGCCCAATGGGGCGGAAGACGCGATAGCAACTCACGGCAAGCCATGTCGCCACCGCCCATGGCGGTGCGCTTGGTCTTATGAGAAACATTCCCGCAGTCTCTGTGCTATAGGTTGGACAAGGTGGTGATTTGTCAGTGCCAGAGGAGACGAAAACTTTCCTGTAATATGCCTGCCGTTTCGAGGCTTACCAGTCGCAGCCCCTCAACGACACTGCAAAATTAGCACTTCGGTTGGAGTAGTGCAAATATTTCGCGTTAAAAATTTACAATACCATAATAATCGGCATTGGCACGCAGCATTGGCACGGCGACATGCCACGGGCAATGCAGGAACAAAGCGCACCAGCGAAATCACGGCGAACAGCAGACTTTCATACATCCGCGTGCCGAAACGTATCAAGACAACTTCCGGTAGTCAATAAGCAACCAGCTAAATGCCAAGGCCCATATACCCAAGAGTACTGTACCAATAGTCCTAAATCCACTTTTGAACAATATAATCGCCGTTACACCGCACAGTAGACACAGCATCAGTCGCCGAGAGGCACTCTTTATATGCTTTTTCGTTTTGGCCTCTTCCAATTGCGCCTCTGGCAGAACTTCTGCAAACCGGTTTTCGACCATAGATGCAACATAGTCCTTGAACAGCCCTTCGTCAGAGGACACCAAATTGCCGGAGGAGTCAAAAGCGACGGAGGCTATTCGGTCGCCCATGCTTATTTCCACAAAGGTGAACTCCTCGTATGCCGACAGCGTTTCGGAGTTGGAGAACTTGCCGCTTACCTCGTCGGGGTCTACACTTTGCTCGTCACTTTTAATTGCTTCACTTTTAATTGCGGCGTCACATAAAAACGCATGCCGCACTTCAGCGCCAGATTTCCAAACTTCCTCGGCTGAGATGTCGGGCTTCGGTGTATCGGCATACACACCTTTAGTTTGCCTAAGCATCTGGTACTCATTCGGCGACATTATTCTGAACGCATGCTGGCTGAATACAGGGCCTAACAGTTTCGGCGCATTTTGAAGGGCTACAGCAGTGAAGAGATAGTCCCCATAGCCTTTTTCGCCCTGATTATACACGATTTGGAACTTGCCAGAGTATATGTATACCGGAAGATACGATTTCCGCACCTTGCATTTAAGGTTGTCGCTTATTTCCGCAGATACTTCATCGGATAATTTGGATTTGATGCTTTCCAGAAGTTCTCCGCTGCATTTCCCGGACAATGCATGCTCGACGCATCCGCTTATCCTCTTATCAGACAGGATTTTTTCGCGGACTCTGCTTATTGCAATGCTTTCTGTGAGCGACGACTCGAGGACTTTGACCCCATTCCCGTTCGTCTTTTCAACGGGCGAATTTGTCGGATTGGGTTCAAGCGACAGCTTTGTGCCGCAGTACATGCACTCATGGCTGCCGCTTGCGGTGACATCATTCTCACCTCCGCAATTCGGGCATATCACTGTTGCCATACCGTCATCTGCGTTTATTTGAGGCACTGTTTGCGGCTATCAGCAAAACCGCTTCAAACGCCACTGTGATTATAAGGGCTATCAAGGCCCAGTTGTCAAAAAACCTGCTTGGCATGAAAATCCCCATGAAATACTGGACCACGCCTATAACGGGAATAATCAGGCCCAGGCTCACTCGGTAGCCGGCACTTAGCCTCATTCTGCTGTTTACAGCCAACAGCAACACCGTAGTCAACGCTATGACGACAGTGGTAACAGCGATGTTCACGCTGCCGTATGCGGTGACTATAAGACCGATCAGGAGATTGACGACCCCGAAGAGCACGCCAGTTGCAATTATCGCCTTGTTCATATCTTCATTCTTGGATTATGCTGTCGGAAACGGGGGAGGGCAGCTGTTGAACAGCCCCGAGAAGTCGGGGACATTCCCGATTTTGTCCCAGTTTGCCATGCCCGTCTTCCATATCAGCGTGTCGGCGGTCAACTGCCGGGACGCAACCATGTTTTTGACGGCATTGTAGTCATACGGGCCTTGCTGCTGTCCGTTGATGCCGAGATAATAGGACGTTTGTGCAGGAACCGGAGGAGGACACGCCGTATTCGGGTTGAGGTATTCCTTCGCCATATTCCCTATCTGCGTGCCTACGCCTATGCCAGCGCCGATGCCGACAGCAGAACCGACCATTCCGCCGCCCTCGTTGCCAGCTGCCGTGTCGAGAACGTCAAAAGTGCGCTCCATCTTGTAATTCTCGCTTCCCATAATCTCAATTCGAGCGAGCGAATCCTTCGTGTCTTTCAGCTTGCGGAAACTGGGGTCGTCCTCGTTCACGCTTATGGAAATCACGGAGAACATTTCAAGCTCAACTCCGTATGCAGCAAACACTTCCGCAAGCCCAGCCTTTGCATATTCGGAAATCTCCTCCACATGGGAGTTGACATTTATCACGGAAAGGCTGTCAGCGTATAGCTTCTTGGAGATCAGGGCGGTCAGCTTTGACATTATAACCCCACGGAAATAATTCGTGACTTTCTCGGCGGAGAACGTCGGCATATTCCCGATAAGCCGTTCCAGGAACAGCCTGGGGTCGGATATATGGAAGCCGTATTGCCCGTATGAGCGGATGGGGACTATTACGCCGTACTTCGGGTCTTCAATCTGTATGGGAGTGGCCGTGCCCCATTTGCAGTCGAGCAGTGAAATCCGGTTTACAAACCACACCTCCGCCTGAAAGGGCGACTGCCCGCCGAAGGGCATGTTGAACACCTTGTTCAGCAGCGGTATGTTCTCAGATTTTATGGTGTAAGTCCCTGCCGAAAACTCATCAAATATCTGCCCGCCCTTTACAAAGAAGGCGGTCTGGCTCGGGTACACCACCAACTGCGACCCCAAGCGGAGGTCTTCTATGGCCGATTTGTGAACCAACTCGCTGGTGTTGGCTTCCCATTTTACGACGTTTACCAATGACATAGTATCGATTTTGATTGAAATATACGGACTGCCGTCGTCAATCCTTTATAACACCGCAAAATTAACGCCTCAATCCGAACAGTGCAAACGCCTCGTGTTAAAAAGTTTTTGCATTCAGCATTTCAGGCACCAGCCTGGGGTTTCAATGCTTTTCGCTGCCGTGCAGGATGTCAATGTAGTATTGCACGTATTCATCGACGGTCCGGTCCCAGTCGAACATCGCCGCCCGCGCTTTCAGAGCCGCTGCTTTCGCCGTCGGGTCGGAGGCATAGTCCTCGAGCCCCTCTTTTACTGCCTGTGCCATCTCTCGAGGGTCGAATGACTTGAAATAATAGCACACATCGCCCCCGACCTCGGGCAGTGCCGTCAGGTTCGTGATGAATGCCGGTTTGCCGAAGCACATAGCCTCTGCCACCGGAAGCCCGAAGCCCTCTGACCGCGAGGGGAACACAAGCCCTTTGCAACGGCTGAGCAACGCTGCTTTCTGCTCGCTCGACACCCGGCCGACGACGGTGACATTGGTCAGGTTGCAGGCTTTTATGGTGTCGAACACAAGCTGTTCCTGCCGCTTGTCTCCAGTGCCGGCAAGCACAAGGTGCTCATCGGGCAAATACCGCATCATTTCGAGTATCAACAGAACATTCTTCTTGCGAACCCAACGGGATATGTGAAACAGGAACTCATCGGGCAAACGCATGCCGGACAGCACGGCGGAATAGTCCGTGTCCGGGTTGTTCAGGTTTGTCACCCCGTTGTATATCACGCGAGAGGGCTGCGGCGCGACAAGGTGGCTCTCGACATCGTCCCGCGTGGACTTCGATATGAACGAGAGGTGCGTCATCTGGTTGACGCGCCGCTGCGCGACAAACGTTTTCTTGCGCTTGTGGATGTCAGAGATGTCGTTGTGCAGGTAGTTCAGGTCATGGATGGTCATCAGCTGGAGCGGCGCGAACTTGACACGGTACTTGAACATTTGGTTGGACCAGTGCAGCATGTCGAATTTCGGCAGAAGCCATTTCCGGAAAGACCTGAACACGCCGCACTTCAGGCATGCTTTTTTCAGCCCCTTAATCGTGAGATAATCGACGTCGTAGCCGTATGCCCCGACCTGTTTCTCATTGACGATGAAGGTCAGCCGTATTCCGAAGTCGCGCTGCAGCTCCGCCGCCCGGCTTGCGAGGCGCAAGGCGATGCTGTTTTCAAACTCGCCCAGGCCGATGTTGGGCAAATGGGAGTTGGTCATAGATATTGCGAGTCTTTTCATGTCACTGCTTCGGGTTGGCTCCGGCTTGAATACTATGCAAAGTTACAAAACGGGCT
>CAKUKR010000113.1 GCA_934663645.1 uncultured Muribaculaceae bacterium | reverse complement strand
ATTTGCCGGGCAATTTCATCTTGAAACTCCTTGTTGCGGACTTGTGTGACGATTTCGGAATAGTCGTTTTCACTCACTTGGAAGGTTTTGCCGCAGTGCGGGCACTTGATTTCATTTTTCATGTCAAAACAAATTAAATTGGATTATTTGACCAGGTCGAGCCGATGCACCCTGATGTATTTGCAAAATTAGTAAATGTTTTATATGTACGCAAATATTTTTGGCGAAAAATTGCGGCGTTTCCGCGCCGTCAGCGGACGGCGGCGCGGACGGCGCATCTTATAGCAAGCCCAGCGCGGCAAAATCCGGATTTTATTATTACCTTTGCAAAAACTGAAACTAAACAGACGCAACATATATGGGAATAGAAGAACTGAGCGAACAGCAGCAGATGCGCCGCAGCAGCATGCAGGCGTTGCGCGACCGTGGCATTGAGCCGTACCCGGCAGCCGAATTTGTCGTTACCGGCCATTCCGCCGAAATCAAGGAGAATTTCAGCGACGAGGCTGAGCCGCGCAAGGTCAGCGTGGCCGGCCGCATCATGAGCCGCCGCATCATGGGCAAGGCCGCTTTCGTAGAGCTTCAGGACGCCGATGGCCGCATACAGGTATATGTGAGCCGTGACGACATCTGTCCGGGAGAGGACAAGGACATGTACAACGTGGTCTTCAAGAAGCTCCTCGACATAGGCGACTTCGTGGGAATCGACGGCTTCGTGTTCCGTACCAAGACCGGCGAAATCACTGTTCACGCCCAGCGTCTCACCGTGCTCAGCAAATCGCTCCGCCCACTCCCAATAGTCAAGATGAAGGACGGCAAGGCATACGATGCCTTCACCGACCCCGAACTGCGTTACCGCCGCCGCTATGTTGACCTGGTGGTCAACCCCGGTGTGCGAGAGATTTTCCTCAAGCGCACGCGCATGTTCAATTCCATGCGCGAATACTTCAACTCGCACGGCTACATCGAGGTCGAGACGCCGATACTCCAGCCTATCGCCGGCGGCGCGGCGGCGCGTCCGTTCATCACCCACCACAACACCCTCGACATACCACTATACCTGCGCATTGCCGACGAGCTGTACCTCAAGCGCCTGATAGTCGGCGGCTTCGAGGGCGTGTACGAGTTCTCCAAGAACTTCCGCAACGAGGGCATGGACCGCACGCACAACCCGGAGTTCACCTGTATGGAGATATACGTCTCATACAAGGACTACAACTGGATGATGACATTCACCGAGAAGATGCTCGAGAAGATATGCCGCGACGTTAACGGCACGGACGAAGTAAAGGTAGGCGACAACGTCATCTCGTTCAAAGCCCCCTATCCGCGCATCACCATGGCGCAGGCCATCGAGAACGCCACCGGCTTCGACATCTCCGGCAAGAGCGAGGACGAGCTGCGCGAGTTCTGCCGCCAGCAGGGCATCGAGACCGAGCCGGCTTGGGGCAAGGGCAAGCTAATCGACGAGATTTTCGGCGAGAAGTGCGAGGGGTCGTTCATACAGCCCACGTTCATTATCGACTATCCCATCGAGATGTCGCCGCTCACCAAACGTCACCGCAACAACCCGGAGCTGACCGAGCGTTTCGAGCTGATGGTCAACGGCAAGGAGCTCGCCAACGCTTACAGCGAGCTCAACGACCCGATAGACCAGTACGAGCGTTTCGTAGAGCAGATGCGTCTGGCAGACAAGGGCGACGACGAGGCTATGATAATCGACCATGACTTCATCCGCGCCCTCGAATACGGCATGCCCCCGACTTCAGGCATGGGCATCGGCATGGACCGCCTCGCCATGCTCATGACCGGTCAAAGCACAATACAGGAGGTACTCCTCTTCCCGCAGATGCGTCCCGAGAAGAGAAGCCAGGCCCAGGATGCTGACAATGAGAATGACGGGCAGGAAGAAGCCTGATGCAACAGCACCAATGACCCCATGAAAACCCTTGGCAAGATAGCCGTCCTCGGCGGCGGCAGCTGGGCGACAGCATTGGCAAAGCTCATTGCCGACAACGGCACGCCCTTTGTCTGGTATATGCGCCGCCAGGACCGCATCGACGACTTCCTGAAATACGGGCACAACCCGGTATACCTGAGCGACGCATCTTTCGACACCGGGCTGATAGACTTCCGCGTGGACATCAACGAGGCGTGCAGCATCGCCGATTCGCTCATTGTGGCGTTCCCCTCGCCCTACCTGAAATGGCACACTGACCGCATCAGCGTTGACATCTCGGGCAAGAACATCATCTCTGCCGTCAAGGGCATTGTCCCTGACGACAACATGATTGTCACCGACTATTTCGCCAGCTGCTTCGGCTGCGACGAGCGCAACATGCTCGTCATCGGCGGCCCCTGCCACGCCGAGGAGGTCGCTCTCGGACGCTTGAGCTACCTGACCATCGGCGGCAAGGACAGCGACAAGGCCGCACGCTTCGCCTCGATGATTGCCGGCGACAAGATGCGCACCATCCTCTCTGACGACATCGCCGGCATCGAGTACGGCGCTGTGCTGAAAAACGTCTATGCCATCGCTGCCGGCATCATCTCCGGCATGAAGAGCGGCGACAACTTCATGGCCATGATGGTGAGCAACGCCATACGCGAGATGCGCCATTTCATCGATGCCGTCGCCCCGATGCAGCGCGAGATATGCGACAGCGCATACCTCGGCGACCTCCTCGTGACCGCATACAGCAAATTCTCCCGAAACCACAATTTCGGGTCGATGATAGGCAAGGGATACAGCGTCCAGGTGGCCATGATGGAGATGTCGCAGGTTGCCGAAGGGTATTACGGCACCAAGTGCATACACGAGATATGCAGCCGCTACAATGTCAAAATGCCCATTGCCGACTGCGTGTATGCCATACTCTACGAAAACGAGAACCCCCAGGAGGCGTTCCGCCGCATCACCAGCACGTTCTCCTGACACACCCGAATACGTGTCCCCTCGCTTTGACGCGGGGACGCGCAGTGACGCGGCTCGCAGCGTCAGCATTACAGCACAGGCTTGTGCGGCTGGCCGCTGAAGCCTTGCCAAGACATTCGCAACTAAGGTAAAACAAGATATTTAAGCACTAAACAGGCAAAGCAATGAACAGTATCACTCTCAACATTGACAACGCACTGTCGTTCACAGGTAAAGAAAACTACGACGGTCTGCACGGCGCGGCCGCAGCAGCCATGCGCACGCTCGACAACGCATCCGGCGAGGGTGCGGACTTCCTCGGCTGGAACACCCTTCCGGGTGACACTTCCGTCGCACTGATAGAATCTGTCTCCAAGACTGCCACACGTCTGCGCAGCCGCTGCGAATATGTGGTCTGCATAGGGATCGGCGGCTCATACCTCGGAGCAAAAGCCGTAATCAGCGCACTCTCCGATTCATTTGCCGACTTCCGCGCTCCGCAGCCAGGCTGCCCCAAAGTCCTCTTTGCCGGACAGAACATCGGCGAGGACTACACTGCCGAACTCATCAACCTGCTTCGCGGACACACATTCGGCATCATCGTCATCTCCAAGTCGGGGACGACTACCGAGCCGGCAATCGCGTTCCGCCTCCTGCGAGACCTCCTCGTGAGCCAGCAGGGCGCGGACCAGGCCCGCGACCTAATCGTCGCAGTTACCGATGCCCATAAGGGCGCGTTGCGCACCATGGCTGACCGCGAGGGATACGAGACATACGTCATCCCCGACAACGTGGGCGGACGCTTCTCCGTCCTCACCCCTGTCGGGCTGCTCCCGATAGCCGTTGCCGGCTTCAATGTCAGCAGCCTTATCGCCGGCGCACGCGACATGGCAGCCGCTACCGCCAAGGAGGACGGCAACATCGCGCTGGCATACGCGCAGATGCGCAACGCCCTATACGCCAGCGGCAAGAAAATAGAAATACTCGCAAACTTCAACCCGAAGCTGCATTACATCGCCGAGTGGTGGAAACAGCTCTACGGCGAGAGCGAGGGCAAGGACGGCAAGGGCATTTTCCCCGCTGCCGTGGACTTCACCACCGACCTGCACAGCATGGGGCAGTGGATACAGGACGGCGAGCGCACCATATTTGAGACGGTCATCTCCGTGGAGAACGCCGATGCCGAAGTGCGCATACCCGACGACGAGGCGAACCTCGACGGACTGAACTACCTCGCAACCCGCCGCATCGACGAGGTCAACAAGCAGGCCGAGCTCGGCACCATGCTCGCCCACGTGGACGGCGGAGTTCCCAACATACGCATCACGCTGCCCGCGCTCACCGAACACAGCCTCGGGCAGCTGATATACTTCTTTGAACGCGCTTGCGGCATCTCCGGCTATATGCTCGGCGTGAACCCCTTCAACCAGCCTGGCGTGGAGGCATACAAGAAGAACATGTTTGCGCTGCTCGGCAAGCCCGGCTACGAAGCCGAGACCGCAGCCATCCGCGCCCGCCTGAAATAACCCATCTTCCCGGAACACAATATGGGGATATGCCAGCCACGGCATATCCCCATACTGTATATAAAAGCCTGTTTTGCTGTGGGTTACTTGGCGACGTGCTTCTCGCCGTTCTGGATGTAGACAGTCCCAGGCAGCGGACCACGTATCTCCCTGCCGTTCAAGTCATACATCTTGTTGTCAGTTGCTTGTGTCCTGCCCATATCGAAACCGACCTCCGGCACGCCCGCGTCATACGCTGGCGCATTGAAATCCGCTCCAGTGAACAGCATATTTCCCTCCGAGTCTGTCATGCTGTCGAAATGGAAAACTCTTGAACCGGGTCCAGCTAGGATAATATACTGGGGAAGGTGAACAGT
>CAKUKR010000112.1 GCA_934663645.1 uncultured Muribaculaceae bacterium | reverse complement strand
CATTGTGTCTGACGCTGATTTTGCATACCTTTGCCCTCGAGTTGATTTTGGTTGTCATTCAACCATGTATACTAACCATAATTGAAGAACTGATGAGAGCAAAGATTTTTGCAGCGTTGACGGTGCTGGCAGTGTGCGGCATCGGCAGCGCAATGGCGGAGCGGCCGCTGCCCGTACAGGAGTTTGAAGGCGGCGTTGACGCTGCCATGACAGTGCCGGTGGGCAATTTCCATGACCTTGACCACAAGCTGTGCGTCGGCTTCGGCGCGGAGTTCCGCCACAACATACGCCGTACCGGCTTTGACGTAGGCATGCGCCTCGGCTTCAACATGGCCCGCTATGAGCCTCACGGCGATTCATACCTGGCACAGAGCGACGGCGTGGTGTATGCCGCAGCAGTGGGCGACTACAACTTCCGCCAGGGGCGCAAGGTCAACCCATTTGCCGGTCTGGGCATCGGCGTGGGCTTCTATGACACCACGTCGGGAGGCCTGTACAACAGCAACGGCACGGCAGCGGTGTTCATACCGCGCATAGGCGTGGAGCTGGTACACCATATCCGCGTGACCGCCTCGATGCACATACTGCGCAACGGCTTCAACACGTTTGACATCTCACTGGGCTTCGTCATCGGCGGCCGCCCTCGAAGCGCGAAAGCCGTGGCAGACTGACACGCCGCACACAGCAACACATATCAAGTCCGGGTGCTTGGGGCAGATGCCGCCGCATCCGGATTTTTTGTGTACTTTTGCATCAGAAACAGAATCATACGGATATGGCTGGAATAAAATCATTGGCCAAGGACACGGCCATCTACGGCCTCAGCAGCATCGTGGGGCGGTTTCTCAACTGGTGCCTGGTGCCGCTGTACACTTACGTGTTCCCGAGCGGCGAGTATGGCAAGGTGAGCTTCCTGTACAGCCTGACGGCTGTCGCGCTGGTGATACTGAACTACGGCATGGAGACGGGGTTCTTCCGCTATGCCAACAAGGAGCGCGACCCGATGCGCGTCTACAGCACCTCGCTGGTGTCCGTGGGCGCGACCTCGCTGCTGTTCATCACAGCGGTGACGCTGCTGCTCGGACCAGTGTCGCGTGCGCTGCTGATGCCCGACGGCTCGATGTACATCTGGCTGCTGGCGGTGACGGTGGCTGTCGATGCGTTCACCAACATACCGTTCGCCTACCTGCGTTTCCGCAGCCGCCCGGTGCGTTTCGCCCTCATCAAATGCACCAACGTGGCGGTCAACATATCGCTCAACCTGTTCTTCATCCTGCTTTGCCCGCTCATTTCCGGATCGCCGGCCTCGTGGCTCATCGACTGGTTCTACACGCCGGCCGGGGGAGCGGATTTCGGCATCGGCTGGATATTCGTGGCCAACATCCTCTCGACGCTCGTGGTGCTGGCGATGCTGCTGCCCGAGGTGGCGAAAGTGAAGGTCACGTTTGACACAGCCCTGTGGCGCAGGATGCTGTCATATTCGTGGCCGCTGCTGATATTGGGCGTGGCGGGGATATTGAGCCAGAACATGGGGCAGACGCTGATACCGTACCTGTTCCCCGACGATGCGGCAGCCGCGCAGTCCATGGTGGGCGTATACAGCGCCAACATGAAGATTGCACTGGTCATGGTGATGTTCACACAGGCGTTCCGCTATGCCTACGAGCCGTTCATCTTCGCCCAGGCTCGCGGCAAGGGGGAGGACAAGACCCAGGCGTATTGCGACGCGATGAAGTTTTTCGTCATCTTCGGGCTGCTCATCTTCCTCGGGGTGATGTACTACCTGCCGGTGCTGCGCCATTTCATCTCACCCCGCTACTGGGATGGGCTGCGCGTCGTCCCGGTGATGATGCTCGCTGAGCTGTGCTTCGGGGTGTTCTTCAACCTGTCACTGTGGTACAAGCTGACCGACCGCACGCGCTGGGGAATGTATTTCTCGCTGGCAGTGTTCGTGATGATGCTTGCGCTCAACGTGTGGCTCGTGCCGGCAATCGGCATCCCCGACGGCTACATGGGTTCGGCATACGCCGCGCTGGTGAGCTATGCCGTCATCATGGTGGTGTCCTATTTCGTAGGGCGGCACTACTATCCGCTGCCCTACCAGGTGGGGCGCATGGCAGTCTACGCCGCCCAGGCCGCCGTGCTGTACTTCGCCGGGACGCTGCTGCCCGAGGAGGGCGGCATGCAGTGGCTGACATACACGGTACGGACGCTTCTGCTCGCGGCATACGCCGTGGGCGTGTGTGTGACCGAGAACGTGCCAGTCATCTCGCCGCTGGTGCGCCGCCTGCTGCGTCGCCTCCGCTGATTTCGGGGCGGGAAAGCGGCGCGGTTTCGGGAAAAGTCTTATCTTTGCAGTCAGATACAACCAGACAAGAGTGTCATGAAAGACGTTTCGATACACATCACGGTGCACTCGTACAGCTATGACGAGCTGCCTGAGGCCGACCGCCGCCTCGTGGACGCTGCCAAGCGTGCCACCTTCACCAGTTATGTCCCCTATTCGCGGTTCTGCGTAGGCGCGGCGATAGCCATGGCCGGCGGAGACGTGGTGAGCGGCTCAAACCAGGAGAATGCCGCCTACCCGTCGGGCATCTGCGCCGAGCGAGCGACTGTGTGGCAAGCCGCAGCACGCTACCCCGGCGAGGGGATGCGCACCATCGCCATTGCCGCACGCTGCCCTGAGCAGTACCCCGAAGGCATGCCGGCAGACCGCTGCTTCCAGCGCCGCCCGATAAGCCCCTGCGGCGCGTGCCGCCAGGCGTTGCTCGAGTATGAGCATCTGTACGGCGACATCCGTGTGCTGCTCTACGGCGAGGACGAGGTGTACGAGTTCCCCTCGGTGGCTTCGCTGCTGCCGTACTGCTTCACAGACTTCTGACGACAACAAGAATCAAATTCAAACACATATAGGTTTCCGCAAATGAACAATACGCTTATCAACACAGATTTCAGCTTCAAGGGACAGCGTTCCGTCTACCATGGCAAGGTGCGCGACGTGTACGACATCGACGGCAAGTACCTGGTCATGGTCGCAACAGACCGCATCTCGGCATTTGATGTCATACTGCCCGAGGGAATACCCTACAAGGGACAGGTGCTCAACCAGATAGCAGCAAAATTTCTCGACGCAACGGCAGACATCGTCCCCAACTGGAAGGTGGCAGTGCCAGACCCTATGGTGACCGTTGGGCTGAAGTGCGAGCCGCTGAAAATAGAGATGATAGTACGCGGATACCTGGCCGGCAGCGCATGGCGCGAATATGCCGCCGGGGCGCGTGAGATATGCGGCGTGAAGCTGCCGGACGGGCTGCGCGAGAACGAGAAGCTCCCGCACCCGATACTCACGCCGACCACCAAGGCTGATGCCGGCCACGACGAGAACATCTCGCACGACGAGATAATCGCGCAGGGTATAGTTGCCGCCGACGTGCTGGAGCAGGTGGAGCGGTACGCTCTCGCGCTCTTCCAGCGCGGCACGGAGATGGCAGCACGCCAGGGACTTATACTCGTTGACACAAAATACGAGTTCGGCATCCACAACGGGCGCGTCATCCTCATCGACGAGATACACACCCCCGACTCCTCGCGCTATTTCTACGCTGAGGGTTACGAGGAGCGTTTCGCCGCCGGACAGGAACAGCGCCAGCTCTCCAAGGAGTTTGTGCGCCGCTGGCTCATCGACCACGGCTTCATGGGCAAGCCCGGGCAGAAAGTCCCCGAAATGACGGCAGAATACTGCGCCTCTGTGAGCGACCGCTACATCGAGCTCTACGAGCATATCACGGGCGAGAAGTTCGAACGTGCCGAAGAGGGCGACGCAGCCGCCCGCATAGCCGCCAACGTGGACAAATGCCTTGCATCGCTCTGACATGAATGAGACACGAGAAACGCGCCGCCGTGTGGAGGAAATCACGCCATACGGCGGCGTGTCGTCCAAGGGGGGGCAGGTCGAACAGATGTTTGACGCAATCGCGCCGGCCTACGACCTGATGAACACGGCGATGACCTTCGGGCTGCACCGCTGGTGGCGCAACCGCGCCCTGCGGCTCGTGGCAGCGAAGCGTCCCCGGGCGGTGCTCGACGTGGCTACGGGGACAGGCGATGTGGCATTCGCGCTGTGGCGACGTTGCCACCCAGAGCGCATCGCGGGAATGGACCTGAGCGAGGGGATGCTTGCCGTGGCGCGACGCAAGCTCGCCGGCATGGACGAGGACGCGCAGAGAGCCATTTCGTTTGAGCAGGGAGACTCGCTAGCCATGCGCTACGGCGACGCAGAGTTTGACGCTGTGACGGTGGCATACGGAGTGCGCAACTTCGAGCGGCTTGAGGACGGCCTGCGCGAAATGCTGCGCGTGCTTCGCCCCGGGGGGCTGTTGTGTGTCATAGAGCTGTCGCAGCCCCGACAACGGCTCACACGCGCCCTGTACACGTTCTACAGCCGCCGTCTGATACCCCTCGTAGGGCGCATGGTGTCAGGAGACAGCCGTGCATACACCTACCTGCCCGAGAGCATCGCCGCCGCCCCACAGCGCGATGACATGACCGCGCTGATGAGCCGCGCCGGGTTTGAGGACTGCCGCTGGCGGTCGCTGACATTCGGCGCAGTGACGATATATACCGCCCGCCGCCCCTGATGCCCGCCACCCGCCTTTGCTGTCAGCGCATGGACACGGCACGCCAGAATACAATCGGGGATGCGCAGCAAATGCGCACCGTAACTATTCAGCGAAAGGCAAGGGAGATATAGGGATGTCTCGCCATGGTTAGACGAGAGCCAGAATGGCATCCAGCGGAGATTGCCCGTTTTTCCAAGCGGT
>CAKUKR010000111.1 GCA_934663645.1 uncultured Muribaculaceae bacterium | reverse complement strand
TGCACAGACGTTGGCCACGGCGATTTGCCTGCTTGGTATATTTTTCGTATTTTTGCCGAAACAACCGTTTTCGCTATGAAAATATTCAATTCCGAGAAGCTTCGGGAGATTGACAAGGCGACGTGCGAGGCTCAGCAGATAGATTCTGTCGAGCTGATGGAGCGTGCCGCCTCGGCGGTTTCCTACGAGATAATATCACGCTTCCTGCCGGGACAGCGCATCGTAGTGGTCGCCGGCCCGGGCAACAACGGGGGCGACGCGCTGGCGGTGGCGCGTATGCTCATAGAGCAGGGGTACCGCAAGGTGGAGGTGTTCCTGTTCAATGTCACCGGGCGGCTGAGCCATGACTGCGAGGTGGAGCGCAAACGCCTCATAGCCCTCGACGCGGTGGATTTCACTGAAATCGAGAGGGAGTTCAACCCTCCGTATCTCAGCGATGACGACGTGGTCATCGACGGGTTGTTCGGCTCGGGGCTGAACAAGCCCTTGCAGGGCGGGTTCCGTGCTGTGGCGCGGCTCATCAACGAGTCTGGGGCGTATGTGGTGTCGATTGACGTGCCGTCGGGGCTGTTCGGTGAGTGGAATGACCATGTGGTGCTGCGTGATGTGGTCCATGCCGACTTGACGCTGACGTTCCAGACGCCGCGCCTGTCGTTCTTTTTCGAGGAGAACGAGCAGTGTGTGGGGGAGTGGAAGATTCTCGACATAGACCTGGACGAAAGCACGATACGCAAGACACAGGCCGACTTCACGCTCGTCGAGGCTCGCAACGTGCGTCCGCTGCTGCATCCGCGCCGCAACTTCACGGGCAAGCGTGACTACGGTTCTGCCCTCATCATGGCGGGAAGCCTGGGCATGATGGGCGCGGCGGTGATGTGCGCACGTGCCACACTGCGTTGCGGTGCCGGCCTTGCCACTGTCCATTCCGCCCGCTGCGGCATGCCGGTGCTGCAGACGGCTGTGCCGGAGGCTATGTTTGAGCCGGACAGCAACGAGAATTTCATCTCCGACATGAGTGTGCACCACAACCACCAGGTGGTCATGGCCGGGCCGGGGATAGGGACGCGCGAGAAGACTGCCAACGCCCTTGCCGACCTGCTCAAGAAGGTGAAGTCGCCGCTGGTGCTTGATGCCGATGCGCTGAACTGCATAGCGCAGCATCCGGAGCTGCTTCAGCTGCTGCCGCCGCAGACGGTCATCACGCCTCATCAGGGGGAGTTTGACCGGCTTTTCGGCGAACAGCAGACGGCGGAGCAACGCCTGAAGAAGGCTATCGAGATGGCGCAGTACTACAATATAATAATAGTGCTAAAGAGCCACCATACGGCGATAGTGCGTCCCACGGGACGTGTGTATTTCAACTCGTCGGGCAACCCTGGCATGGCGACTGCCGGCGCGGGCGACGTGCTGACGGGCGTCATAGGCGCGTTCATCGCACAGGGCTACCGCCCTGACCTGGCGGCGACCATCGGCGTGTACATCCACGGCCTCGCCGGCGACTTGGCAGCAAGCGAAATAGGGCAGTTCGGGGTCATCGCGTCCGACATCTCCGACCACCTCGGCCGTGCCATAAACAAAGTCATTAACTCCAAGTAGCACATTCCCAAAACACCGATTTCTCATGAGAACCATCCACAGAATACTTGCTGCCGCCGTTACGCTTTGCTGCACAGCAGCATTGCCGGCTCAGCAGACACAACGCCTCACCGCCGACCGCCACAACGAGTACGGTCTGGTCTATTCGCTCCCCATAACGTCGCTGTCGGTCAACGTCACTGCCGTCAAGACTGTCGAGCGTGCCGGCAAGTTCCGCCAGTATGCCGCCAAATGCCTCGGCATAGACAATGTGGTGGCTGAAGACCGCACGCGCTGGGAGATAACCGGCGTGTCGGTGACGCCCTTCGGCGTGGCTTACGATGATAACCAGTATCTGATGCAGCTCAAGCCTGGCGCGTCCACGTTCATTTCGGTGGACGACAACGGGATGCTGCTCGCCGTGAACACCGTCGCTGACGCGCCGGATGCCCCGGAGACGGGGACGACCGTGGTCTCCTCGACGCAGCAGGAGAACGATGCCGACGAGTACCTGCAGTATGTCAACGAGGATTTCCTCGCCTCGCAGTCGTCGCTGAAACAGGCGCAGATGCTTGCCGAGAGCATCATGGAGGTGCGTGACGCGAAAATCGCCCTCACGCGCGGCACTGCGGACAATATGCCGACCGACGGCAAGCAGCTCGAGCTGATGCTCGCCTCGCTGCGCAGCCAGGAGGAGTCGATGACGCGCGTGTTTACTGGCGATGTTTACACGGAGCAGATCAACGCCTCGTTTACGTTCACCCCCGGAGAGGACGGCCGCACGGTGCTGACGCGGGTGAGCGACTACGATGGGTTTACCGAGGCCGACGACTATGCCGGCGAACCGCTGTACATATCTGTCAAGGTGACTGACAAGGCGGAACTCCCCACCGACGAGAAGGGAGAGGTGAAGAAGCTGCCTCGCGATGCGGTGATGTACACCATCCCGGGGCGTGCGCAGGTGTCGCTCACCTGGCGCGGCAAGACCATCTGGTCGGGCGAGTTTGACATGGCGCAGTACGGCGTGCAGTTCGGTCTCAACCCCTCGCTGTTCACCGACCGCAAGAACCCCTCATACGTCATCTTCGACACCGCCACTGGCGGCGTGCGCAAAATCGGGCAGGTGTCCGACTTGGACAAATGACAGGCATTTCGTTTGACGGCATGCAGCAGCCCTCCGCTCTGACGCTGCGGCAGCTCACCGGCTATGTTGGCAACGTGCTGCGCATGTCGCGGCAGCTGCAGCAGGTGTGGGTGGTCGCCGAGATGAGCGACGTGCGCACCTCGGGCGGCCATTGCTACATGGAGCTGGTGGAGAAGAACGAGGAGGGGCAGACTGTGGCGAAAATACGCGCTAACATCTGGAGCTCTACATACGTCGGCCTTGCCGCGAAATTCCGCAACGCCACGGGGCAGGTCATTGCCGCCGGCATGAAGGTGATGGTATGCGGCAGCATCACGTACCATAGTATATACGGCCTGTCGTTCAACATCACCGACATTGACCCGGCGTATACCCTCGGCGACATGGAGCGCATACGTCGCGAGATACTCGAGCAGCTGGCGCGTGAGAACATCGCGGAGGCCAACAAGCAGCGTGTGCTGCCGATGAACCCGCAGCGCATCGCCGTCATCTCTGCCGCCGGCGCTGCCGGCTACGGCGACTTCTGCAACCAGCTTCACGCCAACAATGCCGGTTTTGTCTTCTACACCCATCTGTTCGGTGCAATCATGCAGGGGGAGCGCACGGCGCAGTCCGTGATGGCAGCCCTCGAGCAGGTGGAAATGTCCATAGACCTGTGGGATTGCGTGGTGATAATACGCGGCGGCGGCGCAACGACCGACTTGAACGGGTTTGACAACCTCGACTTGGCGCGTCGCGTGGCGCAGTTCCCGTTGCCCGTAGTGGTCGGCATCGGGCATGAGCGCGACATGACCGTCCTCGACTACATAGCGCACACGCGCTGCAAGACCCCCACGGCAGTCGCTGAGTTCCTTGTCGAGTCGCTCCGCAATGCAGCATCCACGGTGAGCAGCCATGTGCAGAATATAATAAGGTATTGCACGGAGCGCGTGCATGGCGAGCAGCAACGCCTATCAGCAGCCGCCTCGATGATACCGACCATTGCGACTGCGCGTGTGTCGCAAGCCCGCACTCGCCTTCAGGCTGCTGCCTCGCTGCTGCCGGTGTCGGCTGCAGCCCGCATCACCGCCGCCCGCAGCCGCCTCTCGACGATACTCGCAGCCGCCGGCAATGCCGCGACCACCAAGATTGCAATGCAGCGCACGCGCCTGGATGCCGTCCCTGACCAGCTCACTCGGGCTGCACAGACGGCGTTGGCGCGGCAGTCTGACCGTCTGTTGTGCCTTGGCAGCCTCATCGGCGTGCTAGATCCGCGGGCCACGCTGCGTCGCGGCTATTCCATAACGCGCATCGGCGGCAAAGCCGTCACCTCGGCTGCCGGCATCACCCCCGGCGCAGTAGTCACCACTGTCCTCGCGGAGGGGACGGTGACATCAACCGTAAACGAAACATCTCAAAACGAACAGATATGAATCCCGAAGACAAGCAACTGACATACAACCAAGCCGTGGCGCAGCTCGAAGCGATAGTCGCCCGGATGCAGAGCGACGACTGCGACATCGACAAGCTGTCGGCTTACACGCGCCGCGCCCTCGAGCTGCTGCGCCTGTGCAAGGAGAAACTCACTACCACCGACGAGGAGATCAAGAAGTGCCTCGAGGAGCTTCAATGACCCGCTTTTGACCCCAAAAACGCGGATTGTTGACCCTGAATGGTTAAATTGATGGGTTAAAATTCAGGGTTGAGCGTTAAAAGTGAACGGTCGGGCGATTTTGGGCGAAAAAAATGGGGTCAAGCTATTGCGGCGCGGAGTTTTAAGCACTAACTTTGCAGCGTTTTTGATAGCAAACATGTTTTATTATTTTAATCATCAATCAAAATGAAGAAAGTAGCATTATCACTCGCTGTTATTGCAACACTCGCTCTCGTGTCTTGCAACAACAAGGCAAAGAACGCTGACACTGACACAGCTAAGGACACTGTCGAAATGACAGCTGAGCCGATGGACTCCAACATGGATTCTACTAAGGACTCCACTAAGGACACTGCAACAGTGAAGGCTGAGACTCCCGCAGAGACAACTGCTGAGACTCCCGCAAAATAATAGCGAGCAATCAGAAAGAACAATCGGTGTATTCCCCAACCGGGGTTTACACCGATTTCCGTATAATCACGGCAAGCAGGGAC
>CAKUKR010000110.1 GCA_934663645.1 uncultured Muribaculaceae bacterium | reverse complement strand
GCAGCACAGCCGCCTCGCCGCCGCCAGCAGGAGGGTGTCAAAATAGGCGCAGCCAAGTAGGGACACGGCGTGCCGTGTCCGCCAAGCGACAAATGCAATTGTTTGATTTACTGCAATCTATCCTTGCGGACACGGCACGCCGTGTCCCTACTTTGGCTGCGCAATCACGCGATGCCCGAGAGCTGCAACTCGCTATGTTTAGGGTCGCCTAACATCGCGCCTTGTCAAAATGCAACAGCACGCTTGCAAAACGAAAGCCTTCTCGAAAAATGCGGTACTTTATCAGTGCTCTCGCTATGCAGCCTGGCTACACGCCTATGATTGTCAAGTTTGACGAGCATACGGATGTCCCCTCCACGAGGATAGAGTACAGCTATTACCTCATGGCGAGGGCGGCCGGCGTGCCGATGATGCCCTGCCGGCTGCTGAGTACCAGGAGCGGGACACATTTCCTGACTGAACGCTTCGACCGCTCGGGCGATGAGAAAATCCACGTACAGACGTTTGCCGCAATCATGCCTGGAGCTGACTCGTATGAGGAGCTGTTTGACGCGGCGTGCCGTATCGGCGTGCCGCAGGAGGAGCTGCAGTCGCTTTTCCGGATGCTGGTGATGAATGTTGTTGGTGGAAACGTGGATGACCACAGCAAGAATTTCAGTTTCCTGATGCGCCGCGACGGTGCATGGCACACGGCTTCGTTCTACGACTACACTTTTTCGGTAGACCCCGATGTCCCGGCATACGTCAACCGCCACAGCCTGTCGGTCGGCGGCAAGGTCGAGAACATACGGCGCAGTGACTTGGTTGCAGCGGCGGAGAGGTTTGGCATCCGAGGCGCGGAGGCGTATGTCAAGCGAGCGAGCGGCATTGCGCGTGACTACCGCAGCTATGCGCATCTGGCGGGTGTGCCCGAGCAGTGGACGCGCATAATCGAGGAGGAGATCGCTGCTCGCACAGCCGCGCTGTGCCAATAGTCAGTCATAGGGACGGCGGAATCTCAAACCCTGCGCTGCGTGGATGTCTCGTTTCGGAATGCTGCGGAAAAGTTGCGAAAAAGTCCCGGAAATGACCGCTGAAAAGTCGGAATAATTCCCGAAAACGCACCCCGAAAATGCGGAATAATACCTCGAGGGCATTGTCTTGACGCTGATAATAAGTATCTTTGTAAATTATTTTATCGCGTGGACGGCGTGTCATTCTTCTGAATGTGATGTCAAAGGAGGGGTGGTGCAATGTTCTGCGCCAAGGATGCGGCTGACGATGAAAGCTGCATAATGCCTGACATAAGACTCTGACCAGATGGATTATTCATATATGCTCTCCGTGTGCTCGTCGGCTGTGATGCTGGCTCTCGCGCTCATTACAGCCTTCGTGCGTATCCCTCACACGGGGGAGTGGAACGCTTTCCGCAAGGTGCGCCTGTCGATGGTGGCGGCGTTTGTGCTGCTCAGCATCTCCGGGTTTATCGATGTGGCGGAGCAGAAGCTGACTTCGGCGGTGGTGCTTGTCTTCGCCTCGTTCCAGTCGCTGCTGTTCACATGCGCTGCCATGGCGATGACAGACACTCGCGTGGTGACACGCCGTGTCGTGCTGCCGCAGTTCATCTCCATAACGGCATACGCCGCTGCCCTCGCGGCATCGTCGGTGTCCGGCGTCAAGGGCATCGAGACGGCTGTGCTGTGGGTGGGCGTGGGTCTGTATGCAGCGCAGCTTGCCGTATATGTCTATTCATACGAGAGTGTCTACCGCCGGTCGTGCCGCCGCCTCGAGCTGTATTACGCCGACGACGCGACAAGCCGCCTCTTGCCGATCAAGAAGCTGTTTTACGCCTCGTTGTGCGTGGGCGTGTGCGCTCTCGCGCTGGTGATAGTGGGCGACAGCTGCCCGTTGCTGCTCGATGTGTTTGTGTGCGTCTATACGGCCTACTATGTGTTTGTGTGCATCTCGGTGGTCAACTACCGCATCTCCGGAGGCTTCATCGTCAAGGCCGCTGTCAAGGAGCAGCCGAAGCCGGCAGAGGAGAATGACAGCAACCTTGCCGAGGCGGTCAGCTGCTGGATTGAGGAGAAGAAATACCTGCTGACGGACGTGTCAGCGGCAGAGATAGCCTCCGGCATGGGGACGACATCGCCGGCGCTGAACCGTTTCCTCAAGGCCAGCTACGGCATGACCCTGCGCAGCCTGCGCATCAAGCTGCGCATCGAGGAGGCGGCACGCATCATCGACGAGGACAGCGGCGACCTGCATTACTCTTCGCTGTTTGAGAAGGTAGGGTTTGCCGACAGGAGCAATTTCCACCGCTCGTTTGTCACCGTCATGGGCATGACCCCCAAGGAGTACCGCGAAAAGTCAGCCGCCGCCAAGACCGCCAGCTGACACCGGTGTTCATTGGAGCCGTGTCTTGAAGAGGCCCGGCTGCTTTTTGTTTTGTCGGGTCGATAATTATAGCTACATTTGCATATCTGTTGCAGATATGACAACAACCTAATACTATTAACTCTATGACCAGATTTACAAAACTCTCATTGACGCTCACAGCCGCAGCCGTATGCTGCGCCTCTGCGCTTCCGGCTTACGCTGACGGCACTGTGCCGACTGCGCACGCCTACCAGATGGGCAGCAAGGACTCGAAATGGGGCTTCGTCTCGTTCCCTGTCAACAACATCGCTGCCAAGACCGTTTCCAAGGCCACGTCTTCATCTGACGACCAGATCGGCGCGGGCGAAGTGGTGGACGGCAAGCTGTATGCCTACACGCTGTCATACGACTTCCTGTTCGGCGACGGCCTCGAGCCTTCTGAATTTGTGGTTTACAACGCTGCTGACATGTCTGTCATCAAGAGCATACCGGCTCCCAACAGCGGCCGAGTGGTGGATATGTCATACGACTACAAGCACAACGTGATGTATGCGCTCATGGAGCTGAACCGCGCCGAGAACGGCGCACTCGGCAAGACTGCGCTTCACGCCGTTGACCTCACGACCGGCGAGCTCACCCTCATCGGACAGCCCGGCAACATCACAGCAGTGAACGGCAACGGCAAGACCGTTGAGGAACACCTCATCGCACTGGCGTGCAACCCTGCTGACGGCACTATATATGCCATGGGCGAGTACCGCCAGCTCTACAAGCTCGACCGTTTCACCGGCCAGGCCATTTCATTTGCGTCGCGCAAGAAGGTTGCCATAACAAATGACTTCCAGTCGATGTCTTTCGGCCCGGACGGCAAGCTCTACCACGCGCACATGCACCCGGACTACGAGTATTTCATGCAGATAGACCCCGCGACAGGCGCACTGTACAATCCGGTGACCGGCGAGGCCGTGACGGTCAATTCTGACTTCACAAACAATGCTGCCCGCTTTGACCAGGACCCGCAGCTCACTGCCCTGACCTTTGACATGCCCGCCAACGACAACAAAGTCCCCAACGCGGTGTCAAACCTGAAGGCGGCAGTCGCTGCTGACAATGCCAACACTGTCAACCTGTCATGGACGCTCCCCACTGCCTATACTGTCACTGGCGGCACGGCAGAGCTGACCACACTGAATATCCGCCGTCTCGGCATACCCTCCTCCGGCATGATTGTCAACAGCCCTGCCACAAGCCCCAATGGCACCGCATACACTGACTATAATGTCCCCAACGGCGAGGTGACATACATGATATATGCGGAGAGCGCGGAGAACACCGGCATCCCGGCTTTCGTGACCCTGTTCGTGGGCGCTGACCAGCTTAAGGCTGTCGGCAACCTGAACGCAGCCATCAACGGCAACGAGGTGACTTTGACATGGACTGCCCCGACCGCTACGGTCAACGGCGGCTATTCCGACTACGGCAACATCACATACACCGTCAAGCAGGTGAAGGGCTCTGAAGAGACAATCCTCGCAGAGGGCGTGAACGGCACGACATACACAGCTGCACTTGAAGAGAGCGGCGTATACTCGTTCCGCGTCTATGCCGTAAGCTGCGGCGTGAGCGGCGTGGAGGCCGAGTCAAACTCGGTCATGCTGCAGGGCGTGGAGGCGCTGCCGTACAATACCGGCTTCGAGGACAATGACGGCGGCACGCTCTGGACTGCTTACAACCCCGAAGGCTCGAACTACGGCTGGAGCATCGTCAGCGGATATGCATATCAGCAGCTCAGCGGCAAGTTCGCGCAGTTCAAGACCGGCGGCTCGGCTACATTCCCCGAACTGGACTACTGGCTCGTGTCGCCCGCCATACACTGCCCCGCAGGTGACTACACGCTGTCTTTCTATGCCAACGGCGGCAGCTTTGACACCCACGCTTACCGGGTGCTTATCGGCACTGACCCGATGAACAGCGACGACGCGATGCAGGTGATATATGCCCTCGACAACGAGAAGGTATACGGCGAAACTGACGAGAACAACCACTATGTGCTTGTCTCCAACAACTTCTCGCTCGAAACGGAAGGCGACTACCGCCTGGCGTTCAGGGGCATCGGCGCTTCGACATTTGCCACACTGAAGATAGACAACCTCTCACTGGTATGCACCCGCCAGGTGTCTGTGGATGGCATCAACGCTGACGCACAGCTGGCGTATGACGCTGCTACCCGCACTGTTTCATGCCCCAATGCTGTGGCCATTGAGGCATACGACATGAGCGGCATCCGCGTAGGTCGCGCTGCCGGCACTTCGCTGACAATCAACGCCAAAGGCGTGGTTGTAGTTAAGGTGACAACTGCCGAAGGCGTGATGGTCAAGAAGCTGGCTGTACGCTGACAACAGGCCGACAGACCTGGCCGGACAGCTGTCCGGGCTCAGAATATTAGGGGGTGTGCCAAGATAGGCGCACCCTTTTTTGCATATAGCCGGAGAACTCCGAGTGCCCTGAAATCTCGGAGGTGCTGGGCTTCGACAAGGTGCATTG
>CAKUKR010000109.1 GCA_934663645.1 uncultured Muribaculaceae bacterium | reverse complement strand
TGGAGGTTGGACATCTCGATGGCGGCGACGGCGGCTTCGGCGCCTTTGTTGCCGAGGCTGCCTCCGGCTCGCTGCTGCGCTTCCTCAAGGCGGTTGACTGTCAGCACGCCGAAGATGACTGGCACTCCGCCGCGTGCGTTGATGTCGGCGATGCCTTGCGTCACTCCCTGGCATACGTAGTCGAAGTGTGGCGTGTCGCCGCGTATGACGCAGCCGATGACGATGACTGCGTCGGGGCGGAGCGCGTCGATGGCTGCTGCTGCGGCGTTGACGAGCTCGACTGTGCCGGGCACTTGCAGGCGTGTTATGCGGTCGTCGGCTACGCCGGCGGCGTGGAGCGTGCCGATTGCGCCGTCGGTGAGCGCGCCGGTTATGGGGGCGTTCCAACGGGCGGTGATGATGACGGCGCGGAAGTCGCCGCCGCGTGCCGGCTTGGGTATCTCGAGGGTCGTGCCCTCGGTGTTGAGTATGGTTGACATTCTGTGGTCGGTGTTACTTGTTTTCGGGCGTTGCGGTTGCGTTGCGGTTGCCGGCTGCGTTGCCTCGTGCGATTATCTTCGCCATTTCCTCGGATATGCGCTGCTTCTCCTTGCGGGCTTTGTTCTTCTTGTCGGTCAGCGAGAGGCGGTGCAGGAATATCTTCCATTTGGGTTCTTGGAGGATGTCCTGGTCGATTATCTCGATGAGGGCGAGTATGTCTTCCTCAAGTTCGATAGTGCCGAGGGTTACGGCGTGGGGGAGAATGGCGTTTAGGAGGCGTTTTGCGCGTGGGCGCATCTGGCGTATGCGCATCATTATCTCTGCCATCTCGATTGTCATCTTGACTTCGCGGCGAGTGACGCGGCCTGTGCGTTTCTTGGAGAACTTGATGGCTTCGGCGTAGAATTTCATGGCAGCGCGGTATTCGCCGGACGAGGCCTGTAGCTGCGCGAGCTTGCGGAGCGAGTCAACGAGCTTCTCGGTGGCTGCGACCACTCCGGAGTTGACTTTCTCGTACAGTGCGCCGGTGTGTATCTGCTGCTTTGCGAGCAGGTCGATTGCTTTCTTGCGCGAGCGCAGCACTCGGGTCGAGAGCTCCATTGCGAGGATGTGCGCCGGGGCGAACCGCTCGCTGTCCTCGGCGATGAGCTGGTCGAGGACGCGGAAGAGCATTTCGAGGTCTTTCTCGCACTGGCGGAAGTCCTTGAGCGAGAAGTGTATCTCTGTGAGGTCGAAGAGGACTGTCAGGAGCAGTGCGCGGAACTCGGTGTTCTCGAAGTCGGAGAAGTCGCGCATGGTGCGCAGTGCCTCGACGGTGCGTTCCATGGCGTCCATGAAGCGAGCTTCGCTGGCGAGCTGTCGGGCTGTCTGCCGGCAGCTTTCGGCTGCCCTCATGATTTCGGCGTCTGCCGGTATTTTCTCGACTTTGGCGTAGTCGAGTGGTAATTCCAAGAGAGTCATATTCGGGAGAAATTAAGTGTTCATACTGTTGTCGGGGGGGGAGGTGGTGTCATTTTGCGGCGTTGCGCTTGGCTGTCGCGCCGAGGTATCCGCCGTGGTGGCGTTTGGCGTACTCTGCCGTAGTGAAGCCTATAGCGTCCATCACACCTACCACGAGGACATCGCCCATTACGGTCATCATCGTGGTTGAGGTGGTGGGTGTCAGCCCGAGGGGGCAAACTTCGGGCGCTCCGCCGGTGTGGAGGGTCACGTCGGCGCGTGCGGCGAGCTGGCTGTCGGCATTGCCTGTAATGACGATTACGGGTATGCCCGGGTTGAGGTTGTTTGCCAGGTCAACGAGCTCGAGTATCTCGCGGGTCTTTCCGGAGTTGCTGAGCAGGAGCATTATGTCGTTTTGCTGGAGTATGCCGAGGTCGCCGTGCTGCGCTTCGGAGGGGTGGAGGAACACGGCGGGCGTTCCTGTTGAGCAGAAAGTGGTGGCGATGTTCATTGCGATCTGTCCGGCCTTTCCCATGCCGGAGGTGACGAGCTTGCCTCCGCGCCGGTTGACGTGTTCGACTATCATGTCCACGGCCCGCTGGTATCCGTCGGTGACGGGTATGGCGGTGATAGCCTTTGCCTCGGCGGCTATGATTTGGCGCATCAGTGTCTGCACTCTGTTGTTCATGGTGTTTATGCTGTGTTTGGGGTTGTTGTCTTTGGGGGTTGTCTGGCTGGTCATGCCTCGAGGCTGCGGCCTTCGTATGCTTCGAGCTGCTTGCGCCATTCGCCGCTTACGGGGGTTGACTTGTGGGTGTCGGGGTCGAAGCTGACCATTACCGTTTCGCATACTGACATCACGGTCATCTCGGGCATTTTGACGAGCATCTGCTGCAGGCGGAAGCTCTTGTCGCGTATCTCCATGCAGCGGGTGTACACCTCAATGCTGTCGCCGAAGACAATTGAGTTGACGTATGCGCAGTTGACGTTGGCGATGACGGTGTCTACACGCTTCCAGTCCATCGAGTCGCCTCGCACGGCCTTGAAATAGTATGCCTTGCCGGTGTCGTAGAATGAGAAGTATACGGTGTTGTTGAGGTGTCCGAGGATGTCGATGTCGTTGAAGCGCACCATCACTGGGGTGTGGTGGCGGAAGAGGGAGATGTCGGGTATGTTGTCAGTTTTCATTCTATATGTTCAATGTTTCAGACCGTGTATATGTTCATTGCCGCTGCTGCGTGTTGCCTCCGGCGATGCCTCCGATGAACCGTATTTCTGTCACGACGTTGCTGCCGAGCGTCTTGTTGATTGAGGCGGCTATCGCGGAGCGCATCATGGTCAGCTCGTTGCGCAGCGAGGGCTTTTCCACGGGGATGTGCATTACCGCCCCCCGGAAGAACGGCTTGCCGGTCATGGCGGCGATGTGCTGTCCCATCACGCGGGGCCATAGAGCCTCGGCGCGTCGGCGCAGCAGTTCCTCCTGCAGCTCGCATTCGTTGATGGCTTGTTCCAGCACTTCGCGTATGCTCTGCGGTTCTGTGCGTTTCATGGCTGCGTGTTGGTTATGGGTGTAAACTTGCCGTCTTCGACCTGCCACATGCGGTATTCGCCGCCGATGCTTGCGACAGTTTCGTCGAGGTGCTTGCGGTTGGTGTCGGTGACGAGTATCTGCCCGAAGCGGCCGTGGTCGCTGACGAGGCTCATGATGCGGGCCACGCGCGAGGCGTCGAGCTTGTCGAAAATGTCGTCGAGCAGCAGCAGCGGCGTCTTGCCGGTGTGTGCGCGTATGTAGTCGTAGACGGCGAAGCGGAGGGCTATGGTGAACGTCTTCATCTGGCCCTGGCTGCCGATGCTGCGCATCGGGCTGTCGCCGAGCGTCATGTCGAGGTCGTCGCGGTGCACTCCGGCGGATGTGTAGCCGAGCGACTGGTCGCGCATGCGGTTGCGGTCAAACAGTTCATGCATAGTGGTCTGGGCGAGGTTGCTGCGGTATCCGATGGCTGCCAGCTCGCCGTCGGCGGCGACAGCGGCGTAATGCGCCGCGAATGAGGCGGATATTTCCTCTGTCCAGTCGCTGCGCCGCCGGTAAATCTGCGCGGCAGCGTCCTCCATGGCCTGTTCTATCGACTCGTACAGCAGCGTGTCGCTCACACCGGCGCGAAGCATCGAGTTGCGCGAGGTCAGGGCGCGGTTGTAGTGCATCAGCAGCGGCAGGTATGAGGAGTCGGTCTGCGAGATGACCATGTCCATGAGCCGTCGGCGTTCCTGCGCCGAGCCGCGTATCAGGTCGGAATCGTCGGGCGACACCGTCACTATGGGGAAACGGCCGATGTGGCTGGAGATGCGGTCATACTCCTTGCCGTTGAGCATCAGCTTCTTGCCTCGTCCGGCGACGATGCCGCAGCTCACGGTGTCGCTGTTGGCGTGGCCGGTGTCATAGATTCCCTTGACGAGCAGCCCGGAGCAGCCGTGGCGTATGAGCGACGACTCGGCCACACTGCGCACCGGGCGCGTGAAGCTGAGGAAGTGCACCGCCTCGAGCAGGTTGCTCTTGCCCATGCCGTTGGAGCCGAGCAGGCAGTTCACCCCGGGGCAAAAGTCCATGTCCGCTTCGGCGATGTTCTTGAAATCAGTTATGACCAGATGTTGCAGCCACATGGTGTTGTCTTGCAGTAGTTTGCCGTGTCTTTTTTGGGGTCAGTCCTTTTCGCCGTAGGCGAGGTCGCCGGCGTCGCCGAGCCCCGGGACTATGTAACTGTGTTCGTTGAGGCTCTCGTCTATCGCGCCAGTCCAGACGGTCGTCTTGTCGGCGGGGAAGTGCCCGCGCACGAAGTCGATGCCCTGCCGCGAGGCGATGACGGAGGCGACGTGTATGTGTGCCGGGTTGCCCTTGGTGAGCATGGCTTGGTATCCCAGCAGCATCGAGCTCCCGGTGGCGAGCATCGGGTCAACGAGCAGCAGCGTCTTCCCCTCGATAGAGGGTGAGGCGAGGTATTCTACCACCACGTCAAAGTCGTCCCCCTTCTCGTGGTAACGGCGGTACGCGCTCACGAATGCGTTCTCGGCGCGGTCGAAGCAGTCCAGAAACCCCTGGTGGAGCGGCATTCCGGCACGCAGTATTGTCGCGAGGACGAGCTGCTCGTCGCACTCCTGGCATACGCACTTGCCCAGCGGTGTCTGTATCTCGGTGTCGCGGTAACGCAGGTGCTTGGATATTTCGTATGCCATGGCATGGCCTATGCGCCGCAGGTTCTCGCGGAAACGCAGCGGGTCTTTCTGTATGCCGACCTCACGCAGCTCGAGCATGTAGCGGCTCACGAGGCTCGGGGTGTCGGCAAAGTTGATTACTTTCATAACGTGCATAACTTATCAACGTACAAAAATAGCAAAAAATACGGAGATGCGCTATGCCCTCCCGAAAAAACGCCCTCATGGCAACTGCATCTCGCCTCGCCTTGGGCCGCCAAACCGGCCAACTGCCACAGTGAAAAACCGGCCAACTGCCACA
>CAKUKR010000108.1 GCA_934663645.1 uncultured Muribaculaceae bacterium | reverse complement strand
ACGTGCAACACCCTGCAACAGATGCAACACCATGCAACAGATGCAACACGTGCAACACCCTGCAACAGATGCAACACCATGCAACAGATGCAACACGTGCAACACCCTGCAACAGATGCAACACGTGCAACAGCATGCAACACGTGCAACAGCATGATACAAATCATCAACCAACAACCGATAAAACGAATATCACTATGTACGATTACAACAGACCACACCGTTACTCACTCGACCGCCGCACGGCCGGTCACACGCCGCGCAAATACCGCTGCCCGCAGTGCGGCCAGCCTGGCGCATGGGTGTCAGCTGTCTAGGGGGATTGAGGGCTGGAGCAGGCAGACGCGCTCGGTGGCACGTGTCAGCGCGGTGTACAGCCAGCGCAGGAAGCTCTCGCCGGCAGCATCGGGCATGATTGCCGCCAGGTCGATGTATACGTGCCGCCACTGGCCGCCCTGCGCCTTGTGGCAGGTGACGCAGTAGGCGTACTTCACTTGCAGCGCGTTGTAGTATTCGTCCTCGAGCGCGGCCATGGCACGCTCTGTGGGCGAGCCTTCCTTGGCGGCATATACGCGGCGGTACAGCTCGTCCATCTCCGCTTGGGGGAGGGCAGGGCCTTCGCTGCGCAGGCTGCGCAGCATTACCTTGGCGGCTATGACTTCCTCCTCACGCCCGGGCATGTGCATCTCGACATCGACGAAGTTCAGCCCGTAGGCCTTGTGCAGCCGCCCTATCCAGTCCACGATGACCGTCTCGCCGTTGGCAAGGAACGAGACGCCCTTCATGCGGCGCGTCCAGTAGTAGTTGTTCTTGGCAATGATGAGCCGCTCGCCACGTGTCAGGGGGCTGTCGGCATACATTATCTGTGTGCGCACGGCGTGGTTGATGTCGGCGGCGCGTTTGTTGGAGCGCGTGATGATGATGCTCTCCTCCCTGCCCGCTGTGCTCCACGACGTAGACAGCTCGTCGGCGAAGTCGTAGAATGTCACTGTCCGTATGTCGTCATACCCTCGTGTGACGAGGCGCGGCATCGCGTTGCTGCCGCTCTCTATCATGCGTCGCACCAGCGTGGCGTTGTGCAGTATCCCGCTCCCCTCGGCCTGGCGTGCCGGCTGGTCGAGGCATCTGTATGTCACCTCCAGCCCCAGTGCGGCGAGCGTCTCGGGGTTCATGGCCGGCGAATCGTCCTGTCCCACGGGGGGCAGCTGCGCGGTGTCGCCCACAAGCACCATGGCGCACCCTGGGGCGGAGTAGATGAAGCGCACCAGGTCGTGCAGCATCGGCGAGCGTCCCCGGTCTGTGACCATTGAGGCCTCGTCTATTATGTAGAGCGTGTCGCGTGCGTTGTTCCTTCCCAGCGAGAATGTGGGCGTGCCGCCCTGTCCTCCGGTGCGGAAATAGATGTGGCGGTGCACAGTGGCAGCGCGGTGTGCGGAATACTTCTCCGCCACCTTGGCAGCGCGGCCTGTCGGCGCGAGGACGGTGCTTTTCATCTTCAGGCGCGTCATTGCGGCTATCAGCGAGCCTACTATCGAGGTCTTGCCCGTGCCGGCATATCCGTTGAGCATGAACACCTCACGCGGCGTGTGAGCGCAGGCAAACCGCGCAAGCTCGCACAGGGTCTCGTCCTGCGCCTCGGTGGGGACGTATTCCAGGCACGCCAGAGCCTCGCGGTGCAGTGCGGCGGGGTCGAGCATCATGGCTTCGGGGTGTTGGCGGTGTCGGGCGAGTTGAGTATCTCGAGCTGCCGGCGGACGCTCTCCTCATGCACAGCCGCCATGATGCGGCGTGTGAACTGCGGGGGCAGTCCCAGCTGCAGCCCCGTCTGCTCACGCGAGCGCATGATGCTGTCATGCCGCTGTATCTGGACGGCGGGAATGTTGCGCGAGCGTTTGAACTCGCCTATCTCGCGGCTCACCTCCATGCGGCGTGCCAGCACTTCGAGCAGCTCGCGGTCGCACTCGTCTATCTTGTCGCGCAGTGCTTCGAGGCCGGCTGCGTCGCCGTCGCGGCGGCGTATGGTCAGGCTGCGCATCAGCTGCGTGAACGCCAGCGGTGTGAGCTGCTGGGCGGCATCGCTCATGGCAGCGTCAGGATTGGGGTGCACCTCTATCATCAGCCCGTCAAAGTCCATGTCGAGAGCCTGTTGCGCCAGCTGCGCTATCAGGTCGCGGCGGCCGGCGATGTGGCTCGGGTCGCACAGCATCGGCAGGTCGGGCATGCGCCGGCGCAACTCAATGGGCACGTACCATTTCGGAGGGTTGCGGTATGTCTGCGTGCCGTAGCAGCTGAACCCGCGGTGGACGGCGGCAAGGCGGCGCAGCCCCGCGCCCCAGAGGCGTTGCACAGCACCCTGCCACAGGTCGGTGTCGGGGTTGACCGGGTTTTTCACCATTACGCCCACATCTGCGCCGGTCTCGGCAATGGCGTCGGCTATCTCCTGGACGGCGAAAGGGTTGGCAGACGTGCGTGCGCCTATCCACAGTATGTCTATTCCGGCATCGACGGCAGCGAGGACGTGCCTGCGCGCCCCCACCTCCGTGGCTACGGCAAGCCCCGTCTCCTCCTTGACACGCGCCAGCCACGGCAGGGCCTTCTCCCCTGCGCCCTCGAAGCACCCGGGCTTGGTGCGCGGCTTCCATACCCCGGCGCGGAAAATGTCAGTGCCGGCGGCAGCGAGGGCTTCAGCTGTCTCCATGACCTGCGCCTCGCTCTCTGCGGCGCACGGGCCTGCGATGACGACAGGGGAGGTGGAGGGCTTTTCGCGGTTGATGAGTGGTGTGAATCGGGGCATCGTCTTTCAGTGGCGAGGGTAAGTCAACGCCAGCGCGAAGTTACGAAAAAATCCGCGCCGGCGCAAATGCGTACATATATGGGGTATGCCTACTCGCCGCCGTCGACGGGGGCTGTGCGCGACATCGTGGCTATGCAGGCGCCGTCACCGGCTGTCAGTGTCAGCGTGCCGTCCGTGAGGGTGTAGTGCCGCACCATGGGGAGCGACTGCATCACCTCTCGCTCCAGGCTCATGTCGGGGCAGAGCATCCGTGTCGAAATCATGTCGTCGCCGAATGTGATGTCGCCCTGCGCGGTGCAGGCGTACGAGCCCGACAGCTGGTTGCACCCGGCATTGCCGCTCACACGCCCGGCAGCGGGGTCAAACATCAGGTAGGGCCATTCCTCGGCGGCGTCGCTGTTATGCACCTCGGTGGCGCGGACTGTGGCGAAATACCATTTGCCCTCTATGGCAGCGGAGGGAGCGGCTTGGGCGGCCGGCTTCTGGCTCTTGCACGAGCTGAACGCAGCGGGCAGCACAGCGGCAGCGAGGAGGAGGGGAATGAGCGTATGCTTCATAATATGCAAATTGAAGGGTCGTTTACTATACAACACCGGCGCGGGGCGAATATTGTCGCAGCAGTGCAAGCCAGCCCGAAAAAAGGTGCTCGCGCAGAGGAATAAATGAAAATAAAGTGTTAACTTTGCAGTCCCGAAGGGGAACGGCGCGAGTCTGCACCCCCTCGGGGCATTACAGGTAAAAAACAGACGCAAACAGCGAAGTAAAACAAGAACGTAAAATCGAATTTGAAATGAGAATCGCAAAAATCCATGGCCGCGAAATCCTTGATTCACGCGGAAATCCTACGGTCGAAGTAGACGTATTGCTTGAAAGCGGCGCACGCGGACGCGCAGCCGTGCCCTCAGGTGCATCGACAGGTGTGAACGAGGCTCTCGAGCTCCGCGACGGCGACAAGGCTCGATACATGGGCAAGGGCGTGCAGAAGGCTGTCGCCAACGTCAACGGCCCGATAGCAAGCGCACTGCGCGGCATGAACGCACTCGACCAGATTGCGGTTGACAAGAAGATGCTCGAACTCGACGGCACTCCCACCAAGTCAAACCTCGGCGCAAACGCCATTCTCGGCGTGTCGCTCGCTGTGGCCAAGGCTGCCGCTGACTATCTCGACCTCCCCCTCTACAAGTACATCGGCGGCGCAAACTCATACACCCTCCCCGTGCCGATGATGAACATCATCAACGGCGGCGCTCACTCCGATGCGCCTATATGCTTCCAGGAGTTCATGATCCGCCCCGTGGGCGCATGCTGCTTCAAGGAGGGAATACGCTGGGGCACTGAAGTGTTCCACCACCTCAAGAAGGTCCTTAAGGACCGTGGCCTCGCCACATCAGTAGGCGACGAGGGCGGCTTCGCCCCCTCGCTCGACGGCACTGAGGACGCGCTCAACGTCATCATGCAGGCTATACGCGACGCCGGTTACGAGCCGGGCAAGGACGTGACTATCGCACTCGACTGCGCCTCGTCGGAGTTCTACAAGGACGGAGTGTACGACTACACCTGGAAACAGGCTGACGGACAGAAGCTCACCTCGCAGCAGCAGGCCGAATACCTGCGCGACCTCATCGCAAAATACCCCATCGACTCTATCGAGGACGGCATGGCGGAGAATGACTGGGAGGGCTGGCGCATACTCACCGACATGATCGGCGACCGCTGCCAGCTCGTCGGCGACGACCTGTTCGTGACCAACGTGAAATACCTCGAGCGTGGCATCGAGGAGGGTTGCGCCAACTCTATCCTCGTCAAGGTCAACCAGATAGGCACTCTGACAGAGACGCTCCGCGCAGTGGAGATGGCGCAGCGTGCCGGCTACACCGCTGTCATCTCTCACCGCTCTGGCGAAACCGAGGATGCCACTATCGCCGACATCGCCGTGGCTACCAACGCCGGACAGATCAAGACCGGCTCTGCAAGCCGCTCCGACCGTATGGCCAAGTACAACCAGCTCCTCCGCATCCAGGAGGAACTCGGCGACGACGCTGTATACGGATACCGCAAGATAGCACGCAAGTAAGCACAACACACACGGCAGCACCGTCTGCCCGAAACGAACAAGAGAGGATATGCCGCCAGGCACGTCCTCTCTTATT
>CAKUKR010000107.1 GCA_934663645.1 uncultured Muribaculaceae bacterium | reverse complement strand
TACATTTGCACACTTGCGATTTGAAAAGTTGTACATTCGAATTATTTTGCGTAATTTCGCACAACCAAATTCATGACAAGCCAATGAGCCAAACGCACAAATATTTCGCAGCTGCGGTGATTACAGCCCTGATATGTATGCTGGCAATGCCAGCACTTGCTGCCAAAAAGGAAGACAGCCAGCCGTACAACATCACTCGCGCCCTCGAGGAGATGCAAGCCGGCAACTATGCCGAGGCTATGGAATATGCTGACAAGGAAGTGTCTGCAAATCCCAAGAGCGGCACTGCCAGCCTGATAAAAGGCGTGATATTCCATACTGTGGAAATGTACGGCAATGCCATACAGCCGCTTGATCAGGCGGTGAAATACCTGCCTAAGAAAGGAACGTTCCCACGCAGCGACGCGCTGTATTTTCGCGGAAAGTGCTATTTCGCGCTGGGCGACACCGTCAAGGCTCTGAGTGACATAAACGAGGCGGTGAAGCTGTCTCCAGACGACACAGACCTGTATTCGTGGCGCGGGTATCTCCTGTTCACCATCGGCGACTTGGACGCTTCCGACGCTGACTTCATGAAGCTGCTTGAAATCAACAAGTCCGACACACAGTCTATGGTCAGCCTTGGACTCAACGAGTTTACGCGGGGCAATTATAGCCAAGCGGCAGAATGGTGCGACAAGGCCTTGCTGCTGGATTCTGATTACGCCCCGGCTTACTTGTTGCGTGCTGATGCTTACATGTGGCTGAAGCAGTTCCGCAAAGCAGCCGACGACATTGTCAGTGCCTTGCAACTTCAGGAGCGGACTGCTTTTGACGCAATTGACACCGATGACTCTGGGATGGTCGCAGCGATGCATGAGAAACTGAAATACATGATGGCTGTCGATGCTTCAAACATGATGTGGCCGTACTTTGAAGGGCAACTGTATGAAGCGACACGGGACTATGAAAATGCGATTGCCTCCTATTCGGCAGCAAACAAGATTTCCCCATCCGCCCAGGCTTACAACCGTATGGGGCAGTGCTACTACAACCAACTCGACTTCAGCACCGCTCTCGAATGTTCTGAATACGCAATCGACCTTGACCCGGACGACATCAACTACAAGGTTGACAAGGCTTCGCGCCTCACGATGCTCGGGCGCGGCGACGAGGCCATAGCCCTGCTCGACGAGCTGCTTGCCGAAAGCAGCGACGACTCTACCAAGCAGAACCTCATTTTCCGCCGCGCTATGCTCAAGTCCTACAGCGGCGATTTCGCCGGCGCGGCACAGGACTATACCCTCTACATGGCCTCTGACGCTGGTTTGTCTGACGATGTGTGCATGACCGCAACTCTCCTGCGCGGCGACTGCTACCGATTGGCTGGCAATCAAGACCTTGCAGCTGCCGACTATAACCGCGTGGTTGAACTGACAAAGGGCGATGTGGCCAATACCGGGATATTGCTGCCATACGCCTACTCCGGCCTCGGCGAGAACGGCAAGGCTCTCGAGGTTTTGCAGCAATATATCGCGGCAAATGAAGGTGAAGGCGACAAGAAAAACGAATATTACAATGCAGCCTGTGTATATGCTCGCCTTGGCGATAGCGCAAAGGCCATGGAGTATCTCAACAAAGCAGTCGATTGCGGCTATGGCGACTGTGTGCACATGCTGCAAGACTACGACTTGGCCGCGCTGCGCGGGACCAAGGAGTTTGATGCGCTGTTCCTCCGCCTCGGCTTTGTACCCTCTTCTGACAATAATTCAGATGAAGTTTCAGGCCAGGCTCCCATAGAAGACGCCGACTTGGTGAAATCCGCAGAGCAAGGCACTGCGGCGGGCGGCGTGACGGAAATACCATTTACCCGCAAGGGGGGCGTGACCGAGGTGAAATGCCACGTCAACGGGCTGCCCCTGCGTTTTATTTTCGACACTGGCGCAGCCACAGTGTCGATATCAAACGTCGAAGCGACGTTCATGTACAAAAACGGGTACATCAAGGACAAGGACATCATCGGCACACAGCAATTCATCGATGCCACCGGCGCTGTCTCCGAGGGCACGATAATACGCCTCGCCGAAGTTGACTTGGGCGGCGTGGCGCTCAAGGACGTACAAGCGAGCGTGGTCAACAGCCAGGCCGCCCCTCTGCTGCTCGGACAGACAGTACTCGCACGCCTCGGCCGCATCGAGATAGACAACGACCGCCAGGTCATACGCATAACACCGCGTTCAATCTAACAGCAACTGGATTGTTAAATGTGTTAAAGTCTGTCACTCCCTTGGCAGTGCCGCGTTATACTATTACCTTTGCGACAATCAAACAATAGAAATACAGATATGAAAAAGTTTAGCATCCTGATGCTCTCAATGGCGTTCTTCGCCTTCGGCGTTTCCGCGCAGACTACTACGGCCAAGGAAAAGTCGACCAAATTCGAGCAGTGTGACAAATGCAAGAAGGCCGGCAAAGATGCCAAAGCCTGCGAGAAAAAATGCGGCAACGGCAAGAAAGGCTCTTGCGCAGAAGCAAGCAAGGCTAAATGCGACAAAGAGGCCAAGAAGTGCGACAAAGCCCAGAAATGCTGCGGCAAGAAGGGCGATGCAAAGTCGTGCAACAAAGCCACAAAGTGCTGCGGCAAGAAAGCTGCTGCCGAGAAGAAGAGCTGCTGCGACAAGAAGGCCGCTCAGAAGAAATAATCCGGTCCGCGAAAACAGAAGCCACTGCCAGGCAGCGGCATGACCTATAACCGTGACGCCCGAGGCTTGATTGCTCCGGGCGTGCGTTTTTTCAGCGGCATTGGCAAAATAATTTTGCACGAATGACCATAAATGACTAACTTTGCAGTGCGAACCGAGGGCGGCAGCCCAGGTGGACACAGACAGACAAATGCGGTAATAGCTCAGTCGGTAGAGCATCAGCTTCCCAAGCTGAGGGTCGCGAGTTCGAGCCTCGTTTACCGCTCAATCCCAAAAGTCGTTGACAGTCAGCTAAATATGAATGTCAGCGGCTTTCCTTTTGAGGTTCTTTTGACCCCGTGCAAGTCAAAAAAAAGACCGAACAGCGGCAATTTCGGGCGTAAATCGGCACAAAACGGCGTTATGTTTGCGCACGATTTCCCCGAATGAGCAAACACGGTCTGCGATTTTGACTATGGTCACACTGAAATTCTATCTCGACACACGGCGCACCGCAGAGGGCTGCGCCGCCCCCCTGAAACTCGCGGTCTGCCTGAACCGCGTCACGCGGTACGTCAGCACAGGCATCCGCCTGACCGCCCCCGAGTGGGACGCAAAGGCGTGCAAGGCATCGGCTCGCCACTATGACCTCCGCCACCTGAACAAGCAACTCGAAAAGATAATGGAGGAAGCACGCCGCGCCGCCGCCGCGATGCGTCCGCAAGCGGACATCCGCGAATATGCCGCTGCCGTGTCCTCCGTACTGCATCCGCGTGAGGACAGGCGCACGCCGCGCCCCGACCTGTTCATGCCGCGGCTCGAAGAGTTCTGCACATCAGCGCGGCGCAAGCCGGGGACGCGCTCTGTGTACCGGCAGACGCTGTCGCGCATACGCGCTTTCGATGCAGATGCCGACCAGCTCACGTTTGAGGACATAGACCGCCGGTGGCTGGAACGCTTTGACGAGTTCATGGCGCGGACGGCACGCTCGAGGAACGCCCGGAACATCCACCTGCGCAACATCCGCGCCGTGTTCAACGACGCAATAGATGATGAGGTGACGGCGTGCTACCCTTTCCGCCGCTTTAAGATACGCCCCCAGGCGACGCGCAAGCGGTCGCTGTCGGTGGAACGGCTGCGCGAGCTGTTCGCATACCCTGTCGAGCCGTATGCCGTCCGCTACGTTGACATGTTCAAACTGATATTTTGCCTGTGCGGCATCAACGCCGTAGACCTGTGCAACCTCCGCCGCGTCACCGAGGGGCGCATAGAGTACGAGAGGGCAAAGACGGGGCGGCAGTATTCGATAAGGGTAGAGCCTGAAGCACAGGAGATAATCGACCGCTACCGTGGGGAGCGTCACCTGCTCGACATCCTCGACACGAGCAGCGACCACCACAACTTCATCAAACACTGCAACAAGGCTCTCCAGCGCATTGGCGTTGTTGAGCGGCGCGGCAAGGGCGGCAAGAAGTTCATTGAACCTGCGTTCCCCGGGCTTACGACATACTGGGCGCGGCACTCGTGGGCGACCACGGCGGCATCACTCGACATCCCGAAGGAGACGATAGCCGCCGCGCTGGGACACGGCGGCAACACGGTCACGGACATTTACATCGACTTTGACCAGCGGAAGGTGGACGAGGCTAACCGCCGTGTGCTTGACTGGGTGTTCTACGGCAAGCGGTGACGGCGGCGGTATATCCACCATGCTGCGGCGAGGGCGGCGGCTGTCACCGCGACCCTGCCGAGCCATATCTGGACGCGCTGCCACCATGTGAGGGGCTTCTCGACCTCGACGACCTGCGCGGTCTTGGCGGTGTCTGTGTGTGATGTGTCGCGGCTTGCGGCCGTTGCGACCCTCACGGTGTCATGCACCTCGCGGACGCGCTCGCGCCACCGCCACACCTCGCGGACTACTGTGTCGCCGTTGATGACGACTGCCACGCTGTCGCGGACGATTACGCTGTCGCGCCGTATGATGACGGCGGCGCGGTGGTCGGCGGTGTCGATGCGGACGGTGTCGTGTACTTCGCGGACGCTTTCCACAGGGACGTATATGCGGCGGCTGCACGAGGACAGCAACAGCAGTATTGTCAGTAAGTATAACAGCTTTTTCATTGTGTTACTTTGGCGGTCAAAAGTAAAATAACGCGGTCGTTTCGGGTAAATCAGCGCGTTTTCGAGTAAGTGAACGAGTTGACGCGGTTGCGCCAGCCATTGAGGAACTTGCGCTGCGAGGGGCTTCGGCGGACTATGCTGTCGAAGTACGCGAGCCGCGCCGCCTTGACGCGCTCGAAGAGCTG
>CAKUKR010000106.1 GCA_934663645.1 uncultured Muribaculaceae bacterium | reverse complement strand
TTCGTCAGGTGCATGATTTTTCGTAACTTTGCGCTATATTGTGGCAATGCAACCGCGCATTTGCCCACAAAGCCGCAAAAAACAGACAACATGGCAAAACAGGAAGATGTATTCAAGACAATAGTCGCTCACGCCAAGGAGTACGGCTTCGTATTCCAGTCAAGCGAGCTATATGACGGCCTTTCAGCCGTTTACGACTACGGACAGAACGGCGTTGAGCTGAAGAACAACATAAAGCGATACTGGTGGGAGGCGATGACAATGCTCCACGACAACATCGTCGGCATTGACTCCGCCATTTTCATGCACCCCACTATCTGGAAAGCCTCCGGGCACGTCGACGCATTCAACGACCCCCTCATCGACAACAAGGACTCCAAGAAGCGTTACCGCGCCGACGTGCTCATCGAGGACGCGATAGCCAAGTTTGACGAAAAGATCGACAAGGAGGTCGCCAAGGCACGCAAGCGGTTCGGAGACTCGTTTGACGAGGCAATGTTCCGCCAGACCAACCCCCGTGTCCTCGACAACGCCCGCAAGCGCGACGAGCTCCACGAGCGGTTTGCCAAGGCCATGAACGACAGCGACCTGGCAGAGCTCAAGCAGATTATCCTCGACTGCGAGATAGCAGACCCCATAAGCGGCACGCGCAACTGGACCGACGTGCGCCAGTTCAACCTCATGTTCAAGACCGAGATGGGCAGCACCGCCGACGGCGCAATGGAAGTGTACCTGCGTCCCGAGACGGCGCAAGGCATTTTCGTCAACTACCTCAACGTGCAGAAGACAGGACGCATGCGCATCCCCTTCGGCATCGCGCAGATAGGCAAGGCCTTCCGCAACGAGATAGTCGCTCGCCAGTTCATATTCCGCATGCGCGAGTTCGAGCAGATGGAGATGCAGTTCTTCGTACGCCCCGGCACTGAAATGCAGTACTTCGACTACTGGCGGCGCACCCGTCTGGAGTGGCACAAGGCTCTCGGCCTGGGCGACGACAAGTACCGCTACCACGACCACGAGAAGCTCGCCCACTACGCCAACGCAGCCACAGACATCGAGTTCCGCATGCCCTTCGGCTTCAAGGAGGTAGAGGGGATACACTCGCGCACAGACTTCGACCTGTCGCAGCACGAGAAATACTCCGGCAAGAAGATACAGTACTTCGACCCCGAGCTGGGCGAGAGCTACACCCCCTACGTCATCGAGACATCAATAGGCGTAGACCGCATGTTCCTCACCGTGCTGTGCAGCAGCTACGAGGAGCAGGAGCTCGAGGGGGGCGACAAGCGCGTCGTCCTGCACTTCCCCCCGGCCATCGCCCCGGTGAAATGCGCCGTGCTGCCGCTGGTCAAAAAGGACGGCCTGCCCGAGAAGGCACGCGAGATACAGCATCGCCTGCGCTTCGACTTCACCTGCCAGTACGACGAGAAGGACTCCATAGGCAAGCGTTACCGCCGCCAGGACGCCATAGGCACGCCCTTCTGCATCACCGTTGACCACCAGACCCTCGAGGACGGCACAGTCACACTGCGCCACCGCGACAGCATGGAGCAGCAGCGCGTGGCCATTGACCAGCTCCAGGCCATACTCTCCGAACAGGTAAGCCTCAACTCACTGCTCAAGAAACTCCTCTGATTACCAACTCTCTAACCCCATAACAACGACAGACATGAAAAGACTTCGTAAGCTAATGATGATGCTCGCCGCGCTGACGCTCTCGGCATCATTCCTCACATCGTGCAACTACAACTCCCTGACCGAGAAAGAGCAGAAAGTAGAACAGTCATGGGCGCAGGTGCAGAACGTGTACCAACGCCGCGCAGACCTCATCCCCAACCTCGTCAGCGTGGTCAAAGGGTATGCAGCCCACGAGAGCCAGACACTCGAGGCCGTAGTCAACGCCCGCGCCAAGGCAACGCAAATCAACGTGGACGCCTCCAAGCTCGACGAGGAACAGATCAAGAAGTTCCAGGAAGCGCAAGGCGAACTCTCCTCCGCGCTCGGACGCCTCATGGCTGTCACAGAAGCATACCCCGACCTGAAGGCCAACGAGAACTTCCTTAGCCTCCAGTCACAGCTCGAAGGCACGGAAAACCGCATCGCCGTAGAGCGCAAACGCTACACCGAGGCCGTAATGGACTACAACACAGCCATCAAGAAATTCCCAACCGTGATATACGCCTCATGGTTCGGATTTGAGGCAAAGCCCCAGTTCCAGGCCGACGAGAGCGCACAGAAAGCCCCGGAAGTGAAATTCTGACGCATTTACCCATATCGACTGATGACATCCATACATAACAGACACAGTGTGCGCAGCCGGGCTTTCGCAGCCCCGGCTGTCGCCGCTTTACTCCTCCTCCCCGCTCTCGCCTCCTGCATCAAGGACGACGAGGTGGACTACTCGCAGTGGAAAGCCGACAACGAGCAGTTCGTCAGCGAACAGCAGCAGCGCACCGGCGACGACGGCAAGCCATACTACGAGCCCCTGACAGTCGATTGGCTGCCTGGAGTGACCGTCCTGGTGCACTGGCACAAACGCCCCGCCGACCACGACAAGGTGATGAAGCCCCTCGACAACTCCACCGTTGACATCAAATACGCCGGAAGGCTCTATGACCAGACCAAGTTTGACGACTCATACTCACGCACCGTATACGGAGACAGCATCTACCGCTGCCGCCCCAACCAGATGGTGCGCGGCTTCTGGGCTACCCTGACGCAAATGGTCCCCGGAGACTCCGTCACCATAGTAATACCCGCCATAGCAGCTTACGGCGTGAGCGGAAACGGCTCCGCTATCAAGCCATACTCCGCACTCGAGTTTGACATCATGATGAAGCGTGTCGTCTCATACCAGACACCCAGCTGACGACATACCACATAAACCTGAAACACAACCCATGAAAAACAGAACGATCATTGCAGCCGCATCAGGCGTGCTGCTATGCGGCATGGCGGCATACGCCGCTCCACGGGTGCTGAACCGCTTCAGCGTCGCACCCCCCGTCCGTGTCATGACACCCGCAATGTCCGACTCCGTCAACACCGACGGCAAGAAATACGACACAGCCGACCTGCTCGACAACCGCATGACACTCGACTTCAAGCGGCTCAAGTCAACACTCGCACAGGCAGGCGACACCACAGGGCGCATCACCCTCGCCCGCCCCGCACAGGGCTACGAAGTCATACTGATGCAGACACACCTGCGTGCCGAGCGGTTTGCCAAGGGCAGCCTCAAGGTAACATCCCCCTCACGCTTTGAAGTCCTCGTGAACGGCGAGTCAAAAGCCAAGAAGACCACCGCCGAGGACAGCATCGCCGGCACATCGGCGCAGACCGTCCAGCTCACACTCGAGCCAGAGCGCGACTACACCCTGACCCTCAAGCTCCTCGCCGACGCTTCAGCAAAGTGCGACCCCGAGGTCAAGGCAGAGTTCATCCCCGACGCGGAATACGAGGATATCGCCATAGCAGCCGACCCGGAGATGAAACGCCGCTTCTACGTCGACGACTGTGTGCTCGGCACCCGCGTAATGGCGACAAGCGTGTCGCCCGACGGCAAGTACGCACTCGTGAAATACCGCCAGTACTTCTCCCCGAACAATTACGGGTACTCCGCACAGATAATAGAGACCCGCACCGCCAAGGTCATCGCAGCCAACCTCCCCTACGAGGCCGACTGGATGCCCCAGGGCGACAAGGTGTACTACACCGTCAAGTCTGCCGACGGCAACGACCTGTACACAATGACAGTCCCCGGCATGGCCACTGAACGCCTCATGACTGGCCTCGAGACACCAAGCGTCAGCTTCACCCCAGACTGCAAGTCACTCATCTACTACCGCCTCGCCGAAGGCACGGCAGAGAGCGGAATAATGCGCCGCGTCACGTCGCCAGACGACCGCCAGCCCGGCAACCGCAACCGCTTCTACATCGTCAAGCAGGACGTCCAGACAGGCAACACCGTAACACTAACATACGGCAGCCGCCAGAACGCCATACTCGACATCTCGCCAGACTCCCGCCGCCTCCTCTACTCCGCGACCAAGGAGACACCCGACCGCTGGCCATTCTACGCCGCCTCAATCATCGAAATGGACCTCAACACACTCGCCACTGACACCATTGCAGCCGACGAGGGCATCATCAACGGAGCGGTTTACTCCCCCGACGGACGGCAGATACTCGTATACGGAGGCCCTGACATGCTCGGAGGCGTGACCCTAAACGCAGGCAACCACCCCATACCAAACGACTTCGACGTCCAAATGGCAGTCGTAGACATCGCCTCGCGCAAGGCGACCCCCCTGACACGCGACTTCAACCCCTCCGTCGAGGGAACGCCGATATGGAATAAGGCCGACGGCAACATCTACTTCACTGCCGAGGACGGCTTCTACAAACGCATGTACCGCTGCGACCCGCGAACAGGCCGCTTCACGCAGCTCGACGCCAAAGTGGACGTGATACGCTCAATATCAATGGGCGAGGGCTCCGCGCAGTACATCACATACAACGGCTCGACGCTCGAGACCGACGGCGCCGCATGGATATACGACACACGCAGCGGACGCAACACCCTCATCGCCGACCCCCTGCAGGACACACTCGGCGACGTGGAGTGGGGCAAGACCGAGAAATGGACGTTCACAGCATCTGACGGCACGACTATCGACGGCGAGGTCACGTTGCCCCCGGGCTTCGATGCCTCACGCAAGTACCCCCTCATTGTATACTACTACGGCGGCACTTCTCCCTCCGACCACAGCATCAACCACCCCTACAACCCCAACGTGTTCGCCTCTCGCGACTATGTGGTATACGTCATCAACCCAAGCGGCACGACTGGCTACGGACAGGAGTTCTCCGCCCGCCATGTCAACGCCTGGGGCAAGCGCACTGCCGACGACATCATCGAGGGCGTCAAGCTGTTCTGCCAGCAGCACCCCTACGTCGATGCCAAGAAGATAGGCTGCCTCGGCGCAAGCTACGGCGGGTTCATGACGCAGTACCTGCAGACGCAGACCGACATATTCGCCGCCGCTGTCTCACATGCCGGCATATCAAACGTCACCAGCTACTGGGGCGAAGGCTACTGGGGGTACAGCTACAACGCCGTCGCCGCCGCCAAGTCATACCCATGGTCTGACCCAGAGCTCTTCACCAAGCAAGGCTCGCTCTTCAACGCCGACAAGATACACACACCCCTCCTCCTGCTCCACGGCACAGAGGACACCAACGTCCCTATCGGCGAGAGCATACAGCTCTACAACGCCCTGAAAATACTCGGCCGCGACGTGGAGTTCATCACCGTCGAGGGAGCGAACCACGTGGTCACCGACCCCGACAAACGCCGCGAATGGCAGAACACCATAATGGCATGGTTCGCCAAATACCTCCAGGACGCGCCCCAGTGGTGGGATTCACTCTACCCAGAGGGCAAGTAAGCAGACACTCACACTGACCCTATACACACAGCCGCGACAGCACAACAGCTCTCGCGGCTGTTTACTCTGTTTCATCTGTT
>CAKUKR010000105.1 GCA_934663645.1 uncultured Muribaculaceae bacterium | reverse complement strand
GAATTGCGCTCCCGGCCGATAGTCGTTTCCGGACCGTGACCAGGATATACGACTGTGCTGTCAGGCAGCGGCATCAGTTTTTCGCGTATACCAGTGAGCAACTGTGTCATGCTGCCACCCGGCAGGTCTGTTCGGCCGATGCTGCCAGCAAAAAGGACATCCCCGGCGAACAGAAATCCGTCTTTCTCGTCATATAGCACGATGCCGCCAGGCGAGTGTCCCGGCACATGCAGCACCTTCAGCTCTCCGCCTCCGATGCGTATTATGTCGCCGTCGCTCAGGTAATGAGTAATGTGTACACCCTCCGCCTGTTTCGTCAGGCCGAACATTTCCGCCTGACGGTCTATGCGCTCGCCAAGCACCTCATCAGCAGGGTGAGCTTCAACCTTGACACCATATTTATTGCTCACATAGTTGTCACCGATAGCATGGTCTATGTGCATGTGCGTATTGAGCAAGTGAGTGACAGTCAGCTTCTCGCGTGCTATGAAATTGTCGAGAGCGTCAAACTCCTCGGGGAGGGTCATCCCCGGGTCGATGATTGCACACTCGCGTGTTTCCTCGTCATATACGACGTATGTATTTATCCCGAACAGGGCCAGTTCAAATCTTGCTACTTTCATCTTATCTTGTTGTCTGCCAGCATTAGAATGTCATTTCGCCGGCGTGTATATCAACTTCTTTGTTCTGAAAAACGGCTCGTCAAACCACTTGGATAATTCCACAGTCTCGCTTGTGGGCAACCCTTTCAGCTCACCAGTCACATCGCCGCCCTTCAGCGTAATCAGGCCGTTGGGGACTGCATTGATGCCCTTGTCCGCAAAATTGCGACGAACCAGCTTCATCAGTTCATTTTGAGGCATGACAGCACGGCTAACAACAAAGTCGAACTTGTCATGGCACTCGCCTATGTCACCGTGCTGAAAGGTCACGTTGTCAAGACCGCACTCACGCGCCACCTCCGTAGCGACGCGGATTTTCTTGCCGATGCGGTCTATCAGGTGAAAATGCACCTGCGGAAACATGACCGCAAGAGGCAACCCCGGCAGCCCGCCGCCTGTACCGAGATCCAACACTCGGCTATTGGGCGCGAAGTTGAGGAACTTGGCTATTGCGAGCGAGTGCAGCAGGTGGTGCGTCTCGAGATTGTCGATGTCCTGGCGTGAAATGACATTTATGCGGCTGTTCCATTCAGGGTACAGACGCATCATGATGTCAAACCGGTCACGTTGCTCCACAGTCAGTTGTGGAAAATACTTCTCTATTGTAGTTGCCATACCTGTCTATTTCTACTGCAAAATTAGTCAAAATCCCCGATATACAGCGGCTTTGTCTGTTCTGCGCACGCGCATTGTCCGATATGACAATATGGATGTCCGATGCTGCTATGCTGAAATCGCCAGCATTGCCTAATTTTGCAATGTGGTTAGCAGGAACTGCCACATATCTCTCCTCTCCCATAACCTGAGAAAATCGTGTGTAATTAATTCGAGCGGAGCCGCCCTGTCCAGGACGGCTCCAACTTCATCTCATGGGTGGCTAATGCAATATGGTCAGAAGCCTACCCGGCGACGGGTCGGTTTCTCGTCCGCTCCTTCCATCCTTGCCTTAATCGTTTCATACTTGCTAAGCATTTCGCGGCTCAACGAGGGCTTTGTGTTGCTTATTGCATCAGTAAGCAACTGCATTGTGATACGGCTGCGAAGTTGCAGCGCATTGCGCGATGCCTCATTGACAATCAGTTGTATGTCCGCCGACACGTAGTATTCGGTCAGTTCCGCCAATTTGTCATAATCCAGTCCGAAATCATACGGACGCTTGCTAAGATACAGCCGGAACAGGGCAGCTCTTGCATCCTTGTCAGGTGCGCCGACATAGTACTTCTTATCCAAACGGCCGGCACGCAATATCGCCGGGTCTATCATGTCCGGATAGTTCGTTGCTCCGATTACGAACACCCCTTTTTCGCCGGTCCGATCCATTTGAGCGAGCATCTCATTGACCGCACTTCGCGACATCTCATGAACATCGCTCTGACGGTCGGGAACGAGCTCGTTCATCTCGTCTATGAATATGACAGTCGGTGCTTTTGCCTCCGCCTCCTTGAACATTTGCGCAATGTTCTCCTGAGTGGCGTTGACATATCTGCTTTTCAGCGTTGCCGGGGTGATGCACAGGAAATTGAAGCCCACCTCCTCTGCAAAATGTTTGGCAAAGAATGTCTTGCCGCATCCAGGAGGCCCGTACAGAAGCATACCGTTGGGTATAGTCACGCCATAGCGGCGATATTCCTCTGGATTGTGGAGCGGCTCGATTACTTCCTCTTGAAGCTGACGTTTCAGTTCCTCCATACCTGCAATGGCCGCAAAACCTTCACCTTCTGCCTTTTCAAACTTAGGCGTTGCTTGTTTGCGCTGCCCAGCTTCCGACAAGATTTTGGTCTTTGTGGATTGTCTCGGTATTTCAGTTTCGCCGTCAAGGGCCCTGATGAAATCATCATCTGACTGGAAGCGGTCTTCCGCATCGTAGCTGAGCGACTTGGCTATCACATTGAGCAACTGGTCGTCAAGCTCGAACTTGTTCAGCCGTGGCAAATCCAATTCCTTGTCATGCTGCGCAAGTATGACGTCTACAATTTCTTGGCTGTCAACTCGCGAAGCATCTACATACCAAGGCAACCTGCCGTAAAGCAGGTGATACATCATCACCCCGACGGAGTACAAGTCAGATTGCACAGAGCTAACCCCTGAAAACCGTTCTGGAGCAATGTAGAACAGGTTCTGGTTTTTCAGATCTGGCTTCGCCAAACTTGACCCAAGAAACTGGGAATACCCCAATCCCACGAGTTTCAAATCGCTGACACTGCCTGTCAAATCAAGCAGGACACTATTTATTGTCACATCGTTATGGATTATCGGAGCAGGGCGTGAGTGCATATACGCCAAAGCCGAAAGCACGGCTTTGGCAATGCCCTTAATCTCATAAACAGATATGTCATCGTCACGAATAATGCGCTGTGACAGCGATTCGCTGCTGACATAGTCAGTCACGAGGAATGCGAACAGTCTGCCGTCCAATGTCAGTCTGCCTGAATCATGGTATTTGAGCAGGTTATGGTGGTCAAGCTGCTTGGCAACTACGATTTCCACTACCTGTCCTTCATCATCTATCCTGTCACGGCGCAACTTGCTGCAATCAATGAGTTTCAGGAAGCGTGTATGCCCTTCAGGGTCTTTTACACGGTATGTTTCCGCACAGGCTTCTTGCTTATGCGGAAACGATACCGTGTAATTCCCTATGCTGTCGCCTTTTTGGAACATCATTTCAGCAGACCTCCGGCATTATCGCGAGCTTGGTCATCTGGCATCAGTTTGAGAAGCTGTACCGCAATCGGGTGCAGTTTGTCAACATTCAGGCCGTTGTTGATTTCCGCCATGCCAGTGTTCACCAACTGACGTGCACGCGATGCGTCTTTCCAGCGTATCGAGCCGAAACGGCTGTTACTATTCTGAATTATCGCAGCACACTGATACACCATTGTCAGGTGTACATACAATCCGCGGACTTGGTCTATTACGGCACGTCCCATTTTGGGGTCTTTGGCGCGTATGGCCTCGTCTGTCTGCATACGCAACTGTGAGACACTGCGGGCAGTCTCCTCATTGCCGAGGTCGTTCTGCGCTCTTTCGAGGTCATCAAACTCCTCGCGCAGCTCTTTTTCAACGCGCTGCCACTCTGTGCCGTCTTCCACCTTAACAATGTCAATGAGCAAGTCGCGCAAGTGCTTGAGGACTTCCTTGGGCTCTGACGGGTTTTGCGCGTCTTTGCGCAGACGAGCCAGTTCCTCGCGCATTATGCCTGTGTCGATGCCGCTTTCGGCAAGCCGAGCGATGCCGACTTGAGCGTTTGACAAACCTGCCTGTATCTCCTTGAGCGTTTGCTCTGTCTTGTGCTTCTTGCTTGTGTCGAGAGCTTTCTCAATGGAGATGCCGGATGCAAGGAAAAACACCTCGAGTTTCATTTGTTCCGACGAGTCCGCTTTCAGTGTCACGTTTACAAGACTTTCTTCGGGAATCAGAGTCTCTACCTCATCGCCGGTTATCACCACATCGCTGATATGCTCGTACAGGGTTGTAGGTCTTCCTTCCGCTTCTTCGGCAACGCCGTCCACTCCATACACCGGGATAGTGATTACATCAGAGCTGACGCCGGGACGCAGTTTGGCTGGCGTCTTCAAATCGCTTATTACACCGACCGCCGGAAGCGGCTTGTTCTTCTCAAGGCCCTCTGCCATACGGAACACGCCGCATTTGCGGACATCGCTCCATACGCTGATACCAATATTATATGCCAACGGCGCAGCTCCGACAGAACTGCCCTGAATGATTGTGATTTCAGAGGGGAAGCAGGGGAGCGGGTTGCCCTTGTCATCGTAGCACAATACGCTGAATGAGTTTGCTCTTCCGTCTCTGAGCTGCACTTCAATAACATCTCCGCTCGCATCGATAGGACACTTGCCGCTAGACCAGCCCTTCTCGGAGCGGACAATTTCGACATCAACCTTCGGCAGCGAAGTTCCTCCCTCAAGTTTTACCGACACAAACTCTGTTGTTTCGACTGATGTTGAGGCATATCCGAGGTTCAGTTTGACAGTTCCGACTTCAATTTCGCTGTCAGACACAACCGCGTCGATAGTCGATGCATACAATGCAGCACCTGTGGCAACGGCGGTCATCGGGTCGATGCTTGTGTCAACATTCGGTGTCACCTGCTCCTTCAACATCTGGCGTATCAGTGGGCTGTGTGTCGGTCCGCCGACGAGTATCAGTTTGCTGATTTGCGACGGCTTGAGCTTGTTGCGTGAGATGAGTTCGCGGCATATATCAACAGCCTTCTGGAAATACGGACGGATTACGCCATACAGCTGTGCCTGTGTCACTGTCAAATCCAGTTCGATTTCCTCGCCGTCCTCATCTTCGCCAAAGTCGCCAAGGTTGGAGATGATGTCTTCCTTTTCCTTGAATGAAAGCTGGTTTTTCACCTCCTCTGCGTATGTCTTCATGGCATCTCGCAACACCTCCTTCTTAACCGGGTCTTGCAGATAGCCTTCCACAGAATAGTTGTTTCGCAGATAGGGTATTATGATTTCGTCCACTATGGCATAGTCCAGGTTCTTGCCCCCGAGGTAATTGTCGCCCTCTGTGTCAAAAACCTGCATGATGCCGTCCTCAACTTTCACCAAAGCGGCGTCAAATGTGCCGCCGCCGAAGTCGAACACCATCCAGACACCATCCTTTTCATCGGCAGTGAGTCCGTATGCCATTGACGCAGCAATCGGTTCTTGCAGCAACTCGACCTTCTCGAAACCTGCCATTTTCGCCGCTTCCAGTGTCGCTGTCTTTTGGTTAACGGAGAATTTTGCGGGTACGGTGATGATTGCGCAATTCACGTTCTCATCAGTCACGAATGATTTCAGTGTCTTGAGCACTTCCGCAGAGAGTTCCTCCGAGGTGAAAGACTTCCCGAGGTTGCTGCACTCATACTTCTTGTCCGTAGCCATAGTGCGCTTGAACTCGACGTATGTATTTGACGCCTCTTTGC
>CAKUKR010000104.1 GCA_934663645.1 uncultured Muribaculaceae bacterium | reverse complement strand
TGCAGGTAGGGGGTGGCGAGGTATTCGTTGGCCTCCGTGTCTGCGGGCATTTTTGACATGAATGACTTGCTCCAGCTTGCGGAGTCGAACACCCATGTGTTGCCGTCGGCGTTTCCGTCGAGTACGGTGAACATGCCGGTCTCGTTGTCATTGGCTGACGCTGCGTCAAAGGCGTAGGGCATCGTTGCCACGGGGTGTCCCACATATCCGGCGTTGACGGTGATCGGGTCTTTGTCGATGCAGCCGTTGGAGTTGTATGCCATTACATAGTATGAGTATACGCCGGCAGCTGCGGGCTCGTCTGTAAGGCTCTGTGCTGCGCCGGCTGTGCAGTTGCTGATTTCGCGTACCATTTCGCCGTTGCGGTATAATTTGACGGTCAGCGGCTCTGTCAGGGCGTTGCCGTTCTGGTCAACGGCGGGGTTGGTCCATGTGAGGCTGACTTTCAGTTCCTCGCCCTGCGGTGTGGCTGTCAGGTCGGTCACGAGTGCTGGCATGGGGTCGTTCTTCAACACCTTGACATAGTTGATGCGGTATCCCATGTATGTGCCGCTTTCAGCTTTTGCGTGGAATGCGATGCGGTATTCGCCGGGAGTTGTGACAGTGAATGGCACTTCGCACTCCTTGCCGAACTCGCTGAGGTTTTCATACGAAGCGAGTTCCGTATAGCCGCTCATGTCGGTGTCGGAAGAGCCGAGCGCGAAGCCGAGGTCGCCGTAGATGGTGCAGGTGACTTTGAGCATATAGTCGCCGGCAGTGTCGAAGTTGATGGCCGGAGACACGAGCCAGTTGTCTTCTTTGAGGCCTTGTGCAGCGTCAAACTCGGCAAACTTTGAGTATGAGTTGTATCCCCATGCCGCAGTTGTGGCAGCGTCAGGGCCGGCTACGGATTTCCATTCAGAAGTGAAAGTGTTCGCATTGTCAAAGGCGAACTCGTAGGGGAGCGCCTTTGCTGTAGAGGGAGTCGGCCCCGGGTCGGGCTGGTCGCCGCCGTCGCCGGTTATGGAGAAGCCGGTTACGTAGAAGTCGTATGAGTTGGCGTCACTGAAGCAGTGTATGCCGAAGGAGTAGTCGCCTGTGGCTGGGACGGTGACGGTGATCTGTTGCAGCTCGAAGTCTGACGAGTGCAGGTAGTCCTCATTGCGTATCAGCTGCGTGCCGGCTTTCATGGCTGCGGAAGTGCGCTCAGATGCCATGCGTACTTCGTATTTTTCTGTGTCAAGCCCGCGGGTCTTTGTCCACAGCTTGACGGTGTACTCCGTGCCGGCGGTCAGGGAAATCATCGGCGACATCACCCAGCAGTCGGCAGCGTTGTCGCTGTCGTATGCGTGGTATACGCCGCCCTGTGTGCCGGGGGTAGAGAAGTCTTTGGTTTCGCGGTCCCATGTGAATCCTTTGCCTCCGCGAGTGTTGTTCACCGTTTCCCATTCAGGGTCAACGGCGTTGTTGACACCAATGTCGCTGCTGTACGGCACGGTCTTGCTCTGTCCCAGCATCGGCATTGCGACGATGGCGGCAAGCATTGTTGCGTAAAGTTTGTTCATGATTGTTTATTTAAGTGGTTGTCAAATATGTAAGGCATAGCCCGGGACCGGGCGAAGCCGAAAGTACCGGGCTATGTCGTGTTTCAGTGTACGGGTTATTTCACGATAACCTTTGCGGAGCGTACGGCCTTGCCGGAGTTGAGGCGGACGATGTAGCATCCGGGCTGGAGCTCGATCATGCGGTCGCCCTCTACAGTCACGTCGCCGGCAGCGATGATGCCGTCGGTGGTGTATACGGTGGCAATGGCGAGGTCAGCGCAGACATGGATGCCGCCGCGAACTGCGGTGATGGTCATATCGTCGGCTGCTGCATCGTCAACACCGTCGTCCTTGATGAATGATACACGGAGCTTGGTGTAGATGCCGGGCATGTCAAAATTGGTGCTGCCGACAGCCTCTTCGTTGTTGAGCGAGTATGTGCTGTATGCATAACCAGCGTCGGGAGTCGCGATGATAGTCAGCGGAAGGTATTTGGTCACTTTCGAGCCGTTGGCGTACTCGTTGCCCTCTGCGTCAACGACCTTGACAGAGCCGTGGAGCGGGTTGATGATGTCGAGGTATGCCCAATCGCAGCCGCCGTTGGTGCCCTTGTGGCTTGGAGTCCAACCGCGGTCAACTGCGATGCTGGAGTCTGCGCGGGTGCCTTCGTTCAGTCTTTCGTCGCCGCCCTGGATGACAGCGAGGTTGTAGCTCAGGCTGGGCTGGTCGTCATCGTCGTCGCCCTTGTCGATGCGCTGCGGCAGAGTGTAGTAGAACTCGTTGAGCTCTGGAGCCGTCATGCCGTTGCCGTTTATGTATATGAACTGCAGCTGTTGGTTCTTGCTCAGGTCGAGCGAGTGGATGTCGTTCTCGGAGACAGAAAGGTCCACGAGTTCCGGATTCTGGGAGAGGTCAAGGCTGGTCAGGAGGTTGCCGTCAATGGCCAGTCCCATGAGGGCGTTGTTGTGCGACAGGTCGATGCTTGGTATCTGGTTGCGTGACACGCTTATGTCTGCGAGTTCTGTGTTCTTGGACACATCGATTGACGTAAGCTTGTTGTTCTGGGCGTAGAGCCATTTGAGGTATTTGTTGTTTGTCACGTCGAGTGAAGTGAGGTTGTTGCCCTTCACATCGAGATACTGGAGGTACGGCATGTTCGAGACGTCGATAGCGTCGAGCAGGGCGATGCCGTCTTCCTCGTCACCGAATGTGTCAGAGTAAGCCTGGAGCATGATGATGTTCGGGTTGTGAGAGAGGTCGATGGCTTTCAGGCCGGTGTAGCTGAGGTTGAGTACCTCGAGGGCGGTGTTCTGCGAGAGATCTATGGTCTTGATAGGGTTCCAGTAGCCGCTGAAGAATTTGAGGTCGGGAGCGTTGGAGAGGTCCATAGCCTGGATCTGGTTGTCCCACAGTCCCATTGCTACGCCGTATTCTCCGAAGCCTGAAACGTCAACGCCGGCGAGGTCGCCGTATATGGTGACACGTGTGCCTGCTGCAGTGCCGTCGATGCGAGAGCCTGAGAGGCGGTCGCTGCCGGAGAGGTATGCGTTCTGGTGGGGGTATTCAGTGCGTGTGCCTGTGCCCCAGTCTATCCAAACGGAGCTGCCAGAGGTGACAGTGTTGACGAGCATAGACATTTCCTGTCCCTGTTTTACGTCAAACGATACGGATGCCATTTCGGAAGTGTAATTCACCTTGATGGTAGAGGGCTCGGAAACGATGAACCATGGGCTGAAGATTTCCTTGCCGTTCACGGTTACGCTCTTGAAGCGCTTGCCTTCTTCGGGGTATGAATATACATACATGGGCACACCCTTGAGTGCGGTCTCGTTAACGCTCTGTATTGTCTGGAAGTACAGCGGCTGCCACTGGCAGAGGATGAACTTGCCGCCGTCGGTCTGCATCACGTCGAGGTCGTAGTCCAGGCCCATGCCGAAATGCGAATAGAGGTGTTCGAGTGAGCCGGTCTTGTTTTCGCCGGTGTCAGTCGCGCCTTCGAGAGTCACTGCAACCGGGGTGTTCTTTGCAGTGCCGTCGCCCTGCACGTCGCATATCCACTGGAAGTCCTGGCTTGTCGGGTAGCTCGTGTCGGCATGCTCGCCGTTAGAGCCTTCGATGAGCAGGTTCGGCTGTTCGCCGTAGCTTGTCTTTGCTACCGGGACAGTGCGCAGGGTGTAGTTCATCGATTCGGGGGTGAAGTTGGGGCAGTTGCGCAGGTCAATACGGTCAACTCGGTTTGCCTGCAGGCCGTTGAAGTCAACGAACTCGAGCAGTGTGTTTGAAGCGTTGAAAGACTTGAGGAAGTAAGCCTCCATCAGGTCGACGCGAGAGATCTGTGTATTGCTGATGTTGAGAGATGAGATGCTCGGGAGTTTTGCGACATCGAGCGTTGTCATTGGGTTGCCGGAGACGTTGAGCGTGCTTATGCTTGTGTTGTTGCCCAGGTCGAGGCTGCGGATTGTGTTGTTTGCCACATTTAGAGTGCGCAGTGCGGGGGCTTGTGACACGTCTATCAGCTCAAAGTTGCAGTCGTTGATGAACAGGTCTTCGAGCTTGGTGCATTTTGTCACATCCAGCGTGTGGACAGCCTTGTTCTGGGATACCGACAAAGTTGTCAGCTCGGGGTAGTCGCCGAGGACGAACGGGTTGTCAGTACCTTCAGTCATCAGGCGGTTGTTGCTGAGGTTGAGCGTGCGCAGGGAGGGCAACGACACGGGGTAGAAGTTGCTCAGGCTGCAGTTGCTCAGGTTTATGCTCGTCAGGGTGGCCTGGGAGCTTTCAGGCAGACAGATGAATATCGAAGCCAGGTCCGGGCAGTCGTTGAGTGTCAGGTATTTCAGTGCTGTCTGGTACTGCACGTCGAGGCACTGCAGGCCTGTGTTGTTGTTGAGTGTGAGCCATTCCAGCGTCTTGCCGCAGTTCTCGAGCGAGAGCGTGGGATTGGTTGCCGGCGAATTCTGGATGTTGTTGTATGACAGGTTGATGCTTGTCAGTGGAGTCAGGGTGAGCAACTCGAAAGAGGTGAGGGAGTTTTTGCTCAGGTCGAGTTTTGTGAGGTTGGACATGCCGTCCAACTCGGCGGAAGTCAGCTGCGCCTCCTGGAGCTGGAACTCGGTCACCTGTCCGGAGACGGTGATTGTTGAGCCTTCTATTGTCCCGTCAATCCATCGTTGCCATGCCGCCTGGTCGGGGTCGATGGTGAATTTCTGCTCCACGCCGTCGCCGAAGTCGATAGTCAGCGGCTGTGTGGCAGACACGACATTGGCGAGGATGCGTACCGCCGTACCCTTTGGCGCTGCTGTCGTGAAAGTCATTGTACCCTGTGCCATAGCCCCTGTTGTCGCCAACATCGCTGACACAATGGTAAGTAAAACTTGTTTCATAGGGTGTCTTGAATACTTTTAGGTTATTATTTTGCTGTTTTGACCGTGCCGCAAGCATGCGCATACGAAACAATCATGGGGCAAAGTTAAATATTAATGTGTTATCAACCAAACTATTTGAGCGTTTTTTTTGATTTCACTTATCACGTGCGCAAGAGCAAGGCACAGCCCTGTTAATGATTCTTTGCAGTGAGGGCGAGTGCCATGTCGCGGAAAATTGCTTATTTTGCGCCCTAATCAATAATTGAACATCATAGTATATGAAAGCATTTGTATTCCCCGGTCAGGGCGCCCAGTTTGTGGGTATGGGCAAAGACCTCTATGAGGGCAGCAGCCTCGCCCATGACATGTTCGAGAAGGCCAACGAGGTGCTGGGCTTCCGCATCACCGACCTCATGTTTGAAGGTACGGAGGACGACTTGAAGCAGACCAAGGTGACGCAGCCGGCGATATTCCTGCACAGTGTGATACTCGCTGCCACGCTCGGCGAGGAGTTCAAGCCGGACATGGTGGCTGGTCACAGCCTCGGCGAGTTCTCTGCGTTAGTGGCTGCCGGTGCTCTCGGCTTTGAGGACGGCCTGCGTCTCGTCGCTACTCGTGCAATGGCTATGCAGAAGGCGTGTGAGGCTAACCCTTCGACTATGGCGGCTGTGCTCGCCCTGCCTGACGAGAAGGTGGAGGAGATATGCGCCACGGTGGA
>CAKUKR010000103.1 GCA_934663645.1 uncultured Muribaculaceae bacterium | reverse complement strand
AAAAAAGTATAACTGCTTGCCGTTTTGAAGCCCCATAGTTGTGTGTCTCGCGGTTTTTCGCTAACTTCGCGTGTGCAAATCATCATGACTGCGATATGAAATCACTTTTGATTATATCTGTCTGTGTCTTTTCTCTTGCTGCTTCGGCAGCAGATACGGTCACAATCTCCGGAAAGGTGACGGATTACAAGGGCAACCCTGTCGATTCATGCACCGTGCTTATATACAATCCGGATTTTTCGGAAGCGTTTGAAACCCTCAGCGACGTTCAAGGCTGCTATGCCCTTGACAGCATTCCCAAAGGGAGGTATGCTGCCATAGCTGCTATGCGTGTCAACGAGTACCCACGACTGCTGCAAGTCGCCCCTGAGGACATGAAACTCGAGTTTTGGGCATGGAACGTCATTGCAGACCGTGACATTACCCTGAATATCAGGTATGACAAGCTGGAGCTGTACGGCACAACAGCGTTTTTGGAGTATGGCGGACGGCGGGAAATGCTCATCTACACTCGCCCGATGAGTGTCACCAAGGTCATCGCTTACCAGAACTTTGTAGACAAGGCCGACGCTGAGAAGAACTCCATTGTCACTGTGGAGCCGCAATACATGTCCTTTGAGGTGTATGCCGACGGAGGGCCGTTGGAAATATACTCTGTTCAGCCGCTGACCATGCAGGACAAGGGCAACAGCGCCGGCAACGACATGTGCTACCTGCTGCAAGTGGAGCTGCCGCAAGACATTTACAACCGCGATACGCCGTATGAAATAAGGGTAGTGGGGCATAATTCGCAGTATGACGAACATGGCGAGAGTGTCTATTATCTCGAGCCTCCCCGATACGACTGGAAGAAATAGCAGCTCCCTCTCCCGGGTTAGATCGCCTTTATCGCATGATAAACCTTGTTGTCTGGGAATATTAAGAAAACGTGGAGCTTCAATCGTTGCTCGCTCCACTGTGTAAGGCTCTGCAATGCCCGTCAATCGAAACGAGCAACGCCAGCCCCACGTTGTGCATATAAATATCACCCGACGTGCCATTGGCTTTATCCAAAAGCATATAGGGGAGGGTAAATACGCACCCATAGGGCGTAACGTTGCATCTTTTTCCCTGATTGACGTTTTGAATTTTGCAGATTCTACACAGTCAGAACAAAAGCGCAAATTACGCCTCTTAATATGTCCGCCAGCCAGACTGCTATGCCGCAAGGGCTCTCTGCCGAACTGGCAGTGCAAAGTTACAAAGTATTTTTGAGGCGGCAACTGTTTATGCAGACAAATATCATGCTTTCTCATGGCTCTTAAATGAAATAACCGTTTGGCGAGTGAGGTTTTACGGGTGGGGAGGAGTGCTAAATCGGGGATTTTCGCTAACTTAGCGGAAAATTTGCCGCCATGGATAACCAACGACTGTTTCTGCTCGACGCTTTCGCCCTCATTTTCAGGGCTTATTATGCGCTTATCAAGATGCCGCGCGTGTCGTCGGCTGGCTTCAACACGTCTGCCATTTTCGGGTTTGTCAATACGCTCGAGGAGCTGTTGCGCAAGGAGAAGCCCACGCACCTTGCGGTGTGCTTTGACCCTGCCGGGCCTACGTTCCGCCACCTCGCGTCAGAGGAGTACAAGAGCGAGCGGGCTGAGACTCCAGAGGACATAAAGCTGTCGATACCGTACATAAAGCGCATCATCGAGGCGTACAACATCCCGGTGGTGGTGTGCGACGGATTCGAGGCTGACGACGTGATCGGCACATTGGCCCGTCAGGCGGAGCAGCAGGGTTTCACGACCTATATGATGACGCCGGACAAGGACTTCGGGCAGCTGGTGACGCCGCACATTCTCCAGTACAAGCCAGGGTATCGCGGCGGCGATTTCGAGGTGCGCGGGCCGGAGGAGATTTGTGCGCGTTACGGATTGCAGCGCACCGCGCAGGTTATAGACCTGCTTGCGCTCATGGGCGACAAGATTGACAACATACCCGGTTGCCCGGGAGTGGGGGAGAAGACTGCCCAGAAGCTGATAGCCGAGTATGGCAGCGTGGAGCATCTGCTCGAGGACACGTCGGCATTGAAAGGCGCGTTGAAAAGGAAGGTTGAGGAGAATGCGGAGCAGATACGGTTCTCTAAATTCCTTGCTACGATACGCACTGACGCGCCGGTGACGCTCGATGCTGACGCTTTCCGCGTGTGCGCTCCTGACACGGTGCGGCTTTTCCCGATATTCGACGAGCTGGAATTCCGCACACTCCGGCAGCGTGTAGCGAAGCGGCTTGATGATGAGGGTGTTGTGGCTGTGGACACGCCGAAGAATGGCTTGGCGAGCCAGCCGTCGCTGTTTGATTTTGACAACGGCGCGGAGACGGAAGCTGCTGCTGTTAAGCCTGTCGCGGCGGCATCGGTGGAGGTGCAGGCTGCTGACAGCCCCGAGGCCGTGGAGCGACTGCGCAAGGAGTTTGAGTCGGCGCGGCGCGTTGCTGTGGTGGCGGAGTGTGACGGCGACAGCGACATGACGGCTGCGCTCCGGGGCTTTTCGCTTGCCTTTGACAGCGGCACGAACTGGCGAGTCGATGTGTCGGCTGCTGATGCCCTTCAGCTGGTGTGGCGTGCTTTCGCACGGACGGATGTGCAGATACTTTCAGCTGACTGCAAGCGCGATTATGTCCTCGCTCGCCGCATGGGGGGAGATACTGCTGGTGCGCCTCTCACTAATTTCCTCGACATACCCTTGGCACACTACCTGTTGCAGCCGGAATTGCGCCACGACATACCGACACTTGCCGAGGTTTACCTGCACCGCCTTTTGCCAGACAAGGATGCGGGTGCGTCGGCACGTGCGATACTTGACCTGTCGGACGTGCTGATGAAGGAGCTTGACGATGCCGGGCTGCGGCGGCTGTATGACGACATGGAGCTGCCCTTGCTTCCGGTGCTTGCCGAGATGGAGCATACGGGCGTGGCGATTGATGTGCCGGCTCTTGACGCAGCAGCCGAGGATATGCGCCGCCGCATAGCCTCGCTCGAGCAGGAGATATATGCGTTGGCGGGTACGGAGTTCAACATCGGTTCTCCCTCGCAGGTCGGCGAGGTGCTGTTTGACCGCCTGAAACTCGATGCCAAAGCCAAGAAGACCAAGAGCGGGCAGTATTCCACTACGGAGGAGATATTGCAGAAGCTCGTGCCGCTGCATCCTGTAGTCGGCAAAATACTGAAGCACCGCAGCTTGCGCAAGTTGCTCTCGACTTACCTGACGGCTCTGCCGCAAGCGATAAACCCGGCTACGGGGCGTGTGCATACGACATATAACCAGACGGTGACGGCGACGGGACGCATCTCGTCGTCCAACCCGAACCTGCAGAACATCCCTGTGCGCGACGATGAGGGAAGGGAGATACGCCGTGCGTTCATCGCCAGCGAGGGACGGCTGTTCCTTTCAGCTGACTATTCGCAGATAGAGCTGCGCCTCGTGGCGGATTTCGCCGGCGAGCAGACCATGATCGAGGCGTTCCGCAAGGGTAAGGACATACACGCCATAACGGCATCGCGCATCTACGGCGTGCCGCTGGAGGAGGTGACGGCAGACCAGCGCCGCCATGCCAAGACTGCCAATTTCGGCATCCTGTACGGCATTTCCGCTTTCGGCCTCGCCTCGCGCCTAGGGATAAGCCGCGCTGCTGCCAAGGAACTCATTGACGGGTATTTCGCCACATTCCCTGCCATACGCGACTATATGGACCGCGCTGTGGCAGATGCGCGGCGTGACGGTGTGGTGCGCACCGCCTTCGGACGGAGGCGGTTCCTGCCTGACATCAACAGCAAGAACCCGGTGGTGCGTGGGTATGCCGAGCGCAATGCCATCAACGCGCCCATTCAAGGCACTGCCGCTGACATTATCAAGAAGGCGATGGTTGACATTGCCCGCGAGCTGCGTGACGGCGGATTCAGTACGCAGATGATAATGCAGGTGCATGACGAACTGAACTTTGATGTCGTGCCCGAGGAACTCGATGCCGTGCGCGGCATCGTAGAGCGGTGTATGCAGGGTGCGTATTCAGGTGCAGTGCCGCTGACCGCCTCTATGGGTGTGGCTTCAAACTGGCTTGACGCTCATTGACGATGTTATGGCATACGCGCTGATATATATCCTCTCACTGCTGCCGTTGCGGGCGCTGTATGGGCTTGCAGACGTAATTGCGCTGCTGATGTACGGCGTGGTGCGCTACCGCCGCCGTGTGGTGCGCAGCAACCTTGTCAACTCCTTTCCCGAATACAGCATCCGCGAGATACGGCGTGCGGAACGCCGCTTTTATCGCTTCCTTGCCGACTATTTCGTCGAAACCGTCAAACTCGCCTCCATGTCGGAGCGGCAGATGCGCCGCCGCATGAGGTTTGAGGGGATTGAGGCTGTCAATGCCGACCTCGACGGCGGGCGGCACGTGTCGCTGTTTTTGGGGCATTACTGCAACTGGGAGTGGATTTCCTCGCTGCCGCTGCACCTGTCGCGCCGGTCGCATCCGTGCCAGATATATCACCGGCTGCGCAACCGGGTTTCCGACCGTGTGTTCCTGCGGTTGCGCTCACGCTTTGCCGCCACTTGTGTCCCCATGGATGAGGCTCTGAACGTGCTTGCCGCAGACTATCGCGCCGGCACGCCCAACATCACGGGCTACATCGCCGACCAGTCGCCCAAATACAACAGCTTGCACCATTTCGTGCGCTTCCTGAACCAGGAAACCGGGGTGCTGACTGGCGTAGAACGCTTGTCGCGCATGGTGCACGCCTCGGCGTATTATTGTGAGGTGTCGCGTCCGCGCCGAGGCTATTACGTCTGCCGCTTTGTCAAGATGACCGACGATGCCGCCGCCATGGACCGCTTTGCGCTGACCGACAAGTACTGGCAGATGCTTGAGGCGACCATACGCCGCCGTCCCGAGCTGTGGCTGTGGAGCCATCGCCGCTGGAAACACACCATGGAGGGCTTGCGCCGCCGCTTCCCCGACGACTGGCAACGCCGCCTCTCTCGCCTGTAAACCCCTTGTCGCTGCATTGAAACAAAAATAGATTTAGTTATGACAAATGAAATTGTACTTGAAAGAAACGAATCCTACGATGCTTCAAAACTGAATTGTTGGGACTTCTGCAAAAAAACTGATATCAAGGAAGGAATCGAGATAAAATTGGGCAATATGCTTAATGATTTCCCTTTTACAGTAAATGGTGTCACATTCAAATGCAGTGAGATGCTATATCTTTGCGGAGAATTTTCAAACAACGATGAGGAATCAATACAGATACAGAAAGATATAATTGCCTCCAACAATGGCTACATCGCAAAAAAAATCATCAAAAACAAACACAAGGATAAAATAAGGGCTGATTTCAATGCCTTTCGTGTACAATGGATGCTGTGGGTGGTTTGGCAAAAAACAAAGGGAAATAATGCGTTTCAAAAGCTACTGCTTTCAATACCCGATGATGCCGTGATAATTGAAAATTCCAGTTGGCAGACATCAGCTACGGCTAAAGTATGGGGGTGCAAGAATATGGAATTGAAAAGAGCTCGCGCTAAAGTAAAAAAAGAAATTATAAATAGCAACGAGGGTATGAAGAAGAAGGATGTTGAAAAATTATTGTCTGTTGAATTGAACAAAGTAACCGGTGTCGGAACATTTGTAGGAGAAAATAATATGGGCAAAATCCTGATGCTATGTAGAGAAGCATTGCTAAAGAAGACAGAACCCAATATCAACTATGAATTATTGTCCGAGCATGATATTTATCTGTTCGGAATAAAGCTGTTTGTAACTAA
>CAKUKR010000102.1 GCA_934663645.1 uncultured Muribaculaceae bacterium | reverse complement strand
GCAAGTGTGCAAATGTAATGAAGATTTCACGCGGCTAAATATGTACCGACCGAGAAAAATTCGTAATTTTGCGTCTGCACAGGGGGCAAGCCTCCTGGCATCAATGAGAAACTCGCTCATATATGACGATATACATTTTGGCACGATTTAAGGATTGCATCAGCCGCATGCCCACGCTCCGTGCGGTTGCAATACTTCCGTTGTTGCTGGCATTGGCAAGTGCCGGCATAGTGTCATGTTCCGACGGCAGCATCTCCGAGAAGGACAAAGCCTCGGTACACGACAGCATAGTCTACCTGCGCGATCAGGGCAAGCAGATGCGCAACGAGACCCGCTATGACGAGGCACTGCGCATGCACAGCCGCGGACTCGCACTCGCCAAGTCTGTCAACGACACAGCAGAGTGGATACAGGCGCTCAACAACATAGCCACAGACTACCGTCGCATGGGGATACTCGACGTGGCACAAGAATACCATTACAATGCCTACCGCATGTGCGTCGAGTCTACGGACACGGCTTTCGTAATGCGCAAGAACCGTGTGGTATCGCTCAACGGACTGGGCAACATCTACCTGAGCATAGGCAATTATGAGCGAGCTGACAGCGCATTCCGCCTCGCCCTGGCCGGAGAAAAGGAGCTGGGCAGCGCAACGGGCCAGGCCATCAACTATGCCAACCTCGGCTCGATATACGCTTCGCGCGGCGACTACAGGACCGCACTGGAGTATTACCGCAAGTCGATGCAACTGAACCAGCAGGACAACAACAGCCTCGGCATATCGCTCTGCCATGTCTATTTCGGCAGCCTGCATGAGAAGCAGGGACGTTATCAAGACGCATTGCGCGAATACAACGCAGCATACGCCATAATGAAAGCCTCCAAGGACCGGTGGCACTCGCTGGAAGTGCTGATTTCGCTGTCTTCGCTGTATTTAGACACCCACAACGACACCAAGGCTCTCGCCATGCTGCACGAGGCCCAGGCTGTTGCAGACAGCATCGGCTCCAGAGAACACCTTGCCGCCATACACAACCTGTATTACAAGGTTTACAAGAGTGAAGGGAGGTACAAGGACGCGCTTGACCACCATGTGCTTTCCACACAGCTGCAAGACAGTGTGGTCGATATGGAGAAGCGCGACCGCATACTCAACACAGGCATTGCCATAGAACGCGGACGGCAGCAGCAAGCCATGGACATAGCCAACGAAAGGCTTCAGTCGGAATTGAAGTCCAAGCAGTTGAGCTATACTATCTTCGCGCTTGTCGTGCTGCTGTTGCTGGGCTTCATCGGGGCAATGCTCTACATACAGCGCATCCGTGCAAACGGACACCGCATATTGCGCGAAGCGAGCCAGATGCGCGAGAACTTCTTCACCAACATAACCCACGAGTTCCGCACGCCGCTCACGGTAATTCTCGGACTGAGCAAAAACATTGCCGACCGCGCAGAAACAGATGAGACTACACGCCATGAAGCAGTCACCATACAACGCCAGGGGAACCGGCTGCTCTCGCTTATCACACAGCTGCTCGACATCTCGAGAATCAAATCCGTAATCGGAGAGCCCGACTGGCGGCATGGCAACATTGTGGCGCAAATAGCCATGATAGTCGATACGTACCGCGAATATGCCTCAAACAACGGCATAGAAATACTGTACGAATACCCCGAGAAAACAGACATGGACTTCGTGCCGGACTATATGAACAAACTGGTAGGCAACCTGATGTCCAACTCGCTAAAATTCACGCCAAAGGGAGGAAGTATCAAGATTTCGGCATATCGCAACGGGGGAACGTTCATACTCGATTTTGCCGACTCCGGCAAGGGGGTGGAGGCGGAAAAGCTGCCGCACATTTTCAAGCCGTTCTACCGTGCAGACAACAGCGTCACCGGGACTGGCGTGGGGCTTGCGCTCGTAAAGCAAATAATCGATGCCGTAGGCGGGACAATCGCTGTAGAAAGCGAGCCGGGACATGGCACAAAGTTCCACATAACACTGCCAATCCGGCATACTGGCAAACCCATTGAGGTGACTGGCAACGCCATTGGGAAGGAGACCGGCACTGCCGATGCAGCTCGCGGCAATGTCGGTAACACAAATGACGCGACTGACGGATTGACGGCGAAACGGCAGATATTGATCGTAGAGGACAACGAGGATGTAGCTGACTTCATAGGGTCGCAACTGTCGCCGGACTACACCATACACTACGCCGCCAACGGGCAGGAGGGCCTCGAGAAAGCAATAGACATCGTGCCAGACCTGATAATATCAGACGTAATGATGCCCATACTCGACGGCATCGAACTGTGCCGCCGTGTCCGGGCCAACGAACTGATAAACCACATACCGATAATAATGGTAACGGCCCGCATAACCGAAGAGGACAAACTCGTCGGGCTCAACGCTGGAGCAGACGCTTACCTCGCCAAGCCGTTCAATTCTGACGAACTGCGGCTGCGCGTATCAAAACTGCTCGAACAGCGCACGTTGCTCTACCGCAAATATGCCCAAATGATTGTCCCTGACGAACCGGCTGACCAGGTCGGCAATGACAGCCGACCCACGTCTGCCGCTGCCGAAAACGCACCAACAGCAACGCCCGACAACGGATCTCAACAAGACCCGTTCCTGCAAAAAGCCAAGGAGATAATACTTCAAGCCCTTGACAACTGCGATGACATCACGGTGGGAATACTCGCTGAAAAAATGGGGGTAAACACACGGCAAATACACCGCAAGATTACTGGCATCATTGACCAGTCGCCGGCTGCGTTCATCCGCATGGTGAAAATCGGCAAGGCAAAGCGCATGATTGCCTCTGACAAGGACATACCGCTTAAGAACGTGGCTCTCGACTGCGGATTCTCCGACTACTCGCATTTCGTCCGCGTATTCAAGGACATAACCGGCGAAACGCCGTCCGCATACGCACAGTCGGCACATTGACCTTGCCAACCATTGAGGCTGGCAGTGCCTATATTGTTGGGCGCGGCGGCGTGCACACCGCCGCGCCACCAGGCTTTATTCCTATTTTATAAACGGCTCTTCGAAATTGAAGTTGATTATACGCTCGACAAGCTTACAGTCATCATCATCCCTGTGCTTGTTGTAAAAGTCGAGCAAAATTGCCCCCATGCGCAGCGGCCGGACCTTATTGTCGGTGGCGATACTGTCAAGTATATCCTTCAGAGCCGGGTTCATCTCCAGGCTGATGCCTACTCCACCCCACGCATAGTCCCATGGTGTATGCGTCACGCGACCGGCTACACTGTTGAATATGATGTGCATTTTATTGTTTTTGTTGTCGCAGGCAGCCTTGATGGCGGCGCATACCAGTTCGCGTTTTTCGCGCGTGTTATGTATGGCCTCCGAAGTCGAATAGTATCGGTCTTCAATATAGAAGATGTTGTGTCCGTTGTCTCCCTCAATGTTGACGCCATCATCCGGCCATACGCTACGCACGTCTATGCCGCCGTTGTCGATTTCTTTGTAACGGCGGAAAAGCACCACCTTGCCCCGGACTTCACCCAATCGCGGAATGCTGCTGCCAGTCCAGATGTTTTCCGGCTTAAAATACTTGGCCAGGCTTTCTGCTATTTCGTCATCGTCCGCATGGCTGTTCAGCTGCATGATTATCGTTTCACCCGGGTGTTCTTTCAAGAAGAGGGTGAAGTCGTTCCACACGTCCTCAAAGTCTATGTCGCAGTCTGTGACCCCGTGGCGAATGTCCATCTCCTCATCCACGCGGATGTCGAAGTAGCGTATACCGTCATTCAGCTGCTGCATGATGTTGTAATTCTGGCATTTGCTCATCCCTGCACCGACAAATTCGCCTGTACCCGAATCATGAGTTCCCGGAATGGAGAGCTCGTAAAGATACAAGTCGTCAGACAGTGCCGTCATCCAGTTTCTTGTATCGTCGATGAGGGGCTTGAAGATAACCGTAAACGACTTCTTGGCATTCTTCGGGTCGGCAATATAGAGTTTGTCCTTATACGGGTTGTCCAGGACAGCTCCGTTTTCCACATCCGTGAACACGTCTTTGTCCGACCCGGAGACATCCTGCCTGATTGTAAACGAGATGTCGGCATCGCACTCTACAATGTACCGCGGACTTCGGCCAAGCTGGAAGTTCGCACTCGAACGATGATCCTGACCATCCAGAGGGGATTTCGCACTGGTCACATAGCAATAACCGCCCTCGTCCGGGATGATTTGGTATGTTATGGTGAAGCTTTTTGTAGCGTTTTTCGGATTGGCAATATACAGCTTGTCCGAACTTATGAAGTCGGTAATTGCGTTGTTGTACAAGGAAGTGGCAAACACTCCGTCTGTCCCGGACTTGTTGATGTTCACGTCAAAGGTGATGTTGTCATCGTCACAGGTCCACAGGATTTTACCGCTATTCATTCCCTTGGTACTGAAGTCATCGCTGGAACGGTGCTTCTGACCTTTCTGCGGACCCTTTTCGCTTACCACGGTCCTTTTTTCAACATCCTTTTGTTCTCCTCCTATCGAGGGATTCCAGTCACGGCCTTTATCGTCGTCGCATCCGAGAGCCAATACGGCACACAATGCTATCAAAACGGCCGACAAAAAACTTGTTTTGTTCATAAATAAAGCAGTTTGATTGAGGATTACCTTTGATTATATACCTTTCAGACATAGCCTCAGCGTTTCATCGCCGATACTGTCTTTGGATATGTACGCCGCACTTGCGTCGTCCTGGTTGCAAAGTTCGCAATAATATGCTTCATATACAAATGAATCCCCCTATTTCGCATCATATTTTCACGGCTTTGCCATTAAAAAAGCCTGGGCAAGTGGCGGATTGTCCGCTCCTTTACAGGTAAATATCAAATAATTATGAACAACGCCAATCGGCTCTCCTTTCGATATGACAATGCATTGACCTTGTGAACCACCTGGGCTGACAGCGCGTTGATACACTGACAATGAAAACTATAATTCCTTAAATCTCAAGGTTATGAAAAAGTACAGATGCACAATGTGCGGCTGGGTCTACGACCCGGCAGAAGGTGACACCGCCGCCGGCTTCGCGCCAGGCACACCGTTTGAAGACCTCCCCAGCGACTGGGTATGCCCGGCGTGCGGCGCGGCAAAAGATGATTTCGAGCCGATTGACGGCTGACCGCACCCATTCTCCTTCTACTACGACAGCGGCGCACCGGACAGTGGTGCGCCGCTGCTCAATAGTTCATCGCTACCTCAGAACTCCCAGAGAGTTGCCTCACTGATTGCCATAGACAAGGCGCGATGCCTCACGCAACACATCAATGAGTTCATTCCATTTTTGCGCGAACCGGTTGTCTATCTCCAGAGGGTATTTACGCCTCGACTTGCGGTGGCAATACACCACGCCAGCCGTATTAAGGTTGATGATTACACTTCCGTTCAACCGCTCATTGTTGAACACCACATCTCCCTTCAACACCGCTTTTTCATCAGTCAGTTCATACAATACTGAAAGCGAGAACAGGACGATGCCAGTGTTCTGCCGCAGGTTCTTGCAGTAGAACATGAAGCGTATGTCCTTAAAAGGCGAAATCAATGAATCCGCAGCACGGGGTTCCAGCTCTATGCCATGGGCGATGATGTCGTCATTCGGCTCGATAGTGTTTGAATTTATCCGGTGGTACAGCACTCCGTTCTGGTTGTCAACCCTCGCCTTGTTCGTAGACTTGTGGACACGCGCATACTCACGTGCGTCAATTTCATTCAGTACAGGCAGCACAGCCTCATAAATCAACTCTGACAACTCCTCTCGTGTCAGATGAATAACTTTATTTATAGTCATAATACAAACTTTATATCTATATATAGCTGCCGTAAGCGCATTTCTCAAGAGAACTTGCAAAAAAATTCACTGCTGAAGGCCTTGGTTATGCTCCTC
>CAKUKR010000101.1 GCA_934663645.1 uncultured Muribaculaceae bacterium | reverse complement strand
GCAGTAAACCAACAGCAACCAATATAATCCAAATGTAAAACCAACCAAAACAGTATAAAATGGAATACAACAATCAACAGTTCTATCCAGCCCAGCCGTCAGAGCAGGCTGTCGAACAACAGACCAATGCCGTCCTGAAACGTGTCTATCTGCGCATGTTCCTCGGGCTGCTAATCTCCGCGTTCTGCGCCATTGGCGTGGCCTCGTCAGAGACTGCCATGATGCTGCTTTTCGGCAACCCTCTGGTCTACATCCTGATGTTCATCGCCATGATTGCCATGGCGTGGATCATCCCGTCTCGTCTTCACAAGATGTCAACCGGCACTTGCATCACGCTCTATGCAGTGTTCTGTGCGCTCATGGGCAGCTCGCTCGCATCCGTGTTCTTCATTTATGACCTCGGCTCGATAGCCTACACGTTCTTCATCACCGCCGGAGTGTTCGGCGCGATGTCCGTCTACGGATATTTCACCAAGTCTGACCTCTCGAAATACGGCACATACATGATAATGGCGCTGATAGGCCTAATCATAGCTTCCGTGGTCAATCTCTTCTTGCACAGCAGCGGACTGGAATGGGCTATCTCCATAGGCGGTGTGTTGATATTCGTAGGCCTTACGGCGTATGACACGCAGAACGTCAAGAAGTTGGCTGCTGCCAACCTTGACCCGGCGCTTGCCGACAAGCTCGCCACAATGGGCGCGTTCAACCTTTACCTAGACTTCATCAACCTCTTCCTCTACCTGATCCGTTTCGTGGGCGACCGCAACTGATCCGGTACAAGCCGCTACTGCGGCATCACTTCATACGAGGGCGTGCCTGAAAAACAGGCACGCCCTCTTGTTTTGCTGTCCGGATGCTGCCGGGGCTTTGGCAGTGCGCAGATTTTTTGCTAACTTCGCAGATATGAAGGTGAACATTGAACCAGGCTGGGGCAGGGTGCTTGCCCAGGAGTTTGAGCAGGACTATTTCCGTGCGCTGGCTGATGCGGTGCGTGCTGACTACCGCAACCCGGCAATACATGTCTATCCGCCGGCAGGCAAGATTTTCGCGGCTTTCGATGCGTGTCCTTTTGACGAGGTGCGTGTGGTGATAATGGGTCAGGACCCGTATCACGGGCCGGGGCAGGCCAACGGCCTGTGCTTCTCCGTGTCGCCGCAAGCGCAGATGCCCCCCTCGCTGGTCAACATCTTCAAGGAGGTATCTGATGACACCGGGGCACCGATGCCGGAGAACGGCGACCTGACGCGCTGGGCGCGGCAGGGTGTGCTGCTGCTCAACGCTTCGCTCACTGTGCGCGAACACTCGCCGAAGTCGCACAGCGGCATCGGCTGGGAACGCCTCACGGATGCTGCCGTCCGCGCATTGGCGCAGCAGCGTGACAACATCGTGTTCATGCTGTGGGGGTCTGATGCCATACGCAAGGGCAGTTTCATCGACCGCTCGCGCCATCTGGTACTGACCTCGCCGCACCCCTCGCCGCTGTCGGCATACCGGGGATTTTTCGGCAACCGCCATTTCTCACAGGCCAACGCCTACCTCATCGCCCATGGCAAGGAGCCGGTACAGTGGTAGGGCGCATCTTACATCAACAACTCACCATATATCAACTCAATAGCAATGACTACACAGGAAAGAATAAACAAGGGACTGGAGTTTCACCGCTCGGGCTACAACTGCGCCCAGTCGGTGCTGATGTCGCTCGCTGACAGGCTCGGCATCGATGCCGGCTTGGCAGCCACAATTTCTACGGGTCTTGGAGGCGGCGTGGGCGGACAGGGCGAAATCTGCGGCGTTGCCACGGCAATGGCTGTCGCCGAGAGCATCGTTTCCGGCAATGACCCGGCGCAGAAGGCGGCGGTCTACGGGCGTGTGCGCGGCCTGTGCTCGCAGTTCCGTGACCGCAACAGCGGCATGCTGCTGTGCCGCGACCTGAAACGCCAGCCGCAGGCGCGTTCATGCGATATGCTCATAGCTGACGGCATCGAGATACTGTGCGGCATGCTCGACAGCCGCCAACAGACCGAGGCGCGATGAGGCTGTTCACAAGAGCGGCAGCTGCAACAGTTGCGGCATTAGCGGCAGCTGGCACAGGTGCGTATGCCCTCGACACGCTGCCGGGGATATTTGACACGTCTTTCCGCTCGCTGAAGGTGCAGCGTGCCGACAATTTCTTTGCCGCGCCAGTGCTTTCGCTCGGTGAGCAAGGCACGTTGACTGTCACCTTCGACCGCTTGGTCGAAGACCGCGATTTCCTGCGCTACCGTCTGGTGCATTGCAACAGCGACTGGCAGCCGTCGCAGCTCATGGAGTCTGAATACCTCGACACGTTCAACGACATCAGCATCGACGACTACGCCTTTTCGCAGAACACATTCGTCCATTATGTCAACTACCGCATCGAGTTTCCGACGGAGGATGCACACCCCCTCGTGTCGGGCAACTACCTGCTGCAGGTGTATGACGAGGATGACCCCGATGCCGTATTGCTGCAGACGCGCTTCAGCATCGAGGAGCCGGCGGTGGAAATAACAGCCATGGCAGACGCGCATACCGACCGCGGCATAAACGGCGAGTACCAGCAGGTGTCAATGACCATTGACACGCAACGGCAGCGCGTGCGTGATCCGTACAATGACGTCATCACCGTCCTCGAGCAGAACTGGTCACCCTCAATGCCCGTTACCCTCACGCATCCGCAGCGGGTGGAGAGCGGTCGGTTGGTGTACGAACACTTGCAGCCGCTCATCTTCCGTGCCGGCAACGAGTACCGCCGTTTCGAGACTGTCCGTGCCGACTACCCCGGCATGAGCGTGGACTCGGTGAAATACATGGGGCGCAACTACCATGCGTGGCTGCGCACGGATGTCCCGGCTCGCGACCATTCGTACACCTACGATCGTACTCAGAACGGACGGTATATGGTGCGTGAATACAACGCCACGGATTCTGACCTCGGCGCAGATTATGTCACTGTGCATTTCACGCTGCAGATGCCCGAACTCACCAACGCGGCAGTCTATCTGGACGGCGAGGTGTGGCAAGGACGTTTCACCGACGCCAACCGGCTGCGCTATGACCGTGACCGCCAGGCGTACACTGCCGAGGTGCCATTGAAGCAAGGCTCGTACAACTACCGATACGTCATCGTGGGCACTGGCGGAGCTGACCCATATTTCGTGGACGGCGACAAGTATGAGACCCACAACGAATATACTGTCAAAACGTTCATCCGCGAGGTCGGCTCTCGCTATGACCGCCTCGTAGGCACGAAAACCGTCTACGCCTTTGAGTGACCTCGGCGCAGACACCGCAAACACAAAAGCATGATACAGATACAGGACACACTCGTTTCGCTCGACCTGATAGAGCGGTTTTTCTGCTGCGACCTGGCGCAATGCCACGGCCAGTGCTGCATAGACGGTGACGCCGGCGCGCCCCTCGATATGGACGAGGTGGAACGCATTGAGGAGGCGTTGCCGCAGATATATGATGAGATGGCTGCTGACGCGCAGAAGGTGGTGGAGCGTCAGGGCGTGTGCTATGTAGACAGCGACGGCGACCTGGTGACTTCGATAGTTGACGGCAAAGACTGCGTGTTCACCACATATACTGATGACGGCATCTGCCTGTGCCTGCTCGAGAAGGCTTACCGCGAGGGGCGCATACCGCAATGCAAGCCCTCGTCGTGCCACCTGTATCCCGTGCGCCTCGCGCCCTGCGGGCTGATGACGGCAGTTAACCTGCACCGCTGGTCCGTTTGCCGCACGGCAGAGCTGAACGGTCTTAAGCGCGGCATCCGCGCATACCAGTTTCTGCGCGAGCCGCTGATACGGCAATTTGGCGAAGATTGGTACGCTGAACTTGAGATGACCGCCGAGGAATGGGTCAGACAGCACGCCAAATAGGCCGCCTGACCGTCGAAATCGGGATGTTTAGTATCTTTTAACACGATATGTGGTTTGCGGTCGCGAAATAATATCTACTTTTGTGCGGAAGTTTCTACGAACGTGACATGTAAGAATTTATTTAGTCAAGTAGTATTATGCGGAAGTCAATTGGGAAATTGGCTTCCGTAATTTTTTAGCCGGTATCAAGTATAAGCTATAGTCCAATAATGCAGGCGGAAAATTGCCGCAATGCATCTTGGCAATTGGTTAATGCAAGTGTAATTTATGCTATGGACGTGACCTGTGCTGTTGACACTGCCGCAGTTCAGAGGATAGGGGAGAGGAGGCGGACTGTCGACTCGAGGAAACGCTGGCCGAGCGGGCGGCGGTGCCACTGCGACAGCGACAGTTTGACGCACTGCTCCTGGTCCTCGAAGAATATGCGCTGCATCGCCTGGTTGGCTTCATGCGAATATATCAGCAGGTTGGACTCGAAATTGTTCTCCAGGCTGCGGAAATCGAAGTTGGTAGAGCCTGAGGTGCAGAAATCGTCGTCGATTATCATGGTCTTGGCGTGCAGCATCCCTGGCTTGTACAGGTATACCTTGATGCCGGCCTGCAGGCACTGCGTGATGTATGAGAACGAGGCGTAGCGTATCAGGCGCGAGTCGCTCACGCCGGGTATCATGATGCGCACATCAACCTTGGCGAGTGCGGCAGCTTGCAACGCTTGCAGCAGCGCCTCGGTGGGGAGGAAGTATGGCGTCTGTATGTAGATGTGCTTTTGGGCGGCGGTAATCGCGGACAGGAAGCACATCGACAGGTTGGCCCAGCGTTCTGTAGGGCCGGAGCAGATGAGCTGCATCCCTATGCGCGATTGCTTCTGTGGCTGCGGCTGCGGCTCGTCTGGCTGGTGCGGATGCTCGAAAGGCTTGTTGGTGAAGCTCCAGTCGATGGCAAACGACGCGATGAGCGACTTGACTATCTCGCCTCGTACGCGGAAATGCGTGTCGCGCCAAACGCGACCGTCGCCGGTGCCGAACACATACCGCTGGGCGATGTTCATGCCGCCGATGTACCCGACTTTGCTGTCGATGACGACTATCTTGCGGTGGTTGCGCCAGTTGATGCGGCTGGCCAGGTGGTGGAACGTAACCTTGAAGAACGGGTGCGCGTCAACGCCGGCTGCCCGCAGCCGTTTGAAGAAGCGGTTTCGTGCCGAGAATGACCCGACATGGTCATATATTACCTTAACGATTACGCCGGCACGGGCTCGTTCCATGAGTATGTCTGCAATCTCCTGCCCGAGGGCATCGTCGGAAAATATGTAGTACTGCAGGTAAATCGATGACTTTGCCGCCCGCAAATCCTCTTCCAGAGCCTCGAATTTCATCGCGCCGTCGGAGAAAATCTCAAGTTCGTTGTTCATCGTGAGCGGCGAGATTGAGATGTTCGCCGCCAGGCGGGCGAGCTGCTCAAGCTCCTTTGACAGCCCCAGTGCCGAGGTATCCGGGTTTTCGGGGCGTGTCGCGTTGGCGATGCGCCGTTTGTAGTGGCGGCTGATGATGTGCTGCATTTTGGGGTTGCGCCCCAGGAACAGGTAGAAGACTATTCCCACGAATGGTAGGAAGATGAGCGCAATGACCCATGCCAGCGACCGTATCGGGTTGCGGTTCTCTGACAGGACGACGATGATGCAGCTTATTACAAAGAAGAAATAAACCGCCACCAGCAGGTATGACAACAGGGAGCTGACAGCCATATATTATATCCTTGCAGTTGCATATACAACAAATTGCACAGCTAAATTAGTCAAAAAAATCGGACTGTGCCACTATTCACCCGAAAAATCGCCGGAAAGTCTGGTGAATGAGCTGCAAACCGAGGCTCCGCTGCTCTGGAATGCGGAATGAAACATCAGCCTTCGGGCGCGTGCCGGTAGGACGCGCCCGAAGGCTGATGCTGTGTCTTTGACGATGCTCTCCGCCGGCAGGCTGTGTGCCAGCCTCTGCGGCGTGTCATGTCAGGCCTGTCCGTTTGTGTTGCTCATGTCTTTCAGGCAGAGGGCGACGATCAGGCCGATCAGCGGGAACAGGACAGCGAGGACGTAGTATCCCCATCCTCTGTTTTTCTTGCTTATGATCACGCATGCCCAGATGATCAGTCCAAGCGAGATGATTAAGCCAATCAGTGAAGTTCCTTCCATGGTTCTTTGGTTTTATGGGTTTATAAATCTGTTTGGCGGTGTGCAATGCAGCAGGGTGAGACC
>CAKUKR010000100.1 GCA_934663645.1 uncultured Muribaculaceae bacterium | reverse complement strand
ACCTTTTTGAGGTTGTTGTTGTTGAGCCAGTCGGCATGGACGGAAGTGTCGTCAATGAGGGTCTTGATATGCCTGGCAAGGTCAAGGCACTTCTCGTCGGCATACTCAAACCCGTGCTTGTCACGCAGCTCCACGAGAATGTCGTAAAAAGCCTTTTCCTCGAAGGTTATGCCGAGGTCTTTGAACTTCGCCTTGTCCGCATTGAGCTGTGCAAAGAGGTCAACCAGCTTTTCAGAAAGCGAGTTGACGCGGTCGTCAACGGCCTTTTGTATTTCGTTGATAGTGTCCGAAGCGGTTTCATTGGCAAAGGTGAAGTTGTCGCGGTTGTTGTATTCGTCTATTGTTACCTGCAGCAGCTCCTCAAACCTTTGGGCAGCGACTTTGTTGACCCTCTTATACTCGGTGATTGCACGGCGCAGCATTTTGACGAGCATCTGAAATTTGGTATTCGGCATTTTGATGCTTTCGAGCTTCTTCATGAAGCCGTCATCAAAGATGTCCTCCTCGCGCTCATTCTCACTGAACAGGCTCTCCATGCCCGTCACCTTTATGGCTTCCTCTACCATTGCGGCGACAGCGCGGTTCATGCTCTCGGTGTCATGCTGTCCGGCAGTCATTTTGCTGACGTATGAACAGACGCCCATAAGGCATTGCGCCCACGCCGTTTCGTCATCACCCAATGCGCCGGCGGGGTGGCAGATGTCGTAAGCCAGTTTGAGCCGTTTGACGTGCTTTGAGAAAAGCGTCCGGAATGTCGGTTTTTTCGGCTCAACCTGCGCCAGCACATATTCCGCCGCGCCGTGAAGTATGAAGAGGCGACGGAACGGCGTAGCCGTGAAAAATTCGGCAAGGTTGAATCCGTGCATCAGCTCTTTGATGACCTGCAATTCGTTGCGGAACGCCTCCAAAGCGAGGGCAAGCTCATCGTCGCTTATGCCGATTTCGTCACCGCCGTACATTTTCAATGCCTTGCGCATATTTTCGTGGATTCCGATGTAGTCCACGATAAGGCCGAAGTCCTTGCCTGGGTATTTGCGGTTGACACGCGATATGGTCTGAATGAGCGTATGTTTCTGCAAGGGCTTGTCGTTGTAAAGCACCGCGAGGCACGGCACGTCGAAGCCCGTAATCCACATGTCCACGACAATGGCTATGCGGAAGTTGGACGCCTCGTTTTTGAATTGCTCATCGAGCATCTTGCGGTACGGCTTGTCGCCCAACAGGTCGTACATCTCTTGCGGCTTGTCGTCCTTGCCCCGCGTGGCAACCATGTTGACCATCGGCAGTTCTTTCAGCTTTTCCAGCTGCTCGGCAGTGAGTTTGCTCTCGTCTGCTGCACGGTGCGGCACAAACCAGCCGGGCCGCTCACGGCGCAGTGCGCAATAGAGTTTGTAGGCGATTTCACGCTTCGAGCAAACTATCATCGCTTTCTGGACCACATCGGGTTTGTCGGCACACATTGTTTCGTAATGCACGGCAATGTCAGCAGCGACACGGGCCAAACGGTCTTCGTTGCCTATAATCTCCTCCATGCTCGCCATGGCCTTTTTACTTGCGGCGATGTCCTCGGGCGTGGCCCCCTCATCGGCGCAGAGCTTGTAGTAGTTTTCGATAGCTTCGGCCTGATGCTTATTGAGCGACACTCGGGCAAGGCGCGGGATATATTTGATATCGACCGTTATGCCGTCGCGCACGGCTTCGCGCATGGTATATTTGTCTACCACTGCGCCGAATACGTGAATGCAGTCGTCAGTCGGCGTGCCGGTGAAGCCGACGTATGTCGCATTGGGCAGCGCGTCACGCAGATACGCTGCAAAGCCGCGAGTGATGAAGGCTCCGAGCTTGGCTGTCTCATTGACGACCGTTGGGGCAATGTCATGTCCCTGTCCCTGTTCCTGTTCCTGTCCCTGTCCGGCTCGTAGCCCGGGATTGTCACGTATTTGCAGCTTTGAGCCGATGTTGTTCTGTGTGCGATGGGCTTCGTCGCTGAAACAGATTATGTTGGAGCGGCCGGACAGCAGCCCTGTCGCCTCGCAGAACTTCTGGATTGTGCAGATGAAAACGCCGCCCGAACTGCGGTTAGAGAGTTCAGTGGCGAGGTCTTCGCGGCTCTCCAGCACCCGCACTTCGCCGTTGCAGAGGAAGTCCGACGAGTTGACAAACAGCTTCCCTGTCTGTGTCTGCAAGTCCTCGCGGTCAACGAGTATGACGATAGTCGGAGAACCGAGCAGCTTTCCACTGCGCAGCACCAGATGCCTCGCCAGGAAAACCATCGTATACGTCTTGCCGCAGCCCGTAGCGCCGAAATAAGTGCCCCCTTTGCCGTCGCCGCCGTTGCCGCGCTGGTGTTTCAGTATGTGGCGAAACAATGCCTGTGTGGCGAAAAACTGCGGGTAGCGGCACACGATTTCCTCCTCCTTAGCCCGCTTCAGGTCCGGGAAATACACGAAATCGCGCAGCAGCTGCAGGTAGCGGACTGGCGTGAACGCTCCAGCAATGAGTGTCTGTAATTCCGGCAGTCCCGCTCCGGCAGTCCCGTCGGTGTTGTTGACTTTCTTCCAGGCGTAATAATGCTCGTAGGGTGTGAAGGTCGTTCCCAGACGGGTGTTCGACATGTCGCTTATCACCGAGAGGGCGCAATAGCGCATGAGGTGCGGAATGTCGCGGCGGTAGCGGATATGGATCTGGTCGTGTGCCTTGGCCATAGTCGCGCCAGGGTCGGTCGGATTCTTCAGTTCGATAATGCAGGTGGGGATGCCGTTGACGAGCAAAAGAACGTCGGGGATACGCACCTTGTCCACGCCGCTGTACGCGACTTCAAACTGGTTTACCACCCTGAAAGTATTGTTTTCCAGGCAGTCGAAGTCGATGTATTGCACCAAGACATCCTCGTCCGCGTCGAGACGGCTGAAAGTGTAACCGTCACGGTATAGAAGAAATGTGGCGCGGAGTGTATGATACAGGGTGTCCTCGCCTATGTTGCGGAGGTTGCCGATTACGGCATCCAGTTCCGCTCTGGAGAACTGCGGATAGCGGCGGCTGAGGTATTCGCGGAGGTCTTTCTCGTAAAGTGTCTCCGAGGTCAGGCGGTCAAGGCTGCTGCCGTGGGTATGTTCCCATCCCGATTGGGAAATGAGCTCGCAGAATCCTTTTTCGTATTCCGATTCGTAGAATTTGCCCTGTTTCATGTCGCGGGGGTGTTTGCGGCGCGTTGCACCATAGCGGGCGCCAATGATTTTAATTGTTCGCGAGCCTCGCGGGCGATCGCCCGCGCCTCCTCGGCGCAGGTATACAGCGCAGCGATCGACTTTTGCACCTCGATAGGCGGGATAGCGATTTTCACTCGTTCCATTTCATAATAAGGAAAAGCCTCTCTCGCGCTGCCCCATGAATTGAAACGCGCCAAGCGGTCAAATTCGCCACGTTTGAAGAAAAGGTAAAGGTATTCGGGTAGTAGAACCGAAGTGTCCTTTATGCTGAACACTTCGTAGGCGGAAGAACAAATATATGTTTGCTCAGAATTGTTTACAGCAATGGTGATTTTATCTCCGTTTCGGGAAGTAATGGGTACATAGCAGAAAGCGTTGGGCGGTATGACTTTATAGGTAGTCAAAGAAACGCCAGTCATATCTGCTTTAGTGGGGATAAAGGCCTTTTCTATACTTACTCCCCGAAGATTGTCCAATCCGTAGGCATCTCCATTACGCACGTCGGAATAAATGATATAATCCCCTAAGCAGACATCGTCATATTCAGATTTTGTCTCAGTTAGATAAGAATTGCAAGCATCTTGGAGTGGTTTGGCGAGTGCTTCGTTCTGCTGGGCGAGCAGCTGCAATGAGCGGTAAGCCGCGACATACTTCCTCTGCACCTCAATGCTCGGCAGCGGAATCTCTATTTGGCAAAATTCAACCCAAGAAAGCACCTCTGTTGATGACCCCCATGAACGAAAGGTTGCTTCTCTATCCCATTCTTCACGAGAAAGGACAAGGTATAAGAAAAACGGTTCAAGAGCTGATGTGTCCTTCACCTTAAAGGCCGTGTTGTTCCAACTTATGATAAAAGGAGCATCAGATGAATTGTAACCTAACCCGATTTTTTTGCCGTGCGTCCTGGGATTATAAACGAACTCATTCTGACGAACAATCAAAAACTTAGATAAATCGGCCTTTGACAGATTGGCTTTGGTTGGAATGATTTCTTTTGTTATAGTCATTCCTTTGACAGACTCTATGCCATACACATTATCTGAATTGACATTGTTCGTAAGTACAATCAGCTCACCGAGCGGCACACGGGGGGCACCCTTGATATTCTTGGAAATTGATTTCATCGGTGTTATTTCTCAGAGGATTTATGCTGAAGGTAGAATATCTGAAATTTTTGTCCATTTAAGATTTGGCACACGCGGTTGCCAAATCTGCCAGTCGGGAAATTCGAGGAAGAATTGGCGGTACTGCCGGAGGCTGCGTTCGCTGAACCCTTTGCCCAATTCGAGCGTGAGCCGACGCGAAAGCGTCTTGATCAGGTTCGTGCCGTAGGAAGCACGGGCCGAGCCGTCCTGTTCCTCTTCAACTATGCGACGGCCGACTTCCCAATATGCCTGGATCATAGCGGAATTGATGGCCGATGCCGCCTTTGAGCGGTGTGTGTCGATGATTGCGCGGATGTCGTGAATTATATCTTTTTTATCAGGGGTCATTGTACATTCATTTGTTGAGGTTGAAGCCGAGGGCGGCGAAAGCGGCGCGGAGGGCTGTGTCGTTGGCTTCCTGCCGCTTGAGAAGTTCAGCGACGGCCTGCGATGCGTCTGACATTGCTTTTTCATAGTCAATGCCGGTGTCGCGGTCTACAAACTCAATGTAGCGGCTCGGCACGAGGCTCCAGCCGTTGCGTTCTATTTCGTCGATTTTGACCGAGCGGAACAGTTCAGGCTCGGCAAAATTTCCGCCGTCTGTGCCGGCGGACTGCCATGTATGGTATATCTCCACAACGCGGGCTATCTGTTCGGGGAGAAACTGGACATATTTCTTCTCATAGACATTCCCGGACCAGGTGCGCAGGTCCATAAACAGTATTTCGCCGGAGCGGTCGCGCTGCACGCGGTCATGCCAGCGGCCGCCGCGCTTGTTTTGGTTGAGGATCCACAGTGTCACTGATATGTCGGTGGAATAGAACATGTTCCGTGGCAGGACGATAATGGCTTCCACCTTGTCGTTTTCGATGAGCCTGCGGCGGATAGCCACTGTGTCGTCGTCGCCTAACGCGCCGTTGGCGAGGAGAAATCCGGCAATGCCGCGGGTGACATTGAGCTTGGAGAGTATATGGAGTATCCATGCATAGTTGGCGTTGCTCACTGGCGGCACGCCATATCCGCTCCAACGCGGGTCGTCGGTGAGTTCATTTTCGGCACGCCACTTTTTGAGGTTGAAGGGAGGATTGGCCATGACGTAATCCAACTTCTTGTCGATGTGGTGCGGATTGAGGAATGTTGAAGCTGGCCGGTCGCCGAGGTCGTGGCTTATTCCGCGTACTGCCAGGTTCATCTTGGCGAGGCGGAATGTGTCAGGGTCGCGCTCTTGGCCGTATACGTTGACAGCATTGGTGTTGCCTCCATGCGCCTCAACGAATTTCACCGACTGGACGAACATTCCGCCCGAGCCGCAGCAGGGGTCGTATATAGTGCCGTCAAACGGCTCTATAAGCGACGCGATAAGCTCGACAATGCTGTGCGGCGTGTAGAACTCGCCCTCCTCTTTTTCGGCGTTGAGGGCAAATGCCTGAAGGAAGTATTCGTAAACCCGTCCGATAAGGTCTTTTTCATGGAAACGGCTTTGGGAGATCTTGTCCACTTCGTCAATTACGGCTTTGAGGACTTTGGGCTCCAGCTGCGATTTGGTGAAAATCTTCTGCGGCAATGCGCCGTGAAGCGTGTGCTCGTCGCGTTCCAGGGCATTGATGATGTTGTCGAGGCTAAGGGCGAGGCCGACAGAAGCCGGCATGGACTTGATATTGTCCCAGCGCACCTCATTGGCAAGGAAAAAGCAGTCGTCATAGAAATTAGGGTCGTTGATGAAGAAGTCAAACATCTCGTCGCCCTCTGCTATGCCGTCATGCTCAAACAGGTATTGCTTCACCCACTCGCGCTTGGCGGCGAATTTTTCGCCGATGAAACGGAGAAAGACGAGGGTTAGCAACAAGTCTCGCTTGTCTGCCATGGAGGCTTTGCCTCTCAGCAGGTCTCGGCAGTTGAACAGTATATCTTCAAGTTTCAGCTCTTTGCTGACAGCGGTCTTCTTCTTTGCCATAATCGTGAGGTGGGTCGCTGCGCATGTCGCGCTTCGGTGGCAAAGTTAATAATTTTTTCGGGATTGCAGCGGTTGAGGCTTCCCCCTTA
>CAKUKR010000099.1 GCA_934663645.1 uncultured Muribaculaceae bacterium | reverse complement strand
CGCTCAACGTGCGCGATGAGGTGAAACAGCAGCTCCTTGCCCTCACCCCGCTGAATTACACCGGGTTCTGACACACAGCCACATCAAACTGGACAACGCAGGGAGGTGTTTCAAAATGCGCAGACTGCGTAAGATTGGGGCGGCAAGGTAGGGACACGGCGTGCCGTGTCCGCAACCAAATCATTGCACATCAATTGATTGCACTTGTCACCCTTCGGACGCGGCACGCCGCGTCCCTGCGCTGACTGCCCAACCTATACATCGCAGGTGCATTTCAACACACCAGCTTTGCAACAATACATTATATGAAAGAGACTGACGAAACCGTGCCGTCCGTTTGCGGCATACACATAGCCGACTATGACTACCCGCTCGATGACGCACGGATAGCGAAGCATCCGCTCGCCGACCGCGACCGCTGCCTGCTGCTGACGTGCGACAGCCTGGGGCGCATAGCCGACAGGCGGTTTGACGCACTGCCGGGACTGTTGCCCGAAGGGTCGCTCATGGTATGCAACAACACGCGCGTCATCAACGCGCGTCTCCAGTTCCGCAAGCCCACCGGCTCGGTGATAGAGGTGTTCCTGCTCGAGCCCGAAGAGCCGTCAGACTACGCGCTGGTGTTCCAGACACGCGGCCGCTGCACATGGAAATGCATGGTCGGCAACCTGAAGCGGTGGAAGCAGGACGCGCTGGAGCGCGTCGTCACGCTCGGCGAGCCGCAACGAGGCGTCACGCTGCGGGCAACGCGCTTGGAGGCGTGTGCCGGGAACTCCCACCTCGTGGAACTGCAATGGGACGACCCTTCGGCGACATTTGCCGACATAGTGGATGCCGCCGGGCGGATACCCATACCGCCGTACCTCGGGCGAGCCTCGGAGGAGTGCGACGACACCGACTACCAGACAGTCTATTCCAAAATCAAGGGGTCTGTGGCAGCTCCGACAGCCGGGCTGCACTTCACCGACCAGATGATAAGCACACTCGCCGACGCGGGTATAGAACGCCGCGAACTGACACTGCACGTCGGCGCAGGCACGTTCCAGCCGGTCAAGAGCGACGAAATCGGGGGACACCCCATGCACACCGAGGTCTACGGCATCAGCCGCGAAGTGCTGGCTGCGGTAATCGCCGCCAAACGCGCCGGGAGGCCGCTGACTGCCGTCGGCACAACGAGCGTGCGCACACTCGAGTCGCTGCCATACGCCGGGCAGCACATCATGCGCGGCGAAGACCCGCACGTTACACAGTGGGAGGCATACAGCGGCGACACCGCCGAGATGGACACCGTCACTATGCTCGAAGCTCTCGCTGCATACATGGACAGCCATTGCATGACAACCTTCACCTCCTCGACGGCGATAATGATAGCCCCCGGCTTCCGGTGGCGCATCACCGACGCCATGGTCACCAACTTCCACCAGCCGCAATCGACACTGCTGCTGCTCGTCTCCTCATTTCTGGGCAAAGACGAGGACGGCGGCGAGCGCTGGCGGCGCGTATATGACCATGCGCTCGCCGGCAGCTACCGCTTCCTGTCATACGGCGACGCATGCCTGTTTTTCCGCGCATCAGAGAGGTGAGCCGCAACGCATACATACGCTTCGGCACACTGCCAAGCGCCGAGACAACGGTAGCCCTGCCGCCGTCGAAAAGCATCGCGGCGCGGCAGATGATGATTGCCGCATACGCCGAAGCTCCCCTGCCGCAATACGATGACAGTTGGTGCGACGACCTGCGCCACCTGCACCGCGCCATCACCGCCGCCCGCCGTGGAGAGGCCGTAATCGATGTCGGCAGCTCCGGGACGGCATTGCGCTTCATCGCCACATATATATGCATGCGAGCGCATGTGAAAACCGTGCTTACGGGAAGCGGGCAGCTCCAACGCCGCCCCATTGCACCGCTCGTCAACGCACTCGCCTCCCTCGGCTGCCGCGTCAGGTATACCGGCACAGACGGCCACGCGCCGCTCGAGATAACACCTGGCGAAATCTGCGGCGGCGAAGTCGAGGTTGACACCTCCGAGAGCTCGCAATACCTGTCGTCGCTGCTGCTCGCCGCCCCCTGGACACGCCACGGGCTGCAAATACGCTGCACCGGGACATCCGTTTCAACGCCCTACTCGCAGATGACCCTGCAGATGCTCCGCGCCGCCGGCGCAGAAACCAGCACAGAGGCACGCGACATCACCGTCAGCCCCAGCCGCCTCACCCCCGACAAACGCCCGCCCGAAAGCGACTGGAGCGCAGCCTCATACATGTACGAGACCGTTGCCCTGCACCCTCCCGGCACGCTGCGCATACGCATGGAGGGGCTGCGCAGCCCGCAGGACTCATTGCAGGGCGACAACGCAATCGCCTGCATATACCGGCAGCTTGGTGTCAAAACCACTTACGACGACAGCGGCGCAACCATCGAGAAGACGACATGGGGCGACACCGAACATTTCGACATATACATGGGCGACATCATTGACCTTGTCCCCACAGTCGCCGCCACCCTCTGCGGCTGCCGCAAATCATTCCGCCTGTACGGCATCGCCCACCTGCAGCACAAGGAGAGCGACCGCCTTGCCACCGTCAGCGCGATGCTGCGCAGCCTCGGACATGCCGTCACCGCCGCTGGCGACACACTGGAAAGCGGGCATTACTCCCCTCCAGAAACGCCGGCAACCGTTGACGCTGCCGGCGACCACCGCATAGCCATGGCAGCCGCCCCGCTCGCGGTATTCAGCCCGATGAACATCCGCGACGCAGCGTGCGTTGACAAGTCGTTCCCCGGCTATTTCGACCGCCTCGCGCAGCTCGGATACGACATAACCCTCACCAATATATAAACAGACACACCATGACCGGAGCACTGATTATCCTCGCCGTCACCGCCGCAATCGGGCTGGCGCTGTACCTCGCCGACCGCCTCTATTACCGCCACCGCAAAACTGATGAAGACACCCCCGCAGAAGCCGCCGCCAACGAAGAGGAGGAAACAGCGGACGGGGAATGTTGCGGAATGCACATCGTCTGCGAGAAGGAAACGCTCTCGCCGTTCACCACCGAGGCGGAATATTTCGACGACGAGGAACTCGACGAATACCGTGGCACCGCTGCCGACGCATACACCCCGGAACAGGCAGAGCTGTTCCGCGACATACTGATGACCATGCGTCCCGAGGAGGTGTCGGCATGGGTGCGGTCGCTCACGATACGCGGCATCGAGCTGCCCACGGCCGTCCGCGACGAAGTGCTGCTCATCGTCAGCGAAGCACGCCGCAAATAAGCATCATGAACGATATGGAACAACCAGACAGCATAATACACGACATACGGTCGATTATTGACACACACCGCGCAGAGGCTGCTTAGGCCATCAATTCCGCTATGATTCAAGCATATTGGGAAGTCGGTCGCCGCATAGTTGAGGAGGAACAGGACGGCTCAGCCCGTGCCTCCTACGGCACAAACCTTATAAGAACACTTTCACGCCGGCTCACGCTCGAATTGGGCAAAGGGTTCAGCGAACGCAGCCTGCGCCAGTACCGCCAGTTCTTCCTCGAATTTCCCGACTGGGAGATTTGGCAACCGCGGTTGCCAAATCTTAAATGGACACATATCACAATCTTATTGAGGGAAGCTAACCCGAAAGCCCGTGAGTGGTATATGAAGGAAGCTAACCGCGAAATGCGGTCCAAACGAACTTTGGACCGCAATGTCAGCACTCAATATTACAAGCGCCTTTTAGCGTCAACTCCCAAAGGGAAAAGTCTCGTAAAAGCCGAAATGGAGCAGCTCACCTCCGGCGAGCAGTACCAGCCCTTAAGCCCAGTAAATTTCATCAAATCGCCCGTCGTAACCGAATTTTTAGGTCTCCCCAAAGACACACAGTATACCGAATCGCAACTGGAGACCGCACTGATAGACCACCTTCAGCAATTCATAATGGAGTTAGGGAAAGGGTATGCCTTCGTTGAACGCCAGCAGCACATCGTCACCGACACCGCAGACTACTACATCGACCTCGTTTTCTACAACTACATAATGAAGCGTTTTGTCTTGATTGACCTCAAGGCAAACCCTATTACACACCAGGATGTAGGGCAGATGGACATGTACGTGCGCATGTACGACGACATGAAGACCACCGAGGGCGACAACCCCACGCTTGGCATAGTGCTTTGCACTGAAACAAGCGAAGACATTGCTCGGTATTCCGTCCTCCACGACAGCGACCAGCTCTTCGCCTCCAAGATAATGACTTTCCTTCCCTCCCCCGAGGAATTGAGGAGGGAGATTGAACAGCAAAAGCAGATATTTTTCATGCAGCACAAAGTCTCCATGGGATAATGTTCTATAGGTCAATTTGCAGGATGAAAACCGTGCAACTCGCAGTATATGATAAACTTTACGGCACTCAAGGTGTCTGAAAACAAGATGGCAAGCACCAGATGAAATGTGCCTTGTGCCTTGGCGACAAAACTGCAATTCAGCAACAGCTGCGGAGAGATGAAAAAAGGGCCGCGCGATTCACATCGAACGACCCACGGGGAATTTAATTGAAAATTTATTGTGTATTTGGAATTTAGTTTTGCTTGAAAATCGTATGTCAGTTTCTTTTGCGGACGGCACGCACGCGCTTGTTCTGCATACGGTCTGACGTGTACGCCGCGCCGTTCCACGACATGGCATTCGCATTGTCGTTGACAGCCGTCGAAGACCAGAAGTCGCCGCCTGACATCTCCGTGCATCCCGAGCCGAATGTCAGCCCGCCGACAGTACTGAACTGCCCGCTCGCCGGCAGATACCACTTTATCTCAGATTCGGTCAGAGGATTTATTGAATACGACACGTAACCAGATTCTGTATCTTTTTTGATTCTGAACTTATTCTTTCGCAGACAGACAGCAGCGGCATAGTTTGATACAGTTGAAGCAGTTCCAGACTCACTAGTTTTCTTAAAATCTGAATTCTTGGCAATCAAATCCTCCGCACTAATTGCACTGGCTCCAGAGAACGAGTACAATTCAAAGGAATTTTTCAGTCCGTCATCTTCTGAATTGGCGTGTGTGTCAATTACCAATTTGGAATAATCAAATGAAATTGTCACGTATGAACTGTCCAAAAGCCCACCAGGATTAGGCGTTGCATTGATGTAATCAGGGAATATCGCTTTAAACCAAATGCCAAGCCACCCACCAGTTCTAAATTGACCAAATACTGATGTCCTGTCAAAAACATCCATTTTATCAATGCTTTGGTAGGTCACCATGCGGTCCCATTTGAAGCCGTAGGGGAATGTTTTCTCATTGTTTACATCCTCCTCGATGCTCTCCCAGCCAATGCCGTTTGCATCCCAGTTGGGGTGATGCTGCGTGATGGTCCAACGGCGGTGTTCGGCATTGGGGTATTTGGTCGGGTACAGCTCGAGGGTTATTGTCTGGTCCGTGTCGCCGGCATTTTCTTCGAGATAAAGGTATACCGCAGCTGCGGCATCCTTGCCTGTAATCTTGCGGGAACGCAGCGACGGCTTGCCTACTGACTTGCAATAGTCCTTATAGTTGTCATCATCTTCAAGCCAATATCCGGACTCCTCGAAGGGCGTCAAATCGCTCTTTAACATTGCAGAGGCAGGCCCGTCCTTGATTTCAAGCGTCCAGCCTCCGTCTCTGCCCAGTCCGCTGGAGACTATGCACACTTTGACTATGTTGTAGTGCGCGTCTGCGTATGCCGGGGTGTCAGTGGTGAAATCCAGCGTGTATTCCGGAGTGATGCTGAGTACGTATGTGTGCGTCTGCCCCATCAGCCATTCGCCGGAGAGTTCCGCCGTGAGGGTCTTCTCGCCGCGCACTGCATCGTCAAAGACGACAGTCATCCGGACTGCAGCCTTGCCGCCGGCTGCTGCGAGCTGCTGCGGCAGCATCAGGAGCGTGTTGTCGCCGCCGATGAGCTCCTGCCCTTCGGAGCCGTCAACCGCCAGATTGGGCGCTACCGTGAACGAGCCGGCATCGCCGCAGTCCGTCCATGCGCCTCCGGCCAAGTCATATTCAGCAGACGAATAGACATTCTCGAAAGTGACGCTCTTCAGCGTGCCGGCGGGCATGGTCTTGCCCGTCTTGATTTTGACGCCCGAAAGCAAGTGCTTGAACGTCAACGGCACGGGGGCGTGCTTGTCGCCGGCCTTGTGCTGCACATTGCTTGTGGCGAGCATGAGGTCCTGCTGATGCGCTACATCTGACGGCACTTTATACTGGAGTTTCATATAGTCCGGCGTTGGCGCCGTCAGACCGTTGGCAGCAGAAGGGAACACAGCGTAAAAACCGAAATCCATATCACGCTGCGGCCAGTAATAAGTATTGTCGGCACGGTAGACATCATCAACGCGGGCATACTGCTCGCCGTCGATGTAGAACTTGTCCTTGCCGCCTTCGTTGATGTATGCGTAGCAGTCAAACCCGGTCAAGTCTGCGGCGCCGGTTATCTGAGTGCCTCGCGTGGCGGCTGT
>CAKUKR010000098.1 GCA_934663645.1 uncultured Muribaculaceae bacterium | reverse complement strand
CTGTCGTTTATCCCCTCAAACCGCCTCACTTGTCATCTCAAAACGAGACTACAAATGACACCATAATTGAAACTATAACTGAAACTATAAAATCCGCCGATGATAAAGCAATTGTTGAAACCCTAAAATACAATTCCATAATCACAATCCCCGAAATCACAGCATCTTTGGGCTGGTCTAAGAGCAAGACAAACAGACTGATTGCCTCACTGAAGAAACGAGGTGTCATCAAGCGCATCGGAAGCAACAAAAAAGGCCACTGGGAAATATCCGCTGTCGTTTATACCCTCAAACCGCCTCATTTGTCATCTCATAATGAGGGAATAAATGAGGGAATAAATGAAGGAATAAGTGAAGGGATAAAGTGAAGGGATAAAGTGAGGCGGAAACGCGAGGGCCGGAGCGATTGGAACATTGGGTGAAAAAGTTGTACTGAATTTCGGATATGCCTCGGAATGTTTTGCCGTTTCGCGGCTGAAAACTATTTTTGCATCAAATTTGTAAACAGAATAGGCGCAAGCCTGCCGAAGCCCCCCATCTAAAGGGCTGTCCGCTGCGGCTACGCCCACACGTAACGCTGTGCAAATGACAATGAACAGATTGACAATACTTGCCGTCTGCCTGTGCGCGGCGGCATTGCCAATGACGGCGCAGAGGTTCACCCTCGACTCGTGCCGCAATATGGCCATACACAACAACAAGGCTGTGCGCATGGCCGAAGAGAGCATCAAGGGCGCGGGCTATGCGCGGCAGGCCTCGAAAGCAGCCTACCTGCCGGGACTCGACTTTGCCGGCTCATATATGTACAACCAGCGCAACATCGAGCTGCTGGGAGATAACGCGCTGCTCCCGACCATGTCCTTTGACCCCTCTACCGGCTCATACGTCTACAACGCAGTGACCAACCCGCAGACAGGGCAGCCGGTCATCGACCCTTCGTCGGGGATGCCCGTGCCGAGCCAGGTGGCGGTGATACCCAAGGAGGCTATGTCGTATGACATGCACAACGTGTTCTTCGGCGCGGTGACGCTGACACAGCCCGTATACATGGGCGGCCAGCTGCGTGCCATGAACGAGATAACCAAATACGCCGAGAAGCTGGCGCAGTCGATGCGCAACTCTGCGGTGCAAGAGGTGGTATACGCCGTCGATGCCGCCTACTGGAACGTGGTGTCGCTGCAGCATAAGAAAGTGCTGGCGGAGAGCTATGTCAACCTCATCGACACGCTGCGCCACAACGTGTCCGTCATGGTGCGCGAGGGTGTCGCCACCCGCAGCGACGAGCTCAAGGTGGAAGTGAAATACAACGAGGCGCAACTCGCCCTGACCAAGGTGGACAACGGGCTGACGCTCTCTCGCATGGCGTTGGCGCAGATATGCGGGCTGCCGCTCGACACAAGCATGGAGCTGGACGACAGCAACCTCGCCGGCAGCGGCGGTCAGCCGCCCGTGCCCGAAACCGCAATGGAGGATGTATACGCATCGCGCCCTGACCTGGAAAGCATGCGCCAGGGCATACGCATCTCGGAGCAGGAGGCTCGCCTCGCCAAGGGGGACATGCTGCCAAAAGTGGCCGTCGTAGGCGCGTACTCGTTCTCCAACCCGAATGTGATACACGGCTTCAAGAAGGAGTTCGGCGGAGGGTTCTCCGTGGGCGCGACGGTCGCAGTGCCGCTGTGGCACTGGGGCGCGAACTACAACAAGTACCGCGTGGCGCAGTCCAAGTCCCGTGTGCAAGAGCTGATGCTGGCAGATGCGGAGGACAAGGTGCAGCTGCAGGTGAGCCAGGCGCGTTTCTCCTACGAGGAGGCCCGCAAGCGGTATGACACCACCCGCGCCAACGAGAAGAACGCCGACGAGAACCTGCGCCAGGCACAGGTCGGCTTCCTCGAGGGAGTCCTGACCACAGAGGATGTCATCATGGCGCAGACGGCATGGCTCAGCGCACACAGCGAAACTATCGATGCAGAGATAGGGATAAGCCTCTGCCGCGTATACCTCTCGAAGGTACTCGGGCAGATGCAGTATTGACAATTAGACATTTACACATATAGTTGACTACTGACACGATGGATACATACAAGGACGACGAGAAGGACATTATGCTCGAAGAGGCGCCGGCACCAGCTGCCGACAGGGACATTATCGCCGAGGCCGGCGAGGGAGAGGTGAAAGCCCGCTCGCGAGGGCTGGCAGTGTGCATAGTTCTGGTGCTGTTGCTGCTCACTGGCGTGGCAGTCGCCGGCTTTCTGTTCATAAAGCCGCAAGATGACACCGTGCAGGGGCAATGCGATGCCACGGAAGTACGCATCTCGGGCAAGCTGCCGGGGCGTGTGATGACGCTCTACGTGCAGGAGGGACAGCACGTCCACGCCGGCGACACGCTGGTGCGCATACACTCCTCGCTCGCTGACGCCAAAATGGAACAGGCCCTCGCGGCCGAGAGCGCAGCTGGGGCGACACAGAGCCGTGTGGACGGCGGCACACGCAAGGAAATCATCGACGCCGCATACGACGTGTACCAGCAGGCTGTGGCAGCTTCCGGCATTGCCCTCAAGACATACGAGCGCATGGAGAACCTCGCCAAAGAGGGCGTAGTAAGCCAGCAGAAGCGCGACGAGGCCAAGGCCGCGTATGAGGCTGCCAAAGCTGGCGAGTCTGCCGCCAAGAGCCAGTGGGAACTCGCTGTGGCAGGCGCGCAGAAAGCCGACAAGGATGCGGCAGCCGCCATGGTGCGCGTTGCCCGCGGCGGCGTGCGCGAAGTCGGCGCGTTGCTCGAAGACCAGTTCCTCATTGCCCCCTGCGACGGCGAGGTGTCAGTGATCTACCCGCAGGAGAGCGAACTCGTGGCTCTGGGAGCGCCCATCATGACCATACAGAAGGACGACAACTGGGTGGTGTTCAACATCCGCGAGACGGAGCTGAAGAACATCAGCAAGGGGAAGAAGGTGAAAGTCTACATCCCCGCGCTCGACCGCACAGAGGAGATGGAGGTGTATTATATCCGCAACATGGGGACATACGCCAACTGGCAAGCCACCAAGGCCGGCGGCGACTATGACGTGCGCACATTCACCGTCAAGGCACGCCCGAAACGCCCCGTCCAGGGGATGCTCCCCGGCATGTCGGCGATACTCGTGAAATAACAGCACCCCGAAGCAATCACAGAAATGTCGATAACGTCAGGCAAGGGATTTGCGGCAGTGGTATGGTCAGCGACCAGGCTATACGCCTCGCGCCCGGTTTACTGGGTGGGCTTCTTCGTGCTGCCGCTGTTCATGTTCCTGTTTCTGGGGACAATCATGGACAGCGGGCTGCCGCAGCGCGTGCCGGCTGCGATGGTAGACATGGACGGCACAGCCACCTCGCGGCGCATGACACGCGACATCGGCGCAATGCAGATGGTTGACCTGCAATACAGCGCAACCTCATACTCCGACGCACGGAGACTGATGCAAGAGGGCGACGTATTCGGATACTTCGTCATTCCGCCGCACTTCGAGGAGGATTTCATGGCGGGTCGCGGCCCGGAAGTGACATTCTACACCAACATGGCGTACTACGTCCCCGCCAACCTGCTCTATAAGACGTTCAAGACCGGCGCGACATACCAGAAAGCCGGCATGCTGATACGTGTGGCTGAAGCGACCGGGCTTTCAGCCGACGAACTGAAAGGGAAGATCAACCCGATAAGCGTGGTGTCACGCCCGCTGGGCAACCCCTGGCTGAACTACCCGATGTACCTGTGCAACAGCTTCATACCCGCCTCGCTGCAACTCATGGTAATGCTGATGACAGTACTTGCATTGGGCAACTGCGTCAAGTACGGGCGCAGCCGCCGCATGCTCGCCATGGGCGGCGGCTCGATAGTGCGCACCCTCGCCGGGATATTGCTGCCGCAGACATTGGTATGGTGGGTCATGGCGCTGTTCATGCAGTCGTGGCTGTTCGGCTGGCTCGGATTCCCTATGCACGGCTCGTGGCTGTGGATTACGCTCTCCAACATGATGTTCGTCCTCGCCAGCCAGGGCTTCGCCGTGTTCATCTTCGGCGCGATACCCAACCTGCGCCTCGCCATCTCCTCATGCTCGCTGCTCGGCATACTGACATTCTCCGTGGCAGCGTTCTCGTTCCCCGTCGAGAGCATGTACCCGGCAGTGGGGATATTCAGCTGGATACTGCCGATGCGCTACCAGTTCCTAATATACATGGACCAGGCACTCAACGGCCTCGACATCTACTGGTCACGCATCTGGTTTGTGGCATACATCGTCTTCATGCTGCTGCCGCTGACGCTGCTGTGGCGCATCAAGAGGGCATACCGCCAGCCGGTATATGTGCCGTAACCCCGAGAAAAGAAACAAGATGATGAACAGGATAGGAAAATCATTCGCAGAACTCGCCGACGCATTTGCCACACAGATGCGCATGGTCTGCCACGATGCCGGCGTGGTGCTGTTCTTCGTGTTCCTGCCGCTGGCGTACCCCGTGCTGTACTCGCTGATATACAACCCCGAGCTGGTGCGCGACGTGGAGGTGGTGATCGTGGACCATGACCGCACGCCGCTGAGCCGCGAGATGGCACGCCGCCTCGACGCCACGCAGGAGGTCAACGTGCTGGGCTACGCCGCAGAGATGGGCGAGGCACGACGCGCCATGGCATCTCACAGCTGCTTCGGGATAATAGAGATACCGCACGGCTTCGAGCGCAAAGCCTCCGGCGGCGAGGGGGCGCAGGTCATCATGTACAGCGACATGAGCCTGATGCTCCGCTACCGCAGCATACTGCTCGCGACCACCAACGTCGCCCTCGACATGGGAGCAGAGCTTATGTCGCGGCAGATAAACACGCAAATGCCCATCGCCGAGACCATCGCAACCGAAGAGCCGATGCACATAGTCTCCGAATATTCAGGCAACCCGAAAGCCGGCTTCGCCTCATACGTCATGCCCGGCGTACTGATACTCATACTGCACCAGTGCCTCATCCTCGCAGTAGGGATGTGCGGCGGCACACGCCACGAGAACCCGCTGGCATACGCCGGACGCTCGCTCGCCGCCATGCGCCGCCACCACATGGCACGCATGCTCGGGCAGATGCTCTGCTTCTTCACAGTGGCGCTGCTGCCCACAGTGTGGCTGCTGTACTACATACCGCTGATATTCCAGTTCCCCATGGCGGGCGACATCTGGCAGGAGCTGCTGTTCGTAGTGCCGATGATACTGGCGTGCATCAGCCTCGGATTGTGCCTGCAAGGGATAGTATGGCAGCGCGAGGGGATATTCGTGATATGGGTGCTGACCTCCGTGATGTTCCTGTTCCTCTCCGGCATCACCTGGCCCCGCTTCGCCATGCCCGCGGCATGGCACGCTCTGGGCGACTGCATACCCTCGACATGGGGCATCGAAGGGTTTGTGCGCATGAACACCAACGGCGCGACACTCGCCCAAGCCGGCAGCGAATACGCCATGCTGTGGGTGCTCGCCGCCGTCTACACCGCAGCGGCATACTGCATACAGCGGTGGATGGTCACACCCGACCTGCGCCGCCGCATACTGCTCGCCCGCTGACAGTGCAATGTGAATAACTGAAAAATAACCGGTTAGGCCTTGCACAGCCCGAAAAAAAGCATTACCTTTGCACCGTTTATTCCGCCACGGCTCGTGAAGTGGATGCGCAAATGCGCTCTCGCCCAACGGATTTAATTGCAAATCAATCATTTAGCAATGTACGCTATAGTAGACATCAAAGGACAGCAGTTCAAGGCCGAAGAGGGCAAGTTCCTCTACGTGAACTATCTCGGCGAGGAGACAAAGGAAGGCGACAAGGTTTCCTTCGACAAGGTACTCCTCTTGGATGCCGACGGCAAAGTATCAATCGGCGCGCCTGCCGTAGAAGGCGCGAAAGTGGAGTGCGAGGTACTCACCCCGCTGGTGAAAGGCGAGAAAATCATCGTCTTCAAGAAGAAACGCCGCAAAGGCTACCGCCGCAAAAACGGCCATCGCCAGTACTTCTCCAAAGTGTTAGTTAAAACAATCGTAAACGCTTAATTTCCACAGACATAAGATATGGCACACAAAAAAGGTGTCGGTAGTTCCAAGAACGGCCGCGAATCACACAGCAAACGCCTCGGCGTCAAAATCTTCGGTGGATCAAAGTGCAAAGCCGGCAACATCATCAAGCGTCAGCGCGGCACACAGCACCATCCTGGCCTGAACGTGGGCATGGGCAAAGACCACACCCTGTTCGCCCTCATCGACGGCATCGTTGTCTTCACAACGGGCAAAGAGGGAAGAAAGTACATCAACGTACAGCCCTTCGAGGCAAACTAACCGCAATGACCGCCCGCCAATCCCGGGCGTGAACGATACAAAAATGCGACAGCGCGTACAGCGTTGCCGCATTTCGTATATTCATGCTTATGAATAATGAGACTGGCACTGCGACTTATGTGACTGCAGAGTAAGCATCCGAAACAAGCCGACTTGACAGGACAAAAAAATCTCGCGGGATTACTCGCGAGATTCTTTGTAGTAGA
>CAKUKR010000097.1 GCA_934663645.1 uncultured Muribaculaceae bacterium | reverse complement strand
TAAAATCTTCATAGACAAGTACTCCAATGAGGGGGCAGTGTATGTACAGGCACTGCCCCCTCTTTTCATGCGCAGCCCAGTATGGACACGGCGTGCCGTGTCCGCTCCAAGTCAGTGCAATTCAACAACATACACCCTCGCCGCCCCCTTCGGACACGGCACGCCGTGTCCCTACTTTGTCGCGGATAAGCCGAGAACGACTAAGACTGCCGCTGTTTGCCTTGCCAATTGCAAAATGACACCGCCGAAAACTTTATCAGTGCTTTCGGCACGCCGTGTCCCTACCCGCCGGGGAATATGACTGTTATTTAAGTGCCGACAAGAGAACCCAGAGAACTCAGAGCGCTCTGACGAAATGTTAAAGCAGGGTTTTCGTATCGGAGGGCGGTTGTAATTTTGCAGCGCAAAACAGCTGCCCCCGGCGTTTGGTGGCGGCATAAACTTTTCGGCAATATGAACATAAGAACCTTTACCGCCGTGGCGACGGCGTTGACCCTCGCCTGCGGCTGCTCCCGGCGCATATATGTGCCGGTCGAGAACACGGTGACTCGCACGGACACCGTGAAAATCACGGAACGAACTGCGGAGGCGTCCGTAGTCCATGACAGCATCATCCTCGACATGCGCGGCGACACTGTCTACAAGGAGGTTTGGCGCGTGCGTGACCGCCAGCGCACCTTGGCTGGAGACCGCAGCCGCATCACCCATGACACTGTGGTCATACAGAAGCCTGTCGCGGTGGAACGCGGGAGCGTCACCACAGCAGAGCGCAAGCCCTCGCTGCTGCGACGCATCGGCAAAGCCGCCGCCGACATCATCTTGTTTGCGGCTATCGCAGTCGGCATCATCACCGCAGCACGCATCGTCCGCCGTCTCACCTCACAAAACGACCGCTGACAATGAGAACGATAGCTGAAATCATCGTGCATTGCTCTGCCACTGCCGAAGGGCGACCTTTTTCAGTTGCAGACATAGACCGCTGGCATCGGGAGCGCGGCTTCCGCAAAATCGGCTACCACTATGTGATATACCTTGACGGCTCGGTCCATGCCGGGCGCAGCGAGGCGGAAACCGGGGCGCATTGCCTGGGACACAATGCACATTCCATCGGAGTATGCTACATCGGCGGTTGCGCTTCCGACGGCCGCACGCCGAAAGACACACGCACGCCGCAGCAGAAAGCGGCACTCACGGCATTGCTGCGCGAATTGCGCCGCCGCTATCCCGGCGCGAAGATACACGGACACCGCGACTTCGCCGCCAAGGCTTGCCCATGCTTCGACGCGACAGCGGAGTACCGCCAGCTTTGACCGCCTTGCACATGACTGTGCTGCCCAAGCAGGGACACGGCGTCCCGCATCCGCACCCAAGTCGCTACAAATCAAACAATTGCACCGCTATTTCTCGGACACGGCACGCCGTGTCCCTACCAAGCGAGGGGTGCGCCGTTCAGTCGGCGCACCCCTCGCTGTATGTCATGCTGCTGTGTGCAGCCTTATTTCTTCACCTTGTTGTATCTTTCATTCAGCCCCTTTACGATGTCGGCAGTGATGTCGAGAGCCGGGTCGATGTAGAGGGCTGCATCCTTCATGAAAATGGCGTCATAGCCATATTTCTCGTTGTAAACCTTGATATAGGAGGTAACAGAGTCTCTTACGCTCTTCTGCATATCCATCACATCTTTCTGATACTTTTCCTGAAGCTGCGAGGCTTCTCTTTCGGCAGAGGACTGTGCGTTGGCGAGCTTGCGCTGATCCTGCTCAAACTCGGACTGCGACGAATAGCCGTTGTTCTGGTATTTCTGCTGCATCTTGCTTGCCATGGACTGCAGGCCGCTCTGTTTCTGGCGGAGTTTGCCCTCCAGATCGTTCTGCATGGACAGCATCTGCTCGTTGAAGTCCTTCGAGAGGTTATATTGGGATAATACCGTGTCAACATCGACGTAGCGGTAATTGGGAAGTTTCGAGGGGTCAGTGCCCTTGGAAGATTTCTGCTCCGTCTTCTTGGCCTCGCCCTGCTTGGCGGCATCGCCGCAAGAGCCGCACACCGCCGAGAGGGCGATTGCGCAAAGGGCAACGAGGGGAAGTAAGTTTTTTTTCATACTATGTAATGAGTTCCTGTTGTTATCAATGTCTGGTTTGCCTGCGGCGAGCCTCCTTGCGCAGCGTATGGCATCCGTGGCGGTTCATGGCGGACTTTTCGCGCCCCGCCAGCAGACGCACGCACATCAGCACGCACGCCAAAGCTACAAGAGCAACGGTGAGCAATACGGTCATCACAGAATACTCGCTTGGGAATGCAAAATTAGTCATTTCTTTCCGACCCTCCCCAACTGCGCCCTGTATTATTGCTTAATTATGGTTAAGACTTGCCTAACCCGTGGATTTTTACTATCTTTGGCTCGTGAAATAGGCATGGACTGGCGTGTTCAGCCCGCCTCAAAGACGTAAAACACTTAAAATCAACCATAATATGGAAGTTAAAGACTTGAAGCCGGAACTTATCTGGCGTTGTTTCGACGAGATCACGAAAGTGCCTCGCCCCTCTTGCCACGAAGAGCAGATCCGCGCATACCTGCTGGATTTTGCCAAGAAGCATAACATCGAAGTGAAAACCGACGACTGCGGCAACGTGGTCATGCGCAAAGCCGCCACCCCGGGCTGCGAGAAAGCCCCCACAGTGATACTCCAGGCTCACATGGACATGGTGGCTGAGAAGAACAATGACGTGCAGCACGACTTCCTGAAAGACCCGATCGAGACGTACATCGACGGCGACTGGGTAAAGGCTCGCGGCACGACACTCGGCGCAGACAACGGCATCGGCATGGCAGCCGCTCTCGCTGTCATGATTGACCCGACGCTCAAGCACGGCCCGGTGGAGGCTCTCTTCACAATCAATGAGGAAATCGGCCTCGAGGGCGCACAGAACCTCGGCAAGGACATGATAACCGGCACGATGCTCATCAACCTCGACTCTGAGGATGACGGCGAGATTTTCGTAGGTTGCGCCGGCGGCATCGACACAACTGCCGACTTCACCTACACCCGCAGCCTCTCGCCCGAGAACTTCATCTACAAGCGCATATCCGTGAGCGGACTGCTCGGCGGCCACTCCGGCTCTGACATCGACGCCGGCCGCGCCAATGCCAACAAGCTCATAGCACGCTTCATCTGGGAGTGCTCTCAGAAATGGGACATCGCAGTCAGCACATTCGAGGGCGGCAACCTGCGCAACGCCATCCCGCGTGAGGCCAACTCAGTATTCGGCATCCACACAGACCATGCCCGCGCCATGGAAGAGGCTCTCAACAAGTACGCAGAGGAAATCAAGAACGAATACAAGGGCGTAGAGCCGTCGATGAAGTTTGAGATCTGCGACGTGGAGCGTCCCGAGTACTGCATCGACTCCAAAACTTCGCTCGCGCTGATACGCGCCATCTACAGTGCACCCCACGGCGTATACTCCATGAGCCGCGACATCCCCGGCCTGGTGGAAACATCGACCAACCTCGCCGCTGTCAAGATGATAGAGGACAACAAGATACGCATCACCACCTCACAGCGTTCATCCGTTGAGTCACGCAAGAACGATATCGCTGGACAGGTTGAAGCCCACTTCCAGATTGCCGGAGCTGAGGTTTCACACTCTGACGGCTATCCCGGCTGGGCGCCCAACATGGAATCGCCCATCATGAAGCTGAGCGCAGACGCATACGAGGAGCTCTTCGGCGTGCGCCCCGCCATCAAGGCTATCCATGCCGGACTGGAGTGCGGACTGTTCCTCTCCAAGTACCCCAACCTCGACATGGTTTCATTCGGCCCGACGATGACCGGCGTCCACTCTCCAGACGAGAAACTGAACATCCCCACCACAGAGAAATTCTGGAAGCACGTGACCCGCGTACTTGAGAAAGTCGCTGGTTTATGAACCTCCGGAGAATGACTATATGCGCTACGGTGACAGCCCTCGCGGCTGTCGCCTTGGCGTGTATGGGGTATGGCGGGACTGCGGCACGGCAAGGCGCAGCCGACACTGCCAAAGACACTGCAGCTGACACCATTGCTGCGGCAATAAACCCGCAGGACTGGGAAGGCGGCAAAATGGCGATGCCTGACAGCGACGAGCAGGTGAAGTACAAAACCCTCACCGACGCAGACTTCGAGATTGTAGCTCGCGAACTCGGCGTGGAAGTGGCGGCCATAAAAGCAGTCGTCCGCATCGAGGCCGGCGCAGCCATGGAAGGCTTCTGGGCGCCCGGTGTGCCTATAGTCAACTTTGACCGCTCGATGTACCGCAAGTACGGCAGCAAGGCAGTCAACAAACGCGGGGACAAGAACGCCAAAGTGCCTGCCGGCCTCACCGGCTATCCTTTGCGCAAATGGACCACCCTCACCAAGATGCGCCGCATCAACGCCGAGGGCGCGGACATGGGCACATTCTGGGGCATGTTCCAGATAGGAGGCTTCTCCTACAAGGCTTGCGGCTGCGAGACCATACAGGAGTTCGTCCGGCTGATGTCCCGCTCCGAGTTTGACCAGCTCGAACTGTTCGCGGCCTTTGTGGTCAACACAGGCTATGTAGAGTACATACGCCGCAAGGACTGGGCTGGCTTTGCCCGCCGATACAACGGCCCGTCATACGCCAAGCGCGGCTACCACCGCCGCATGGCAGCCGAATACGCCAAATACAAAAAACAATAGTTTCACTGACAAACACCCGATTTTCAACCATGAAAATGACAGACCTCGAGCCGAAACTGATATGGCAATGTTTCGACGAGATAACCAAAGTGCCCCGTCCCACACACCACCTCGACAAGATGAAGGCTTTCCTCGTGGGCTGGGCAGAACGCCACAATATACCGGTGCGCACCGACGAGGTGGGCAATGTGGTGATGACAAAACCGGCAACACCGGGACACGAGAACGCCCCCACAGTCGTACTTCAGGGACACCAGGACATGGTAGCAGAGAAGCGTGCCGACAAGGTGCATGACTTCCTCAACGACCCTATCACCACCATTGTTGACGGCGAATGGGTCAAGGCCGACGGCACTACCCTCGGCGCAGACAACGGCATGGGCTGCGCCACCGCAATGGCTGTGCTGCTCGACGACTCACTTGTGCACGGCCCTATAGAGGCACTCTTCACCGTTGACGAGGAGCAGGGCCTCATCGGCGCAAACGGGCTTCAGCCTGGCTTCATCACCGGCAAGACGCTGCTTAACCTTGACTCCGAGGAACACGGCCAGCTCGTCATAGGCTGCGCCGGCGGCAAGGTCGCCATCGCCACGCTCCCCTACACTACCGTCGCTGCACCCGCAGGCGTAGAGTTCCACGAGATTCTCATCGACCACCTCAACGGCGGCCACTCCGGCATGGAGATCGGTCTGGGACGCGGCAACGCCAACCAGCAGCTCGCCCGTTTCCTGTGGGAATCGGCACAACGCCATGACCTCTGGATAGCCGAAATCGAAGGCGGCGGCCTCGCCAACGCCATTCCGCGCCGCGCACGCGCCGTCGTAGCCGTGCCCGCCGGCAAGGCAGAGGAGTTCCGCGCCTATGCACACGAGTTCTCCGACATGATACACTCCGAGTTCCGCCTGGCAGAGAACCCCGACTTCGTATTTGAAGCCAAAGCCACCGAGGCTCGCGACAAGGTCATTGATCCGGCAGTCGCCTCACGCCTCATCGCAGCCGTGTTCTCATGCCCCAATGGCGTTCAGGGCATGTCAAACGCCGTTCCCGGCCTCATCGAGACATCGTGCAACCTCGCCTCCGTCAAGATGGAAGGCGGCAACATCATAATCACCGTGCATATCCGCTCATCAGTTGACTCACGCCGCGACGAGACCGCAGACCGCGCCAAGGCTCTGTTCAGCATGATCGGCGCAACGGTAGTATACGATGACGCATACGTAGGCTGGGCGCCCAACCCCAACTCCAATGTGCTGAAAGTGGCAGAAGAGAGCTTCCGCGACCTGTTCGGCACAAGCCCGCGCGTAGAGGCTCTCCACGCCGGACTGGAGTGCGGCCTGTTCCTCGAGAAGATGCCCGACCTCGACATGATTTCCTTCGGCCCGACACTGAAGGACATCCACTCGCCCAGCGAGAAAGTCAACATCGCCGACGTGCAGAAATACTGGGAGCTGGTCAAGGAGATACTCCGCCGCCTGGCATAAACAACCTCACAGCAGACATACGCGACCGGGGATGCTCACCGCATCTCCGGTTTCTTTTTCACATCCTCACTCACCAGCAAACCACAGCGAAGCATAATTTGCGCGGCAAATTGCAACTGAATGAACTGCCAACACCTTGATAATCCATGATGACAACGGACGCGAAACATCTGCGTATATGTTTTACAACACCTCCGCACGACAGCCGAAATGCGAACGACCTGTCAGATTTCCGCATTTTACAGCCTAAACATCCCCAAACACCGCAATACACAGATTTCAGTGACACATCCACATGCCAGAAACTGCCAGATAGGAAGCTTTTTAAGGGCAAAAAATTTGCAGAAACACCGGTTAACCAGTATCTTTGCAACGAAAAACGGAGACGACACATCCGTTTACGGACATTGAAACAACTGACTTAACATAAACGACCACCGGGCGAAGCCCCGGAATTGGCAAATTGGGCGATGCGGCACTACTCTATCTCTATTTGCGTCAACCTCAGATCTTCAATCCAATACCAGAAGGAACATTGTCTGCGGACAACAACCATACAACCCTATATCTAATCATCATGAAATCCAAGCCGTGTCGCCCATATTTGCCAAGGTAAACCGCCAAGTCAGTTGCAACCTCCCCATAATTTTCTTTCCCAAACAAACGCATTTTGTGTAGAATCCAGTTCGAAGTGCAAAATCGGGGTTGAACGCAGCGGGTGAAACCGCATGGAGACAGAGGGCGCAGC
>CAKUKR010000096.1 GCA_934663645.1 uncultured Muribaculaceae bacterium | reverse complement strand
CTGCTGCACATCAGCGACATCGCAGCCACGACGATGCACATCACAGCCGTCATCAGCGGCTTCAGTCCGCTGCCCGCGCCCGGCGCGGCTTTCATCTCGTCTCTTGAAATTCCTTTCATGTCGATATGTATTATGCTTGGTTATTACTGGTCGCCTTGCGGCAGGTTCTCATTTTCAGTCCTGTCAATTTATCGAGCCTCGCAGCTCGTCAACAGTGAATTTAATGTCCACGCAGTCAGTCGGGTCATCTACAAAGAAGCGGTATACGTAACCAGCTCCGTTGCTTACCAATAATCTGACGACACCATCTCCTGCGAGTTCCGCCAATATCTCATCTTTTGTTGCTTCTATGTCACCGGCATTGGACCGCAGATAATCCATATTCTCATTATCCACTTGCACATACATGACCACGTTGTTGCCTTCGCGGGCCACCTGAGTTATAGATATGCCGTCGCCCAGATTCTGCGGACAAGCCTTGTTCTGCGTTGCCACCCAAGCGTCCAAGCCCTGGTTCATGCCAGTCTGTGGCACATTGCCCTTCGCCATCCCCTTCACTTCTTCAGCAGTGAACGTAAACTCTGCAGTTTTGCCGCTCGGCATCTCCTTGAATACCGCCTTGAATGAAGCGCCGGCATTTGCCAGCTCTACCATCCACTGATTGCCGCTGCCCTGCGAAAAAGACGCGCACAACATCTGTTTCACGATTGTCTCATTGCTCTTCAGGGTCGCAATGTCAACGCTTCCGCCATCCACTGACAAGGTCATTGTTGCCTCATTGCGGCTCTCGTCATACTTGATGCTCTCCAGCTTGGAGCCGTTGCCGTAATCAATCGGACACATGCTGTTCGCCACGGCTATAGCCTTTTTCAGATTGCTATTGCTGTTTGCCCGGCCTGTGCAGCTGCACATCATCACTGCCGAAACGGCAATGACAGCGTACACTACCGCGCTCACCAGCAGCGGTATCACATGGCTGACCGCAAGAGTTGCGGCGTTTGTCTCGTTTCTCGAAATTTCTCCTTTCATGTCGATATGTATTTTGTTCGGTTATTACTGTCTGCCGCCGCCCGGCAAACCGGTTGTCTGACGGTGACGCTGCGAAATTACACACAAACCGCAACAGCGGCAGCAGCTCCGCAACATTGCACTGCACCGGAAGCCAACTTCCGCACATTCACGCCGCAACATTGCAACAGAATGCACTCACATGCCAGTTCTCGTCAATGTGTCGTTTTATGCATCGCTTTCTGCAACTCGTCTACGGAGTATGTGATGTCAGCGCTCTTCTTCGGGTCGTCATGATAGAAGCGGAACACCAATCCGTAGCCGTTGCTTGCCAGCAGCGCGAATTGCGATTGGGTCGCTACGTCTTCTGCCAGTCCAGACATCATGTTGCTCTTCATAAAATTATAATAATCAGAATCATCCCGAATATAATCGATGGTCTCATTATCCTCGCCTTGAATATAAAGGACTACAAAGCCTTCTTCAGCCACGACCTTGGCAATGGCCGTCCCATCTCCAAGGTCCTGCGGGCAAGCCCGGTTTTGCACCATCAGCCAGTTATCAAATTCCATCTTGCCAATCTCCGCCTGAGACAGGTTGCTCTTTGACATTTGCTTCACTTCATCAGGCGAAAGCAGCACATCAACAGTTTTGCCGCCCTTTTTATCTTTGAGCACCACCTTGAATCCCGCGCCGCCATTGGCTATATCATTCACCATCGGCTTGCAATCACCTTGCGAAAATGACAAATACACGTTCTTTTTTGCAACATCTGCATTGGTCCTCAGATAATCCATGTCAAAGCTCTCGTTATCTACGGCAACTGTCATAGTTACCACATTGCTGGCTTCGTCATACACGACGCTCTGCAGCGTCATGCCGTTGCCATAATCAACCGGACACCCTTCGTTTGCCCTGAGGGCCTCCATTTTCAGCTTGGTGGTTGCGCTGCTGCTGCAACCGCCTCTCATCAGCATTATTGCCCCCGCCATAGCTGCGCACACGAGCACAGCTATCACCAGCGGCAATATGTTGCTGCTTCTCTTCTTCGCGCCTGCGGGCGCGTCTTCCACCATGTTGTACGGATTCTCTTCCATGTCAGATATGTGTTTTTGTTTGGTTAATACTGCGCCGCCGCTTGCACAAATCCATCTGGTTCGCAGCGACACCGCAAAATTAGCAATAATCACCCACACGCGCAACCCATCTGCAACATTGCGCCCCCAAATCCTCCGCAATCTCGAATTTTATCGCTATCTTTGCAACTAAATAAATCCCAATGACCAGAATATGCCACGGTATATCAACAACATACACATCAACGACCTGTTCCACCTGCACGATTTCGACATCCCGGTAACGAATGACGCTGCTCCGCACCTCATCCTCACCGGTAAGAACGGCAGCGGCAAGTCTGTGACACTCAACGCTATAGCAGACAGCCTTGATATAATCAAAAACAGCGTAGAGAAATCAACCAAGCCATTGACAGGCAAAGTCGAATTGGGATTTGAGGATGTCACGTCTGTCATCAACGGCTACAAAGCCGGCAACTTCATAATCGCTTTCTACCAAGCTGCTCGCAAACCGATAATCAGCGAACCGAAAAACCCCACAAAACCGGAACTGACAGAAAAGACGGCCAGCCGAAAGGTGTTAACCGACCAGCTGCTCAACTTCCTGTCCGACCTGAAAATACAGGAAGCCCTGGCAAGAAACGAAAGCCAATATGCAGATGCAGACAAAATCCGGACATGGTTTGACAACTTCGAGGCAATACTGCGCCATTTTTTCGATGACCCGCAACTGGAACTCAGCTTCAACTACCGCGACTACACATTTCATATTGCCTCGCAGGGCAAAACATTCAAGTTCACAGAACTCTCCGACGGCTTTTCTGCTGTCATAGACATCGTTGCAGACCTGATACTGAAAATGCAGGAAAAAGACACTCTCGTCATGGACTACCAAAAACGAGGCATCGTGCTGATTGACGAAATAGAGACACACCTTCACTTGCAGCTTCAGAAAACAGTGCTGCCGTTGCTGACCGAACTGTTCCCCAACATACAGTTATCGTCACCACGCACTCCCCCTTCGTGCTAAGTTCCCTCCCCAACGCAACAGTATTCGACATGGAACACCGCGAGACCATCGTCAACCTGTCCGAATAATGGAATTTGACCAATCAGATATGGCGGAACAGACTATCGACATACGCGAGGACAAAATCCTCGCCCGCTCGCCGGAATTGCTCGCCGCCCTGCTCAAGGACCACACCATGAGCCGGGTGAAAGGCCGCGACTGCAACATATTCTGGGCGACAGCCGATTATGCGCCGTTAGGCGAGGGCTTCCAGTACGGCGACGAGATACTGCCCGAAAACATCACCGGCAAGTACGGCGACGTGGTGCAGCCGCGTGTCTGCAAGGACCGCGACACGCAGACCGCCCGCTCCCGCGACAAGGCGGAGGTGTTCACCCCGTCGTGGATATGCAATGCGCAGAACAACCTGATAGACGCAGCGTGGTTCGGGCGCGAGGGCGTTTTCAACACCGAGCTGCCAGACCATACATGGGCTGTCAACACCGCCGCCGTCACTTTCCCCGAGGGGAAGACGTGGCTGGACTATGTGCGCGACACACGCCTCGAGATCACCTGCGGCGAAGCGCCCTACCTAGCCTCGCGGTACGACACCGTGACCGGCGAGTACATACCGCTCGAGCGGCGCATCGGCATCATCGACCGCAAGCTGCGTGTAGTCTCCGAAAACTGCCGCACCTCCGGCGAATGGCTCGATGCTGCACAGACTGCCTACAAAAGCACTTACGCATACGAGTGGCAAGGCGACAGCCTCCTCATAGCACGCGAGACGCTTCTGTACACATTCATGGAATACTACCGCCGCCAGTTCGGGCGCGACCCGCTCGACAAGTCGCTCAAAAACATTGCATACATCATCTCGTGGAACGTGTGGCAAATGGACGGGCTGCGCGGCGTAATACCAGGCACGTGCGGCCAGCCCCGCGTGGAAAGCGGGCTGTTCGGCGACGAGGTGATAACACGCCCCTGCGAGGGGTGCCGCACAGGCGACATACACGCTCACAACGGCATACAATGCCTGATACGCGATTGGCGCAAGTCGCCGCGAGAGAAACAGGTAGAACCGTTCGTCAAATCAATATCCCGCTGACTCCCAAAACAAAAAGACCATGACATTTGAATCGACACTGACACCGAAACTCATCTATGTGATGCGCATCAACGACAGCGCACACGCCGGATGCCTGAAAATCGGCGAGGCCTCAATCCCCGACGGAAGCAACGTCTCTGACCTGAAGCCGAACTCTAGCATCCTCAAGCATGCGGCCCGCGAGCGCATAAACAGCTACACCAAGACCGCCGGCATCAATTATGAACTCATACATACCGAGACGACTATTTACCTCAGCGGACGCAAAGTGAAGTCGTTCAACGACAAGGAGGTGCATGACGTGCTGCTGCGTAGCGGAATACGCCGCCACGAGGGCGCGAATTTCGGCAATGAATGGTTTGAGACCGACCTCGAAACCGCCAAGAACGCCATCCGCGCTGTCCGCGAGGGGCGCAAGTCGCTGCTCAACACGGAGATTTCACAGGGACGCAGCCCCATCGTCCTGCGCGACGAGCAGAAAGACGCCGTGGCGAAAACCATAGCGAGGTTCAAAAAGGGCAACCAGATGCTGTGGAACGCCAAGATGCGTTTCGGCAAGACCGTAAGCGCATTGCAGACAGTACGCGAACTGGGCTTCCGCCGCACGCTCATCCTCACCCACCGCCCGGTGGTGGACGACGGCTGGTACGAAGACTTCCAAAAGATATTCTACGACCGTGATGACTTCCGCTACGGCTCGCGAAACCTGGGCGACTCTCTGGCATCGCTCGAAGCGGCAATGCGTGCCGACACATCAATGCACTACGTATACTTCGTCTCCATGCAAGACATGCGCGGCTCGGAGGCCGTAGGCGGCAAGTTTGACAAGAACCACGAGATTTTCTCCACGCAGTGGGACTTCATCATCATCGACGAGGCTCACGAGGGCACGCAGACCGAACTGGGGCAAAGCGTAATCAAGGAACTGAAAAAGCCCGAGACCAAAGTGCTCTCGCTCTCCGGCACACCGTTCAACCTGCTGGGAAACGACCAGTTCAAGGAGGACGAAATATTCACCTGGGACTATGTCATGGAGCAACGCGCCAAGGCCGACTGGGACAAGACGCATTTCGGCGACCACAACCCGTATGCCGGGCTGCCGGCTATGAACATATACACCTACGACCTCGGACGACTGCTGCGCGACTACGCCGACGTGGACGTGGCGTTCAACTTCCGCGAGTTCTTCCGCGTCAACGATGCCGGCCGGTTCGTCCATGAAAAGGACGTTGCCGCCTTCCTCAACCTGCTCTGCAAGCCCGACGAGCATAGCGCATACCCCTTCTCCTGCGACAAGTACCGCGACACATTCCGCCACACCCTGTGGATGGTGCCGGGGGTGAAAGCCGCGCTCGCGCTGCAGCGCATGCTCGAGGCTCACCCGGTGTTCCAGCACTTCACCGTGGTCAACGTGGCAGGCGACGGCGACCCGACAGAGGAGGAGAACGCCAAGGCCCTGCAGCTGCTGCGCTCCAAAATCGGCGGCGACCCCGACGAGACACGCACCATAACCCTCTCCTGCGGACGGCTCACCACCGGCGTGACTGTGCCCGAATGGACTGCCGTGCTGATGCTCTCCGGCTCGTTCAACACCGCTGCCGCAAGCTATATGCAGACCATATTCCGCGTCCAGTCGCCCGCAACCATCAACGGACGTGTCAAGGAGCAGTGCTACGTGTTCGACTTCGCCCCCGACCGCACCCTGAAAGTACTCGCCGAGACCGCGAAAATCTCGACACGCGCCGGCAAGACTACGGACAGCGACCGCCAAGCGATGGCCGAGTTCCTCAACTTCTGCCCCGTGATAAGCTGCGACGGCTCCCAGATGCGCGAAAGGATGAGCGTAGACACGCTGCTGCGCCAGCTCAAGAAGGTTTACATCGAGAGGGTCGTCAACAACGGGTTTGAAGACGGATACCTGTACAACGACAACCTGATGCGCCTGACCGACGTTGACATCCGCGAGTTTGACGAACTAAAGGGCATCATCGGCAAGACAAAGGCAATGGCGCGTGCCAACGACATAACCGTCAACGACCAGGGGCTGACCAACGAGGAATATGAAGAGAAGGAACGCCTCGAAAAGAAGAAAAAACGCGACCTGACCGAAGAGGAGAAACGCCGCCTCGAGGAACTGAAGAAAAAGAAGAAAGTCAAGCAGGACGCAATCTCCATACTGCGCGGCATAAGCATCCGTATGCCGCTGATGATATACGGCGCGGACATCGACGACGAAAAAGAGGAAATCACCATCGACAACTTCGCCTCGCTCATCGACCCGCTGTCGTGGGAAGAGTTCATGCCTCGCGGCGTCTCAAAGCAGCGGTTCAACGCCTTCCGCAAGTACTACGACCCGGACGTGTTCGCTGCCGCAGCCAAGCGCATACGCGAAATGGTGCGTTCCGCCGACCGCCTCTCGATAGAGCAGCGCATAGAGCGCATCACGCAGCTGTTCGCCACATTCCGCAACCCCGACAAGGAGACAGTGCTGACGCCATGGCGCGTAGTCAACATGCACATCTCCGACACGCTCGGCGGATACTGCTTCCTCGACAAGGACTTCAAGGAAACGCTCGCCGAGCCGCGCTTCGTTGACCGTGGCAAGGTGACAGCCGACGTGTTCAACCCCGACACGCGCATCCTCGAAATCAACTCCAAGACCGGCCTGTACCCCCTCTACATGGCATACTCCACATACCGCGCCCGCCTACGCGACGAACTCACCTCCGTCGAGACAGTCGAGGACGAATGGGCGGTATGGGCAAAGACCGTGAGGGAGAACATCTTCGTCGTCTGCAAGACCCCGATGGCGCAGCGCATCACACGCCGCACACTCGTCGGCTTCCGCGACCTGCGGGTCAACACGCGCCATTTCGAGGACTTGATAAACCAAATCAAGAACAAGCCCGCCAACTTCATCGAGAAAGTCTGCAAAGGCAAGAC
>CAKUKR010000095.1 GCA_934663645.1 uncultured Muribaculaceae bacterium | reverse complement strand
TATGGTTGGCTCAGGCATCTGCGCTGCCTGAAAAGCAGTGCAAAATTACTCAAAACCCCGCACCTGTGCAACAAGCCATGTTTCCGCCCAGTAGTTTCAGCCAAAAATCAAGTGCCGCATCCTCACTTTGCTACGGCATACAATCGCTATGGCGAAGGCAAGCCTTGGAAGCAAGGTCGGGTATGTCAATTCTTTGCAGAAGACGAACTGCTTATAAGCAGCAAGTTTTGGAATTTCGTGTGCAAATCCGACAAGGGCTATGATATAATTATAGACGAATACAAGCGAAACACCAATTGCTTAGTCGAGTCTTTAAGTCGCATTAAAGATGTCTATCTCAGCCGAAGGCAATTCTGAGAAGTTACGCAAATATGAAAACTGATATAACTGCCGGAAATGATCCGAGAAAATATGTAGGCTATGACCTGTATGGTCATCCGTACAATGTGAAATACCCGCCTAATCGGAACTTGTACGGTTCTGCTCATGAGGGGTACAAAACCACAGCCGAGGGTGTGCTGTTCTATGATTTTGCAGTGTTGGGCTATGATGTGCGTTTTTCTTATCGAGGAAAGACATACCGTTTACGATATGACGATAATACTGCCCTAATCAGTTCTCCCGACTCAAATATTATCAAGACGTTTGAGTCGCCGATCGACCTCATAGAAAAACTGAAAATTAACGACCACCGACTGATTGATATTATCAGACAGCTGGAGGATGTTGAGCCGGTTTAGAGGCGGTGCAAACTATTTCGGGGCTGGGGCGTTGTATAGGTAAAGCAATTGGTAAGAGTACTCTTCGTGAGAAGGGAAATCTCAGGTTAGTTTGGTTAGATATAGTTTATAATGGAAATTCACAGGGAGAGCCGGCGACGGTTCTCCCTGCGTTTGTTTCGGGTCATTCGAGGTGACGGGTGAGCGAGCGGGCTGTGTAGGCGGTCAGGACGTCACTACTGGAGGCGTATTTGCCGGCCAACAGCCGCGCCACGGGCAAGTGTTTCAGCAGCCTGAAACATAGCATGTCCCCCTCCTCGGGAGTCTGCACCTCTAGCATCAGCTGCTCGGCGCGTGCAGCGTCTGTGTCTCGAGGGAACAGGTAGCACGCCAACAGCCGCGATTCGCGCACATTACGGTCTGCCCACAATGCCTCGGCAAGTTCTGCGGAGGGTGTGAGCTGCCGGGCTATGGCCGCTATCTGCGGCACGTTAAGCCCGAATATTACCTGGCAGGGCGAGCCGGCGGCACGCAGCTGCTCGGCGAGGATGCCGTTGCGGTATGCGAAAAACTGCTGCTTGATGCCGCGCAGCGTCTCGTTCAGTTCAGTGTCAGTCATGTCATGCTGTTATTTGCCAAAAGTCCCCGGGGCGGTCATGCCCCAAGGACTTTTGTATCGGGTGAAACGTGTGTTCGCTTACTTGAGGGTTGAGAAGTCGCGGCTGAGGCGGAGCATCTGGTCAACATAGCTCTCGGTATAGTCGAGGGTGATGTCGGTGATGTTGCCGTTAGCGTCGTAAGTGACGTTGTATCTCGGGTTTACAAACCCGCGGTATGGCGGGATGTTTAGCTTCTGTATGCGCTCGAGGACCTCCTTGTGGAGTTTGGGGTCAACCTTGACGGCATACTTGTTGATGAGGTCGTTGCCGGCCTTGTAGTCGCCTTCGCTCTTGATGCGCTGTATTTCGGCGAGGAGGTCAGCGATGAGCGAGCGCATCTTCTTGTAGTCGTTTATCTTGACGAAAGTCTTGCCTTTCTTCTTGACGAGTTCGACCACTTTGTCCTTCTTGCCCTTGTCGAGGATATAGCGCGCGATGAGCTGGCGGTTACGCATGTGGGCCTCCTCGATGTCCTTGCCTGGCTCGATGCGGTTGAGCTGCGTCATGAGGCCGTTGAGCATATACTTGTAGTACTCGGCCTTGTAAGCGTCGGGGTTGTCGAGTATGCCGAGCTCGATTAGTTTCGGGTCGGCGAGGTAGTAGAGCGCAAACAGGTCGGCGCGAGCCTCTTCGAGGGCCGAGCCGTTCTCCTTGAGGGCATCGGGGTCAACGCCGGGCATGAGCTGGCCTGAAGCGTGGCCGAGGCACTCGTGCAGGTCAGTGTGGAGCATGTCGGTGATGTAGAGGTAGTCCTCCATGAGCTTGCGTGTCGGCTCGTCGATTACGAACTCCTCGTTGAAGCCGTTGCCGTGCGAAGCCATTTCGTAAGCCTCGGTGATGTTCTCGAGAGTCACCGACTTGGAGCCGTGAGCAGCGCGTATCCAGTTGGCGTTGGGCAGGTTGATGCCGATAGCCGTAGAGGGGTATGCGTCGCCGGCGAGCATAGCAGCGGTGATGACCTTGGCTGAAACGCCCTTGACGTGCGGCTTGCGGAAGCGCGGGTCAACGGGAGAGTGGTCTTCAAACCACTGCGCGTTGCTTGAGATGGTCTCTGTGCGGGCTGACGACTTGGCATTCTTGAAGTTGACGTATGACTCCCAAGAGCCGGTCATGCCGAGGGGGTCGCCGTAGCTCTCGATGAAGCCGTTCACGAAGTCGATGTCGCTCTTGGTGTCCTCTGCCCAAAGTATCGAGTACTCGTCAAAGAGCTTGAGGTCGCCGGTCACATAGAAGTCGATGAGCTTGGTGATGTACTGGCGTTGCGCATCGTTTTCAGCCACGTTCTTGGCCATGTCAAGCCAGTAGATGATTTGCGCGATAGCCGGGCCGTAGAGGCCTGTGAGGTGATATTTCTCCTCGACCACCTTGCCGTCCTTCTTGACCACCTTGGCGTTCAGGCCGTATGATATGGGGGTCGGGTCGTTGGGGTCTTTGATTTTCGCGTAGTAGTCTTCCACTTCCTGCTGTGTCACACCCTCGTAGAGGTTGAAGGCAGAGGTGGCTACAACGTCCTGTGTGCCGTCCTGGTTCACGCCCTTAGCGAGGATTGTGGGGTCGAAGATTACGGGGACGAGCGTCTCGATGAGCTGCTCGCGTGTCTGCTTGCAGCAGAGGTGCAGCTTGTCGTCCGGAAGAGCCTTCACCTGCGCGATGAAGAACTCCTTGGAGAACTCGGGGGTGAACTTGTCGGTAGAATAGTGGTGGTAGATGCCGTTGCCGAACCATACCTGCTTGAGGTATTTCTCGAAGGCCTTGAAGTCTGCGGAGTTCTTGTCGCCGTTGTACGAGGTGTAGATGGCCTCGAGCACGCGACGTATCTGCAGGTTGTACTTGCCGTGCTGGTCCCAGATGATGTCGCGGCCGGCTTGTGCTGCCTGCGAGAGGTAGTAGAGCATCGTTTTCTGTTGCAGTGAGAGGCTGTTGAAGTCAGGCACCTCGTAGCGGAGCACCTCGATATCGGCGAACCGGTCAACGTGGTAATTGAAATCCTTGTTCTCGACTGCGTGGAGACTCAGGGTCATGCAAGAACCCAGAATCATGGTCGGAATAAGTTTGTTCATGAATTTGATTTTTATATGTTATGTGTTGTGTTTCTTGCGGTTGCGTCTGTCACTCGACGTAGAGGACAAGCCCCTTGAGGTATTCCCCCTCGGGGTGGCAGATGTCGATAGGGTGGTCGGCCGGCTGTGACAGCTGGTGGAGTATGCGCACATGGCGACGCGACTGCGCTGCCGCGCTGAACACCGCGAGGCGGAACTGCTCGCGTGTGACGGCCTGTGAGCATGAGAAGGTGAAGAGGATGCCGCCGGGGCTTATCTTCTCGAAAGCCTTGGCGTTCAGCCGGCGGTAGCCTATCAGCCCGCGCTTGATGGCAGAGCGGTGCTTGGCAAACGCCGGCGGGTCGAGGATGATGAGGTCGTAGGCGCCGGCGGGCATGTCAGCGAGATACTTGAATGCGTCAACGGCGTGTGTGGTGTGGCGCGTATCGCCGGGGAAGTTGGCCTCCACATTCGCGTCGGTGAGCGCAGCCGCCTTGGCTGACGAGTCCACCGAGTCCACTTTCAGTGCGCCTCCGCGCATGGCATATACGGAGAACCCGCCTGTGTAGCAGAACATGTTAAGCACGTTGCGCCCTTTGGAGAAGCTCTCGAGCAGGCTGCGGTTGTCGCGCTGGTCTATGAAGAAGCCGGTTTTCTGTCCGCGCAGCCAGTCGATGTTGAAGCGCAGCCCGTTCTCGACTGCGATGCAGCCGTCATATTTGCCCACGATATAGTCGTTTTGCGGGTCGAGGTGCGCCTTGTAGGGGAGCGTAGTCTCGCTCTTGTAGTATACATTGCGTACCCCCGCGCCGTCGAGTTCCGTGAGTGCGTCAGCGATAGCCATGCGGTCGAAGTGCATGCCCGGCGAATGGGCTTGCATTACGGCGGTGTCGCCGTAGATGTCAATGATGAGACCCGGCAGGAAATCCCCCTCGCCGTGCACGAGACGGTAGCAGTTGTTGTCCTCGCGCATCAGCCCCAGCGAGCAGCGCAGCGCGAAAGCATCACGCAGCCGCCGCGCATAGAAGTCGGCGGCGATGTCCCCCTCTCCGAACTGGAGCATGCGCACGGTGATGCTCCCTATCTGGAAATGCCCGATGCCGATGGTCTCGCCCTCGGCAGTCACCACACGCACGCGGTCGCCCTCCTCGATGCCGTCGTCCATGCGGGCGACAGCTCCGGAGAAAACCCACGGGTGGAAACGCCGCAGCGATTCGTCCTTTCCTTTCTTGAGTACTATATCCTTGTATGCCATGGTCTTGTGTGTCGTTGAGAGGTTATTTGAACAGGCGGATTATGTCCATGCCGTTGGCGTAGATGAGCAGTCCCAGCAGCAGTATCATGCCCACCCATTGCGCATATTCGAGAAACTTGTCGCTCGGCTTGCGGCGGAATACCACCTCATAGAGCAGGAAGAGGACGTGTCCGCCATCGAGCGCCGGTATCGGCAGTATATTCATGAATGCGAGAGCCACCGACAGGAACGCGGCTATATTCCAGAACGCCAGCCAGTTCCACGTTTCAGGGAAGATGCTGCCTATCGCGCCGAAACCGCCGATGCTTGTCGCCCCCTCCTTGGTAAAAATCAGCTTCATTGAGGAAACGTATGAAGTCAGGCGGTTCACGCCGAGCTCGATGCCACGCGGTATGGATTGGAAAATGTTGTAGCTTATCTTTTCCGACTTGAAGAACTCTGCGGGGTCGATTTCGAGACCGATGCCCATCTTGGCCGCATCGTTCAGGTGGACTTTGGTACGGACTGTGTCGTTGTCAGCACGCAATATGGTAAGCGTCACATCCTTGCCTCCCTTGCCTTCGAGTGCGGGGAAGAAGCGGTCGAGCGACGGCGTGGCAGTCGTGTCAACGGCTACTATCCTGTCGCCTGTCATCAAGCCCCCTTTGGCTGCTCCCTCGCCAGTAACGACTTGTGTCACACGCACCGGGAGGCGGTATGTCATGAAGTTGATGTTGGTCTTGCCCGCTTTCATCTCCTCGTCAAGGCGGAAGATTAATCTCTCGGGTATCTTGATTTTGACGGTGTCCTTGCCGCCGCGCAGCACCGTCACCTCCGATGCCTGCACCATGGAAATGGTCGCCTTGTTCGGGTCGTCGAGAGCCTTGCCGTCGGCAGCCAGCGGAACATCACCGTCACAGAAACCGACTCTCTGGGCTGCAGGCGAGTATACCATGCCCATTTTTGCCTCATTGAACGGCACAAACTGCTCTCCCTCGACAAAGACGATGCCCGCGTAGATGACAATGGCGAGGATAAAGTTGAACAATACGCCAGCCACCATCACCAACAGCCGCTGCCATGCCGGCTTGCTGCGGAACTCCCAGTCCTTGGGCGGAGATTTCATCTGCTCCGTGTCCATTGACTCGTCTATCATGCCGGCTATCTTGCAGTAGCCGCCCAGCGGAAGCCAGCCGAGGCCGTATTCCGTATTGCCCCAGAATGACTTCTTTTCCGGTGTGTCATCGTCCTCCTCACGGTATTGCGACAGCTTTTTCTTCTTGTTGAAAATGCCGATGTACCGCTTCGGAAACCATTTGACTATCGAGAACCAGGGATTGAAGAATATGTAGAACTTCTCGACCTTGATGCCGAAGATGCGGGCAAATAGGAAATGCCCGAACTCGTGGATTATCACAAGGATGGCAAAGGCGAGGATGAGTTGTGCTGCTTTGATCAGGAATGTCTCCATTAATGTGCGGGGATGTTGTGTGTGTATTTACTTGTTGTGTATTCTTTTGACGATTTCTGCGGCGCGAGCGCGTGCCGACTTGTTGGACTGCACCAGGTCGCCGAGGGTTATGCTCGGCATGAAAACCTCTTCCGCCATGGTCTGCGCAACCACTTCCGGCATCTCTGTAAACCGTATCTCGCCGCGCAGAAACGCAGCTACGGCTATCTCGTTGGCAGCGTTGAGCACGCACGGCTTGTTGCCTCCGGCTGCGATAGCGTCAAAGGCGTATTGCAGCAGGGGGAATTTCCGCCTGTCCGGCTCTTCAAACGTGAGAGTGCCGTAGCGCGACAGCGACAGCCGCTCCATGCGGTGTGCCGGCAAGCGGTCGGGCCACCCGAGCGCGTACTGTATAGGCAGGTGCATGTCGGGTACAGCCATCTGCGCCATTACCGAGCCGTCATGGAACTCAACCATGGAGTGTATGACCGACTGCGGGTGCACCACGATGTCGATGCAGTCCGTCGGGCAGCCGAAGAGCCAATGAGCCTCAATCATCTCAAACCCCTTGTTCATCATCGACGCCGAGTCGATGGTCACTTTCGCACCCATGTCCCAGTTGGGGTTGCGCAGAGCCTGTTCCACAGTGACGCATTCCAGCTCCTCCGCAGTCAGGGTGCGGAACGGGCCGCCGCTTGCGGTGAGTATGATGCGCGAGGCCTCGCGGGTGCGCTCGCCGTTGAGGCACTGGAATATGGCAGAGTGCTCGCTGTCAACGGGGAGTATGCGCGATTTGGAGCAGGACAGGTGACTGTTGACGATTTCGCCGCCCACGACGAGTGTCTCCTTGTTGGCGAGGGCAACAGTCTTGCCGGCATCTATGGCAGCAAGTGTGGGGACAAGGCCGCTGTAGCCGACAAGCGCGGTGACGACAGTGTCCGCATCATCTGCTGCAGCCGCTTCGGTGACTGCATCAGCGCCGCCGCGCACCTCGATGCTCGTGCCGAACAGGTCGTCACTCACTCGGCGGTACGCCTCATCGTCTGCCATGACGACCATGCGCGGACGGAACTGACGGGCCTGACGGCACACCAGCTCCGCGTTGCGGTTGGCAGTCAGTATCTCGGCACGGAACAGCGACGGGTTGTCCGCAATGATGTCCAGCGTCTGCGTCCCGATGCTCCCGGTGCTGCCGAGTATGGATATTCTCTTAGGCTGATTGTCCATGGTGTAGTTTGAAATGCGAAATTACTAATTTTTCGCCGAATAACGAAGAACC
>CAKUKR010000094.1 GCA_934663645.1 uncultured Muribaculaceae bacterium | reverse complement strand
TACATCAGATGCATCATGCTTATGCTGCGGTACAAGGTGCTTCTCAACGACGGCAACCTCCAGAAGACCAAGATAACATGGTTCTACCCGATAAGCATGGCGCCACGAAGACTGAACCGCATGAAGGCAATATGGGACAAGGCTTACGCCGAATATTTCGGCGCAAACGGCGCAACCAACAGCATCTCCGAGTCCTCAGCTCCTATACAGTATTTCTTCAGCAGCAACGCAAGAGCAACGAACCTTGTAAATGTTGACATCGGAGGAGGGACAACCGATATAGCATTTGCAAAAAACAAGGAGATTGTCCGCGTCACTTCATTCCGCTTCGCGGGAAACACGCTGTTTGAAGATTCGCTGGCAAACACTCTGGACAACGGCATAATCGACACATTCAAACCGCAAATCTTCAAAGTGCTGGGAGACAATGCAAAAGAGGACAACCGAATTGCCGAAATCGTCGAAGTGTTCAAAAAAATGGAAGACCGCAGACCATCGGATATGGCAGCCTTCCTGTTCAGTCTAAAAGACAATGCCATCATAAAAGAAGCTGGCATATCCCCCGACCAAATCGACCTTAACCACATTCTGCAAGAGGATGACAAATTCAAAATCGTCTTCATCATCTTCTATACAGCAATAGTGTACCACATCGCGCAGATAATCAAGCGTGAAGGTCTTGAGCTGCCGCGTCATATATCATTCAGCGGCAACGGAAGCAAAGTGCTCCGAGCCATAACGGCAAACACCAAAGACCTCGCAAAGTACACCAAGAAGGTGTTTGAGGAGATATTGCAACGCCAATACGACAAAGAGCTGGACATCATAGGACTGGATGACAACTCCAATTCCAAGGAATCCACCTGCAAGGGCGGAATAATCGCTGACGGCACCAGCAGCGATGACAGAGACAAGGTCATCGTAATGCGCAGCGACAACTCCGGCGTGGCCACGGAAACCTACGAGGAAATTAAGGCCGACAGCGGATATCTGAAACGGGCAGTGGAGTCTGTAAAGCAGTTCTTTGACTTTGTTCTGAACGTGATGCCGAAAAAATTCGACTTCGACGACTATTTTGGAGTGGACAGCAACTCTATGAAAATCGCAAAAGAAGTCTCACAAAAAGACATCGACACATTCATGAACAAGGGCATCGAACACATGCTCGAGGAGACCGATGAGGACAAGCCCATAAAAGAAACATTCTTCTTCTACCCGATAAAGGGCGTGCTTCAGTCGATTTCTGAAGAGATACACGATTCATTGAAGGCTCAATAAACAAGACTATGAGACAATACATCACACCAAAACTTCTGTTTGCAGGATTGCTCATGCTGGCTATGTCCAGCATGGCCTCCTGCAATGACGGAAGTCCAGAAAAGCCCGAGACACAAACAGAACAACCGGTAACCGGCCAAGATAATGTCGTTGCGGCTAGCGACGAAGAGCATGTTGAAGACCATGACAACGACCCCGATGACACAGAACAGGAGCTGGAGAAAACGAAACACCTGCTGTCAGAACTGAGTGGCAAGGTAGAAACCCTCGAAAGTCAACTGTCCGAGTACAAACAAGGACTCGAAAAAGCGAACGAAAAACTAAAAGATGAATTTGGCTTCATCAAAATCATGGCAATACTTGCAATAGTGTTTTCGGTAATCTCGATTGCGATATCGGTGATACTTAGCAGAAAACGGTCAGACCAAAATAACGATGCACTGACAGAATCAGACATCCGAGGGAGAGCCGGGAACCCTGGCAACACAAACAGGCTGCAGCAGAACAGCCGACACACATCTGCAGCGACAACTCAACTTCAGAATGAACTCTTCGGTATAAGAAAGCAGCTGAGCGAAACCTCAAACAAGCTGGCATTACTTCAAACAGAAGTGACACGGCTAAAGACTGCAACGAGAGAGCCACAGCGGCATGCACAACGACAGGCACCACCCCCAATCGACAGCAACCCGAGGAGAACAGACAACGCCCCGAAAACTCCGACGAAAACCGTGTATTTTGAGCAAACGAGGAACGGTCGTTTTGAGAATCCCTCCGATGTCGAAGAAAAAGGATACAGCAACTATGTTTGTGAAACCGCCGGCGACACAGCCATCTTCAGGCCGATAAAAAACATGGAGAAACTACGATCAGCAGAACACCTCCAAGAGGCTGTCAGATTCGAAGGCGACAAAGACGGAGCACGAGATGCCGACATCACTCCGGGCAAGGCTGAGCGTGACGGTTCAGGCTGGCGCATTACCGAAAAAGCAGTAGTACGATTCAAAAGATAAACTATGGACTTACACGTTCTTGTACCCATTATAATCATTATGATAATATGCGGTCAGATTTATGTGTACTTGAAAAACCGCAAGCGCATGAATATGTTCCGCGACATTTTCTCCCAGAACCTGACATGGGAGCTGACTCGCAACACCAACACAACCATTGTCAACGGCATCGATGGCGAGGGAAATGAGATATTCTCATCAATCCGGGATTCAATCAACAAGTATCTCGGCTTCAACCAGGGATCGGTCATCGATTTCGGGTTGCTCAAGGATGCAGTTGACCGCCATTGCGACTCTGTCGAGAATGAGATAGCCTCGCAGACACCGGTGCCTCTTTACCTCGGTCTTGCCGGCACTATGGTCGGTGTGATCATCGGCCTGTTCGGGTTGAACCTCGACTTCATCACAAGCACTGACGCAACCAACAACGCCATCGCTTCTGGAGTAGAACCGCTGCTCGACGGCGTGGCATGGGCAATGATGGCTTCAATCTGCGGCATCGCACTGACAACAATAAACACATTCACGTTCAAGAAGTGCAAACTGGCTGAAGAGAACGGCAAGAACTCGTTCCTGGCGTGGATGCAGTCGAAGCTGCTGCCGGAACTCCCCACCGACACTGCACAGGCGCTGAACAACATGGTGAAAAACCTCAACGAGTTCAACAGGACTTTTGCGGACAACACCGCCAACCTCGGCAATGCACTGGCAGCTGTAAACGAATCGTATGCCATACAGGCAGATGTCATCAGAGCCGTGCATGACATGGACATGATGAAAACTGCACAAGCCAATGTCACTGTGTTGAGAGAGCTGCAACAATGTACCGACAAGCTGGAGCAGTTCAACCAGTACTTGATTGACATCCAAGGGTACACCGAAGCCATCCACCGCTTTGAAGAGATGTTCCGAGAGGATTCCGACAACTACGGCATCCTTCGAGAAATGCGGGATTTCTTCAGGGACTACAACGGTGCTATCACGAAAACGACCGCAGATGCAGACGACACTCTAAAGAGTGCCATGAAAAAAATCAGCGAATTCACATCAGATGAAGTAAAGACGATAACCGACCAGTTTGATGAACTGAGCAAGCAGTTCAAGTCATTCATCGCCAATGAAACAGAGCAGTTCGAGCAGCTTTCCAGAGAGCTTCGGGAAAAGTTCAGCGAGAGGATGAAAGAAGTTCCGCAGCTCGCCAAAAGGCTTGATGAAATCTCAGACATACCTGCCAAGCTGGACAAGCTGATTGAGCGCATCGAGCAGTCAAACAAGGCTCTTGCCAAAGAACTGCGCAGAGGCACATCAGGCACACCATCCGGCCAAAGAAAGGTGCAAAAGGCCGATGTTAACAACACTGACGAAGACAACAGCGGCGGCGATGATGACGGAAACAAGAAATGGGACTGGAAGCCTTGGGCTGTCGGCGGTGGCGCAGGCGTTGTCTTAACCGCTGCAGTGTTCGGCATCCTCGCTGGAACAGGAACATTCAGCAAATCCGCATCTGACAGCGATACTACAACAGACACAGTCGAAGTAGTCACAGAAGCTGCCGTAGCAGTTGAGGAAGCAGCCCAAGAAGACACTACAAAGCCCGACACAACTGCTCATGCCGCACAACCGCAGATTCAGGCGAATACGACACAAAACAACCCTGGCAACTGATTATGGCACAGCGGAAAGAATCGTTTTTCTGGACGAGTTATTCAGACCTTATGACGAGCCTGTTTTTCGTCATGCTGGTGCTGTTCGTCCTTGTCATAGTCTTGTTGCACAAGCGTATGGAGGCTACCGAAACCCAGCTGGCTGAAATCAAGAAAATCGAGAACTCAACTATGGAGTTGGGGCGAAGCGAATATTTCAAGTACAACAAGGATTACCGCAAGTACGTGTTGACTATTGACGTGAAATATCCGCTCGGCAAATCAGACATAAGCCAAATAACAGACCCAAGCCAACTGCCGAAACTGCGCGAAGCCGGCATCGTAATCCGCGACTTTCTGAAAAAGCACAGCGACAACAACTATGCCCTCATCATTGAGGGACAGGCATCAGCAGACGGTTTTGCCGGCAACTACAGCCTCAGCTATGACAGGGCTCTCGGACTGATGCGTTTTTGGGCCAAAGAGGGCATCAAGTTCGGGAAAAACTGCGAGATACTGGTGTCTGGCAGCGGCGACGGCACGCTGAACACCCACTCGATGAGAGACAAGACTAATGAGCGCAACAACCAGCGCTTCCTGATACACATACTGCCTAAAAACATAATCGATGACAGCAAGAACAAGTAAATTTGCAATCTCTACTGCGGTTATGGCACTTGCGATATGCATCTCCGCGTGTGCCACGAAATCCGGACAGAACCGCAGCAAGCAGCAAGACGCGACACATGACAGAGCCGTGTCAGAAAACGTTGCCGACCAAAATGTGCCGGCAAACAACGGCGAGAGGCACAAGCTGGATGGAACGGAGATTTTCGAGCGGTACAACAGCGCGGTGTTCATGGTGTACACCAGCGACGGCGTGAACGGTTTTCAAGGGTCTGGCTTCTTCATCAATGGCGAAGGTCTTGCTGTCAGCAACTTTCATGTGTTTGCCGGGACCGGGCAGGGGCTGGAGCAAATCAAGCTTGCGAAAAATGACAATGTCTACAAGGTCGAGGAGGTGATCCATTGCGACGAGGAGAACGACTTCATCCTATTCCGCGTCAACGTGAAGGGCAACAAGTACATTCCGATAGCACAGGAAAAACCGAAGGTCGGAGCGACGGTGTATGCCATTGGCAGCCCTCGAGGGCTGGAGAACACGCTATCTGACGGCAAGGTGTCACAGTGGCGCGACAACGCCCGGACGATGATGCAGATTTCGGTGCAGATAGACCATGGCAGCAGCGGCGGCGCGTTGATCAACGAGTACGGCGAGGTCGTGGGCATCACGTCGGGGACGTTTGCCGACGGCTCGCAAGCCAACCTGAACTACGCATGGAGCATCGACGTGGTCAAGCCGTATTTGGGGCAGTGACCGCATAGCACATATACGGCGAGAGGGGCGCAGCGCGTCCCTCTCGTGTTATATTGGATTTCGTGCGGTCACAGTAGGGACACGGCGTGCCGTGTCCGAAGGGCGACAAATACAATTATTTAATTTGCAGCGACTTGTAGGCGGACACGGCACGCCGTGTCCCTACTTTGCGATGGCATGCCCTCGCTGGGGATTGCCCTCTTATTCGTCCATGGTGGCGGCAAACTCCATAAGGTAGGCCTTGATGAAGTCGTCGATGTCGCCGTCCATAACGCCGTTCACGTCTGATGTCTGATAGCCTGTGCGGTGATCCTTGACACGGCGGTCGTCGAATACGTATGAGCGTATCTGGCTGCCCCACTCTATCTTCTTCTTGCCAGCCTCGACCTTGGCCTGTTCCGCCATGCGGTGCTGCAGCTCTTTCTCGTATAGGATTGACTTGAGCTGGCGCATGGCGTTTTCCTTGTTCTTGGGCTGGTCGCGGGTTTCGGTGTTCTCGATTAGGATTTCCTCTTCCTCGCCGGTGTATGGGTCTTTGTACTGGTAGCGCAGACGCACTCCGGACTCGACCTTGTTGACGTTCTGACCGCCGGCGCCGCCGCTTCGGAACGTGTCCCATGACACGCAGGCGGGCGCGACGTGTATCTCGATGGTGTCGTCAACGAGGGGTGTGACAAAGACGGAGGCGAATGATGTCATTCGCTTGCCCTGCGCGTTGTAGGGGCTGACGCGGACGAGGCGGTGCACACCGTTCTCGCTCTTCAGGTAGCCGTAAGCGTAGTCGCCCTCAATGTTGATTGTGACAGACTTGATGCCAGCATCGTCGCCCTCGAGCAACTGCGCTATCGAGGTCTTGTAGCCATGTTTCTCCGCCCAGCGCAGGTAGAGGCGCATGAGCATCTGCGCCCAGTCCTGGCTCTCCGTGCCCCCTGCGCCGGAATTGATTTTGAGCACCACGCCGAGCTTGTCCTCTTCGCGGCGGAGCATATTGCGCAGCTCGAGCTGCTCTATGGCGCCAAGCAACGCGGCGTATTGCGCGTCAATTTCCTCCTCGGTCACGAGACCTTCCTTGAGGAAGTCGAATGCGAGTTCGAGCTCACCGGTCTGCTTGTCGATAGCCTCGTAAGCGTCTATCCAGTAGTGCAGCCCCTTGATTTTGCGCATTTGCTCCTCGGCTTTCTTCTGGTCCTCCCAGAAGTCGGGGACATGCGTGCGGAGCTCTTCCTCCTCGACTTCGATGCGCTTGGTGTCGATGTCGAGGTATTTGTTGAGGGCATCACGCCGCTCCTGTATCTCTTTCAGTTGGTCCTGAGTTATCATTGTCGGTGTCTGTTTATGCGGTGCATAATGTGCGGCGGACAGTGCCAAGGGCATAGCACGCCAAAGCAAGTGCAAAGTTAACAATTATTCCGCATAGTATCAGTGTCGTGCGTCGTAATTTTCATTACCTTTGCAACTCGCGCCAGCGTCCGAAGAGCAGCGACTGCGTATGATTGGGGCGGCAAGGTAGGGACACGGCGTGCCGTGTCCGAAGGATGCCAAATGCAATTATTTGATATGCAGCAGCTTGACAGCGGACACGGCACGCCGTGTCCCTACCCAGCTGCGCATAAAAGCGAGGGTGTATCTATTATGACACACCCCTACCTTGACGCAGCGGACACCGCGAATATAAATATGGAATAACTGACATGACAGATTTTGCAGCGATAGATTTCGAGACCGCCAACTATGAGCAAACGAGCGTATGCAGCGTGGGCGTGGTGACGGTGCGCGGCGGCGCGGTCGCCGACACATACTATTCCCTCATCAAGCCCGAACCAGACTACTACATACGCCGGTTTACGGCTATCCACGGGCTGACGGCGGCAGACACGGAAAATGCTCGCGTATTTCCCGAGGTATGGGCTGAAATAGAACCAATTATCGAGGGACTGCCGCTTGTGGCGCACAACAAGATGTTTGACGAGGGATGCCTGCGGGCGGTATTCCGCTGCTACGGCATGGACTACCCTGACTACCCGTTCTTTTGCACCCTCATTGCAGCGCGGCGTGTGATTCGCGGCGCGCCCAACTACCGGCTCAACACGATAGCTGCGCTGTGCGGCTACGACCTTCGCCAGCACCACCACGCGCTCGCCGATGCTGAAGCGTGCGCCGCCATCGCGATGAAGATACTGTGATGCCAATGTAGGGACGCACCCTGCGTGCGTCCGCAACGCAAACCACATCAAATCAATTAATTGCGTTTGTCACACAGCGGACACGGCACGCCGTGTCCGCAATCAAGTCATTATATATCAACCAATTGCGCTTACCACCCTTCGGACACGGC
>CAKUKR010000093.1 GCA_934663645.1 uncultured Muribaculaceae bacterium | reverse complement strand
TTCATCGCCGAGGGTGAGACACGCGACGACCTTGCCGCCCACGTCTATGACATCACATACGGCACTATCCGCAAGGGAACTGACACACTCGTGGTGATTGACGACAGCATCGTGCGCGGCACGACTCTTCGACAGTCTATCATACGAATACTAGACCGGCTTCAGCCTCGCAAAATCATAATCGTGTCGAGTTCGCCGCAAGTGCGATACCCTGACTGCTACGGCATCGACATGTCGCGCATGGGCGAGTTCATAGCCTTCCGCGCTGCTATACAGCTGCTCAAAGAGCGCGGCATGGAGGACGTGACCGCTCATGTGTATGAACAGTGCAAGGCGCAGGAACAACTGCCCAAAGTGGAGATGCGAAATTGCGTCAAGGAAATCTATGCGCCGTTTACCGACGAGGAGATTTCCGAGAAAATAGCAGAGATGCTGACCCCGGAAGGCACAAACGCCGAAGTGCAGATAGTATACCAGTCATTGGAAGGTATGCACCGCGCAATTCCAAACCACACCGGCGACTGGTATTTCTCGGGCAACTACCCCACCCCCGGCGGCATACGGCTCGTGAACCGAGCTTTCGTCAACTTCTACGAGGGAAACCCAGACAAGCGATAACCTCCAACGCATGAACAGCCAGAAGCCAAGACCGCTCGAACTCCTTGCCCCGGCACGCGATACGGAAACAGCACGCCAAGCCATTCTCCACGGCGCGGACGCTGTCTACATCGGTGCGTCAAGCCACGGCGCACGCAGTGCCGCAAGCAATTCAGTGGACGACATACGCGGACTTGTGGAGTTTGCACATCCCTATCGCGCACGCATCTATGTGACTGTGAACACAATAGTCTACGAGAATGAGCTGCAGACCGTCGAGCGGCTGATTTCTGACTTGTACCGGGCTGGCGTGGATGCCATAATAGTTCAGGATATGGGAGTATTGCGCATGGACATTCCCCCGATACAGTTGCACGCCAGCACACAGTGCGACATAAGCACGCCAGAAAAGGCACGTTTCCTGCAAGATGCCGGTTTCTCGCAGTTGGTACTCGCACGTGAGCTGACTCTCGACGAGATACGCACGGTATGCAATACCGTAAATGTCCCTGTGGAGTGTTTCATCCACGGCGCACTGTGTGTCAGCTATTCAGGTCGCTGCCATGCCTCGCTCGCCTGCGGAGGACGAAGCGCAAACCGGGGCGAGTGCGCACAAATATGCCGTATGCCATACACGCTCTATGACGGCACTGGCAGAATTGTCATGCGCGACAAGTACCTTCTGTCAATGCATGACTTTAATGCCTCGCGATCGCTGGCAGACATGGTAAATGCCGGCGTGTCCTCATTCAAGATTGAGGGACGGCTGAAAGACGTGAAGTATGTGAAGAACATAACTGCATACTACCGTCAGCTCCTTGACAGGATAATCGAGGATAATCCGCAGTCCTATTGCCGCAGCTCATACGGCAAGTCGGACATTTCTTTTACTCCAAACCCGTCCAAGAGCTTCAACCGGGGGTACACGGACTTCTGCCTGACAAACCGCCGCAACAGTGATCTTGCCTCAGCATTGACACCTAAGTCACTCGGCGAGGTGATACACGATACAGCATCACTCAACAACGGCGACGGCATCAGCTGGTTTGAAAACGGACAATATACAGGCGTGCGCGTCAATCGCGTAGATAACTGCAAGATATACGCAGCCGGCAACAAGCGCATACCCCATGGGATTACGTTACACCGCACCTATGATGTTCAGTGGGAGCAAATGCTCTCGCGAAACACTGCTGTACGCAAAATCGCAGTGTCGATGAGCCTTGACGCAAAAGGGCTTACGCTTGCAGACGAGCGAGGCGTGTCTGCTCGCGTTTGCTTCGCTCCCACTACCGACACTGCCCAAAAGCCGCAAAACCGCCGTGGCGTGTTCGAGAAAACAGGCGGAACAATTTACCAGCTGCGAGATTTCACCGACAGCATCGGTGAAACAGTCTTCATACCAAACTCGCAGCTTGCTGACCTGCGCCGCCGAGGATTGAAGGCTCTCGACACAGCGGCGGCAGCTTCATATCCGTTCCGGTACCGCAGTGCGGAAAATTTGGAAACCACATTTCCGGCGAAACGGCTGGACTACCGTGCAAACGTCGCCAACAGCAAAGCAGCATCATTCTTCAAAGAGCATGGCGTGGCTGACATAGAGCCAGCGGCTGAAGCCTCACGCAAAAGCCTCACCGGAAGCCGCGTGATGACATCGCGCCACTGCATTTTGCGCCAGGCCGGGTTGTGCCTGCGTGACAACAAACACGCAAGACCGCCTTACTCTATCGACAACGGCAACAACCGTTTTCGCATCGAAACCGATTGCAGCCGCTGCGAAATGACCCTCATCAAACTGTGACCAACCACCTTATATACAATCCACAACAATGAAACACATCAAGTATCTCCTTATATCAGCCGTGTTGGCAATAACGTGCGTCAACACCGCTTTCGGCTGGGGACAGAAAGGTCATGACACGGTGGCTGAAATAGCCTCACGCCACCTCACACCCGCCACAGCCGCAGCAATTGACTCATTGCTCGACGGCAAGTCAATAGTCTATTACGCCAACTGGCTCGACAATGCATCGCACACCCCGAAATACATCTATTCCATAACCTGGCACTACAAGAACATCGACGCTGACCAGACATACGAAACTGCCCCCACCCTGTCTCGCGGCAACATCGTCACTGCGCTGAACCGCGAAATCAGCATCATACTCGACCCCAAACAGCCGCATTCCGAGCGCATACTGGCTCTGAAGATGATAGTGCATTTCCTCGGCGACCTGCACCAGCCCATGCACCTCGGCCACGAGACTGACCTGGGCGGCAACAAGTGGGCCGTAAAGTATTTCGACCGCAAAGTGTCGCTACACAAGCTGTGGGACTCGATGCTCCCCGAAAGCGCACACAAATGGAGCTATACGGAATGGGCTGACCAGATAGACCGGCTTCCGGCACAACGAGCCGAGACACTCATGCAGGGCAGCATAGACGACTGGGCAAAAGAGACATACCGCATATGCACACAGGTATATGCAGCCACACCCAAAGGCACAAAGATTTCATACGACTATATTGCAGAGTGGACGCCAACGGTGGAAGAGTGTTTCCTCAAAGGCGGACTTCGCCTGTCGGATATTCTGAACACCATTTTCGACCCGCAATACACGCCGAAATCATCAATCGACTTCCACCGTCCATGAATGAGAACACACCCTCTCTGCCACCGTTGAACCTGCCACCGTGCGAGATGCGCATCTCACGCCATGGCGACACGGTTAAGGTCTATGACCCGCTGCGCCACAAGGACGTGGTTCTCACGCCCGAAGAATACGTCAGGCAGCACTTCGTGAATTTCATGAGGGTGAGGCTGCACTATCCCGAATCGGTCATCGCCAACGAGATGAAAATCGAGCTCAACGACACCGCTCGACGCTGCGACACGGTCGTGTTCGGCGCGGGCGGAAAGCCGCTGATGATAGTGGAATACAAGGCTCCGCACATACAGATAACGCAGGACGTGTTTGACCAGATAGTCCGTTACAACATGGTTCTCCATGCACGCTACCTTGTCGTGTCAAACGGTATAATGCACTACTGCTGCATGATAGACTACATCCACGGCAACTATCATTTCATAGCCCAAATACCAGACTACCGCAACATCGCAACCGACTTCAGCAGCAACTGACATGACACTGTACAACGCCCCGACACCGGATTACAACTACCTCGACAAACTGAACCCGCAACAGCGCGAAGCCGTGGTCTACAACGACGGCCCGTCGCTCGTGATAGCCGGTGCCGGCAGCGGCAAGACCCGCGTTTTGACATACAAGATCATTCACCTCATCTCTCTCGGGTATGAGCCAAACAGGCTTATGGCTCTGACATTTACAAACAAGGCTGCGCGTGAGATGAAAGAGCGCATAGCTGCGGTCGCTGGGTTCTCCGTGGCAAACCGCATTTGGATGGGAACATTCCACTCCATATTCCTGCGAATCCTGCACCTGCACGCAGACAAACTCGGGTTCAAGGACAATTTCACAATATACGACGCTGCCGACTCCCGTGCGTTGATCAAAAGCATAATCAATGAGATGTGCCTTGACGACAAGGCCTACCGGCCCAACACCATCCAGTCAGTTATCTCAAATGCCAAGAACCGCCTAGTATCTCCCGACGCATACTTGCAAGACAACGACTACTATTACGCCGACCGTCAGGCCAACCGCCCTCTCACCGGCAAGATATATGAGGCATATTGCCGCCGTTGCCGACTGGCGCAAGCCATGGACTTCGACGACATTCTCCTCTACATGAACATACTGCTCCGCGATTTCCCCGACGTAGCGAAATATTACCAGAAGTTCTTCCGATACATTCTCGTTGACGAGTATCAGGACACCAACTTCGCCCAGCACCTTGCTATCATGCAGATGTGCGGCGAAGACCGTCACCTCTGCGTCGTCGGCGACGATGCGCAAAGCATCTACTCATTCCGTGGCGCGGAAATCGACAACATCCTTCACCTGTCAAAGCAGCTCAAAGGGCTGAAAGTGTTCAAGCTCGAACGCAACTACCGCTCGACACAGACCATAATCAATGCCGCCGGCTCGCTCATCAAGAAGAACCACCGGCAGGTGAAGAAGAACGTTTACAGCGAGAACGAAGTCGGCAACCCTATCGAGGTGATTAATACTTATTCCGACATCGAAGAGGCTCGCATCATCGCCTCCCGGATTATGGAATCGCGCCTTACAAACCATGACAGCTACAACGACTACGCCATATTCTACCGCACAAACGCGCAGTCTCGCACATTGGAAGAGGAACTGCGCCACCTCGACATCGCTTACCGTATATACGGAGGACTGTCGTTCTACCAGCGCAAGGAAATCAAAGACGCCGTCTGCTATTTCCGCACCGCCGTCAACCCTGACGACGACCAGGCATTGCTGCGCATCATAAACTATCCTAAACGCGGCATCGGCAAGACTACTATTGACAAGCTGAAAGAGGCGGCGACACGGCACAACGCAAGTGTGTGGGACGTACTCAACGACCTGCAAAAATACGGAGTGACAGCACACAGCGGAACACAGCGGAAACTGGCAGACTTCACGGCCATAATCCGTGAAATAGTCGATGCCAACAACCGCGAGGGAAGCGATGCGTACTCCGTGGCGCAGCTCGTGATGAACCGGTCCGGCTTGATTGCCGCCCTCGCTTACGAGAACACGCCCGAAACCATTTCGCAAAAGGAAAACCTCACGGAGTTGCTCAATGCCACAAAGCAGTTCGCTGACACAGCCCGCGACAACGACACCAACGAGGACATGTATTCATTCCTCTCCGAAATATCGCTCGCCACAGACCAGGACAGCGACAATGCCGACGGTGAAATAACTGACAAGAGCGGCGTAGTGACGCTCATGACCGTACACGCCGCCAAAGGCCTGGAATTCAAGCATGTCTACATAGTCGGCCTCGAAGAGGAACTTTTCCCTTCAGCCATGACCGGCGGCATACCAGAAGCCATCGAGGAGGAACGCCGACTGATGTATGTAGCCATAACGCGAGCCGAAAAGACATGCACCATTTCATACGCCCAAAGCCGCTTCCGCAACGGGCAGATAGTTTATTCCAAGCCGTCGCGGTTTATCAAGGAGATTGACAAGCAGTACCTACACTTCACCGCCGGCAAGGGGACATACGGTTCGTCATTCGCACGAAAGAATACATACCGCTCATCCAGCAACAGCAGCATATACCCATCATTCGCTAAAACCGAAGCTGCCTCGCCGGCAAAGAAACAACAGGTCACGACCCAACCCAAGCCGGAGGGCGACATGACTATGCATGACGCATCAGAGCTTTCGCTCGACATGAAGATATTCCACAGCGTCTTCGGCGAAGGGGTCATAACACAAATCGACACGTCAACGTCAAACCATATCATACACGTCAATTTCAGCGAAGCCGGCGAGAAGAAGCTCCTGCTGAAATTTGCCAAATTCATCATACCATGACACATCAGACTCCATACTACATAGTCTATGAGGAGCGTCTGCGCCGCAACCTCGAGATAATAACCGGCGTGATGCAGCGCACCGGCGTGAAAATCATCATGGCGTTCAAGGCCAACGCCCTCTGGAAGTCATTCCCAATAATCGCGGAGTACGTCAAAGACTCCACCGCCTCGTCTATCAACGAGATGCGGCTGTCGCTCGACTACCTCGGCGGCGACGTACACGCATACTGCCCGGTATATACCGACGAAACATTCCCGCAGTTCCTCGACGGCTGCACGCACATCACATTCAACTCGCTGGCGCAATACAGCCGCCATGCCGCAGCTGTGAGAGAACACAACGCTAATGGCAAGCACGTGTCTGCCGGACTGCGCGTTAACCCACGATGCAGCGTGATAGAAACCGACATTTACAACCCCTGTATGCCCGGCTCCCGTTTCGGCGAAAACCCTGACACAATAGGCGACAAGCTGCCCGAAGGCATCGAGGGGCTGCACTTCCACGCCCTCTGCGAATCGACCAGCTACGACCTCGAGAAAGTCCTCGACGCATTCACGCGGCAATACGGTCATCTGCTGCCGCAGGTGAAATGGGTCAACATGGGCGGTGGACACCTTATGACACGACGTGGATATGACATCGACCACCTCGTCAAGACGCTCAACTCCTTCAAAGAGCGCTATCCGCACCTCAACATAATCATGGAGCCCGGCAGCGCATTCACCTGGCAGACCGGCGACCTCGTGGTTACAGTCCTCGATGTCATCGAACGTGACTGCATACGCACAGCAATCATCGATGCGTCATTCGCGTGCCACATGCCCGACTGCCTCGAGATGCCGTATCGCCCGAACATACTGGAAGCATTGCCAGACGACGCGACGGACGGCATAACATACCGCCTCGGAGGAAATTCATGCCTGAGCGGGGACTTCGTAGGCGACTGGAAATTTGCAAAGCCGCTGAAAGCCGGCGACAGGCTGACGCTGCTCGACATGAACCATTACACCAACGTCAAAACGACAATGTTCAACGGCATACAGCACCCCGACGTGCTGCTGCAAAGCCTCAACGGTAAGACCCGGCTGCTGCGCCACTACACATACGAAGACTACCGCGACCGCATGGACTGACAACGATTTCGACATGGAACTGAACGAATACCAAGACCGCGCAATGCGGACTGCCATTTACGAAACCCTGCCAGTAGTCTACCCCGCATTGGGGCTGGCAGGGGAAGCCGGTGAAGTCGCCGACAAGGTGAAGAAAACCATCCGCGACAAAGGCGGAAACTTCACCGACGAAACCGTCAAGTCCGAAATAGCCAAGGAATTAGGCGACGTGATGTGGTATCTTGCAGCCACAGCCCGCGACCTCGGCTACACACTCGAAGAAATTGCCGAGATGAACCTCGTCAAGACGCGGTCACGCGCCAGCCGCGACCGCGTCCACGGCTCCGGCGACAACCGCTGACCTCAGCACAAGGCGCATCAATTCTTGTCTAAAGCCGGAACGCGGCCGTACATCAGCAGCCGCTTGGCATACCATTGGTTAGACAGCCGCGACACGACAACGCCTTTGGAGCTGGATGCGTGTATGAA
>CAKUKR010000092.1 GCA_934663645.1 uncultured Muribaculaceae bacterium | reverse complement strand
GATTTGCGTACAAAGTTACGAAATTTCCGGATAATCAAGCATCGACGAGGACAGCTGCGAGGCTGAGGGTCAACCGGGGGCGCGGGAAATGCGTTGAATTGGTGCAGAGTGTTGCAGATGACGGCGAAAATGCCTAAATTTGCATACCTAAGCCAATTACGCAGTGAGCAGGAGCAGGAGCATCAGCAGGTTGTGGAGGGGTATGCCCCCGTATACTTTGACAGCGGTCATTGCCGCTGCCATACTGTGGCTGACGCTTGCCCCCAAGCCGTTAGGCGACAGCGAGCTGCGGCTGTTTCCGCACCAGGACAAGGTCGTCCATGGCGTGATGTTCTTGTCGCTGACGCTTGCGGTCATCATTGACCGCCGCCGTTGCGGGTTGAAGTCGCGGCGCGTACATCTCGCCGTGGCAGCTGGTGCAAGCGCCGCCCTGGGCGGGCTGACCGAGGCGTTGCAGCAGTGCATGCACCTGGGGCGCAGCGGCGACTGGCTGGATTTCGCTGCCGACATTGCCGGCGTGGCTGTGGCGGCAGTGTTGGTGCGAGCGTTTGCCTCGCGCCTGAATTACAACAATTTGAACCTCCGCACGTGAACGACACGCAGGAACGACATACAGACGAGCAGACGGTAGCTGCTGAGGCGGCTACCGGGCCTTGCCGTGCCAAGGGGCGCGGCAAGCGTCACCTGATACGCCCGCCGTGGCTGCGCATACCGCTCAAAATACTGCTGGGCTTCGTCATTTTCATCCTGCTGCTGCCGGTGCTGATATACTTGCCGCCGATACAGTCGGTGCTCAAGGACGCGGCGTGCCGCATAGCCTCTGACGCTACGGGCATGCAGATTTCCATAGGGCGTTTCGGGCTGTCGTTTCCGCTGGATGTGGCTCTCGACGACGTGCTTGTGATAGATGCCGGCGGCGACACGATGGTGCGTGCCAAGACGGTAATAGCCGACGTGCGGCTGCGCCCGCTGCTCGACAAGGACATTCGCCTCAAGGGGCTGCGCCTCAAGGAGGGGTATTACCGCATGGTCTCTGCCGACTCGTCGCTCGTCATGACCGTTGACGCGGGTCTGCTCGATGTGGACGGACGCAGTTCGTTTGACCTCAAGACCATGTCGCTCGACCTGAACCGTGCGCGGCTGCGAGATGCCGACGTAAGGCTGTACATGGACGTGTGGAAGAAGAAAATCACCCCTCCTGACAGCACTGCCGCGTCAACGCCGTTCAAAATCAAGGCCGGCGACTTGCGGCTCGAGAACGTGTCATTCGCCATGTCGATGCTGCCGATGATTGACACGCTGAGTTTCCGCTCGCAGGCGCTGACGCTCACTGATGCCTCAATAGACCTTGGGACCAACGACATAAAAGCGAAATACCTCGGCGCGGACAAGGGCGCATTCACATACCTGACGCCTACGGCTGAATACATACGCACACACCCTGCGCCAATCGACACCGTTTCGCCGCCGTCGCCGCCGATGACAATACAGGCTGACAGCATCTCGCTCGACGGCTTCGATGTGCTGTACGGCATCGCCGGGGCGAAGCCGATGCCCGGATTTGACGCCAACTATCTCTCCCTGAGCGATGTTTGCGTGTCGCTGCACGACTTCTACAACCAGTCATCGACGCTGCGAGTCCCTATCTCGCGGCTTATGGCGCGTGAGCGTTGCGGCCTCCAGCTGCTCGGCGGCAGCGGATTGTTCATGATCGACTCCGTGGGCATGAGCATGCAAGACCTGCAGCTGCACACCCCTAACACCACGCTGCTTGCCACGGCGAGCATCCCCTTTGCCCTCATGGAGATGAAGCCCGATGCCGCCATGAGCGTCGAGGCGAAAGGAAACATCGGCTTTGCCGACCTGCGCATGTTCATGCCCTCGCTGGGCAGATACACAAACATGCTCTCGCCGGCACGCAACCTGCTGCTGACGCTCGACGCTTCCGGCACACTGTCCTCGCTGCGCGTCGGGAGGCTTGACGCGCAGCTGCCTGGGATACTGTCACTGCGGGCGCACGGCAATGTGGTCAACCCGCTGAAGCCTGACAGGATGCGCGGCAACGTTGATTTCCGCGCATCGCTGGTCTCCCCTGCCGTGGCGCAGAGGCTCGCCGGGGTCAAGGATGTGCGCATACCGGCGTTTGACGTGAGCGGCTCGGCGAAGATAGAGGGCAACACATACGCGGCAGACTTCGACATGAGGTCAAGCGCGGGCGACGTGACAGCCGGCGGGCGCGTAAGCCTGTCGGCAGAGCGGTACACCGCCAACGTTGACATACGCGGGCTGAATGTGGGCGACTTAATGCCTTCGCTCGGCGTGGGTACTGTCACTGCGACGCTTTCCGCGACCGGAAACGGCTTCAACCCCTCGCGCCCCTCGGCGGCGACAGACATCGCCCTCAACGTGACACGAGCCGACTACGGCAGCCATTCATACAGCGGCATCGGCGGCACGGTCGCCCTCCACGACGGCATATTCGACATCGACCTGAACAGCAGCGACCCGGACGCACAGCTGTTCGTCAACGGCTCGGGCAGCGTTGACAGCAGCGGCACTTACACAGCCGACATACACGCAAATATCGCGCACCTCGACCTCCAGGCCCTCGGTATGAGCGAGACGATGTCAAACGGCAACGGCGACATCTACCTGCAAGGCACTGCCAATCCGGAACGCTGGCTGTATGACCTGACGCTGCGTGCGGACAACATAGACTGGAACATGCCCGACCAGTACATCCACCTGCCGGCCGGCGTGTCTGCCACACTCGCCGCTACGGAGGATTTCGTGGACTGCCGCCTCGACACCGACGGCGTGTCAATGGACTTCTCAAGCCCGACAGGACTGAAGACGCTCACAGACAAGCTTGCCGCCGTGGCAGATGCCGTGCAGAAGCAGATAGCCGTCAAAAACATCGACATGGCTGTCCTGCAAAAGGATATGCCCGACTTCAACCTGCACCTGAACGCCGGGCCTCGCGGAATACTCGGGCGGCTGCTGCATCCGCAGGGCATCTCCGTTGACACCGTATACATGGACTTGTGCAACGCCGACTCGCTGCTGCGCGGCGACATCGGAGTGCGCAACATCGCCACAGAGTCCATGAAACTCGACACCGTGACGCTGCGCCTCAGCCAGCGCGGCTCGCTGCTCGACTACCGTACGCATATAGGCAACACACCCAAGAACATGCCCGAGTTCGCCTCGGTCAACATAAACGGATACGTGGGCGGCAACCGTATGTCGGTGTCGCTCAACCAGCGCAACAGCAGCGGCGCGACGGGCTACCGCCTCGGTTTCACCGCCGCGATGATGGACTCGGTCATGACGCTGCACTTCACGCCGCTCAAGGCGACTATCGCCTATATGCCGTGGACATTCAACGCCGACAACCACATCGACTACTACGAGGCGGAAAAGCGTGTGGACGCCAACCTGACGGCGCAGAGCCTCGAGAGCAGCATACTCATACACACCCATGATGAGGACGACGGCCGCAACTCGCTGCACCTCAACATGAAGAACATCCATGTGCAGGACTTCCTCAACCTTGCCGTCACCGCGCCGCCGCTCAAGGCGACCATCGACGCTGACATGAAGCTGAAATACCGCGACAACCAGTTTGCCGGCGAGGGGCGCATGGACGTGACCGGATTTGAGTATGACCGCCAGAAGACCGGAGACTTCTCCCTCGGCTTCAACGCAGACCTCGACCTGAACGGCGACACCCGCGCCCAGACCTCGCTCATTATCGACGATAAGAGCGTCATGACCCTTGACGGCATAGTCCGCAAAGAGCCCTCGCCTGACAACCCCAACAAGTTTGACCTGGCCCTGACGCAGCTGCCGCTGACGCTCATCAACCCGTTCCTCGGCAAGGACGTGGCGCAGATGAAAGGCTTCCTGAACGGGCAAATGGAGATGAACGGCGACTTCACCTCCCCGCGCCTGAACGGACATATCTCATTCCAGGATGCAGCCGTAAACATCACTATGATGAAATCAGACCTGCGCTTCGGCTCGTCGCCTATCGAGGTGACTGACAACGTGGTCTATTTCCGCGACTTCGAAATACACGGCCAAAACGACAACCCGCTGACACTGGACGGATATGTCGACGCCTCCGACATCGCCGACATCAGCGTAGACCTCTCCACACAGGCCTCCAACTTCCAGCTGGTCAACAGCGACCGCCGCTCTCGCGCCGACCTGTACGGCAAGCTGTTCATGAACCTCGGCGCAACGGTCAAAGGGCCGCTCTCGCGCCTCGACGTCAGCGGCAACCTGACTGTCCTCAACACCAGCGACATTTACTATACGCTCGCAGACTCCCAGGCCGCGCTGGCACAGCAAACGCAATCGGACGTGGTGAAATTCGTCAGCTTTGCCGACACCACCGCCGTCAAGCAAGACTCAATAGCCGAATCGTCTATGAACATGCGCATACGCGCCGGGCTGACCGTATCCCCAGGCACGCGCGTCACCGTCAACCTCGCCCCCACCGGCTCGAACCGCGTCCAGATCTCGCCCTCGGGTACAATCAACTATTTCCAGAACTACATGGGCGACATACGCCTGACCGGACAGCTGATGCTCGGCGACGGGTACGCCCGATATACCCTACCCGTGGTAGGCGAAAAGATGTTCACACTGCGTGAAGGCTCTTTCATACAGTGGAACGGACCGATGCTCAACCCGATACTGTTCATAAACGCATACGACGACATGAAGGTCAACGTGTCGGACAACGGCAACTCGCGCCTCGTCAACTTCAACGTGTCGCTAGCCGTCACCAACACGCTCGAAAGCCCCAAAGTCGCCTTTGACCTCGACGCCGAAGGCGACATGACCATCGAAAACGAGCTGCAGTCCATGACCCCGGAGCAACGCTCCACACAGGCCATGAACATGATACTCTACGGGCAGTACACTGGCCCGAACACCAAGACCAACAGCAACAACCTGGCGCAGTCGGCACTGTACTCGTTCCTGACCTCGCAAATCAACTCGTGGGCGGCTAACAACATTCGCGGCGTGGACCTGAGCTTCGGAGTGAACCAGTATGACCAGACACGCAACGGCGAGAACCACCAGACGATGAGCTATTCGTATCAGGTCTCCAAGTCGCTGTTCAACAACCGTTTCAAGATAGTCGTGGGCGGAAACTACTCGACCGACGCCTCTGCCGACGAGAACTTCTCGCAAAACCTGCTGAGCGACGTGGCTTTCGAGTACATGCTCAAGCAGACCAACAATATGTCGATGCTCGTCAAGCTGTTCCGCCACAACGATTTCGAGAGCATACTCGAGGGCGAAGTCTCCGAAATGGGCGTCGGCTTTGTCATGAAGCGCAAGATGAGCGACCTGAAGCGGTTCTTCCGCATACGCTGGGGCAAACGCAAGCCCAAAGCCGAGAACGACTCGACCCGACAGTCCGAAGCCGCGCCCGCAGACACCATCCCCGACAAAAAAACTGAAAGCGAATGACCCGACATCACATATACCGCCACTGGATGATGCTGCCGCTGATGCTGTTTGTGCTGTTCGCAGCCGCGGCAGTCTGCTCCTGCTCGACCACAAAACGCCTCGACAGCAACGAGACCCTCTACACCGGCGTCAACTCGTTCAGCATCAAGCCGCCGCAGGGCATGAAGCTCCCCTCGGAAATGGAATCGAACATCAAGGAGGTGGTCAACGTCAAGCCCAACAACCCGATGCCGTTCATGTCGCCTTACGCCCGCACACCCTTCCCTATCGGGCTGTGGGTATACAACAACTGGAACGACTCAGCCACCGGGCTGAAGAAATGGCTGTACGACCGCCTCGTGGCGCAGCCCGTACTCGTCAGCGACGTGCGCCCGGAAGTGCGGGTCAAGATGATCGAGGACATACTCGACAACAACGGGTATTTCGGCTCGTCGGCCTCATACGAGCTGCAATATGACAAGCGCAACAAGAAGAAAGCACGCATAAACTATTCGGTGCAGGTCAACGAGCCGTACCTCATAGACTCAATCATCTACCTCGAGGACAACAGCTTCCTAAACCATTTCATCGACTCGCTGGCTCGCAAGAACCCTTACCTCGCCGCTGGCGAGCGTTTCTGCACCGACAGCCTTGAGGCTGTCCGCACACGCATGGCCAACAACCTCCGCAACCGAGGCTACTACTATTTCCGCCCCGAATACATCGAGTTTCTCGCCGACAGCACCATACGCCCGCACCGCATCGCGCTGAAAATGAAGATGGCAGACAATACCCCCGGCATCGCCATGAAGCGTTTCCGAACAGGCAAGGTCACGACAGTGGTGCAGCGCAGCAGCAAGAGGCACCCCGGAGTGCCCGACACGCTGCAGACAGAGCGCGGCGAACTCGTGGTGATGCGCCCCGCACGCCTGCGCCCCAACATGGTGCCCTCGTGCATATCATTCCGCAAGGGGAAAGTATTCTCCGTCCGCGATATGGACCGCACACAGACACGCCTCTCTCGCCTCGGCATATTCAGCAACATCACCATACAGCCAGTACCCGTAGACACCGGCGACAACCCGACGCTCGACGTGGCGATAACCTGCAAGATGGACCGGCCGCTCGAAGCCTCGCTCGAGGTGAACGCCACCTCCAAGTCAAACAGCTACATCGGTCCGGGACTCGTGCTTGACATCTCGCACAACAACCTGTTCGGCGGCGGCGAGAAATTCTCCGTCAGCTTAAACGCCGACTATGAATGGCAGACCGGCAAGAACCGCTCCTCGGTGTTCAACAGCTACGAGTTCGGCCTCAACACATCGCTGGCGTTCCCGCGCCTGCTCGCCCCTGACTTCATCAGGCGGTCTCGCCGCGAACTCAACTGGACCACCATCTCCCTCGGCGCAAGCATCCTGAACCGCCCGAAATACTTCAAGATGGCGCAGTTCGACCTGGGCATAAAATACGAATGGCGCCACTCCCGCCACGTCCAGAACAGCTTCACCCCCTTTGAACTCAGCTACACCAAGCTCCTCTCCACCACCGAGGAATTTGACAACACCATGGCGCAGAACCCCGCCATCGCCCTCAGCTTCCAGAACCAGTTCATACCCATGATGAACTACAAGTACACCTACGACCGCTTCTTCGAGCGCGAGCGCATCAACGGCATCAACATACAGGCGCAAGTGACCGAAGCCGGCAACATATTCTCCGGGCTGTGGAGCCTGTGCGGTGTCAAGGGGGAGAAAAAACTGTTCGGCACACGCTTCTCGCAGTTCGTCAAGGGGGAGTTTCAGGTGGTCTACACTCGCCGGCTGATACGCCGCACCGACCACTGGCTCGTGTCGCGGGTGTTCATCGGCGCAGAACACGCCTACGGCAACTCGTCGGAAGTACCCTACTCCCACCAGTTCTACACCGGCGGCGCAAACTCCATACGAGCCTTCACAGTCCGCTCCATAGGCCCCGGCAGCTACCGCGCACCTTCCGAACTGGTCAACGGGTATTTCGACCAGACAGGCACGTTCAAGTTTGAGGCAAATGTGGAATACCGCTTCCCCCTGTTCAGCATATTCCACGGAGCGGTGTTTGTCGATGCCGGCAACATCTGGCTGCTTAAAGACGACCCCGACCGCCCCGGCGGACAACTGAAAGCCAATACCTTCCTGCGCGACATCGCCCTCGGCACCGGGCTGGGGCTGCGCTTGGACCTCGGCATGATAGTCGTGCGCGGCGACCTCGGCTACGGGCTGCACGTGCCGTATGACAACGGCTCGCAGCACTACTTCAACATCCCCTTCAAGAACGCCTTCGCCTTCCACCTCGCCATCGGCTACCCCTTCTGACCC
>CAKUKR010000091.1 GCA_934663645.1 uncultured Muribaculaceae bacterium | reverse complement strand
CCGATACTCGTCACACTGTCGGGCAATACAATGTCCTTTAATGATTCACACTCGCTAAAAGCAGCATCGTCAATGTGCGTCACGCTGTTTGGAATATCAACCTTTGTCAACGACTCACAGCGATTAAATATATCGTAGCCAATGGTTGTAACGCCACGGGGTATTGCTATAGCCTCTATTGAACCACAGTCGCGGAAAGCCTGATCGCCGATACTCGTCACACTGTCGGGGATCGTGATGTTTGCCAATGATGAACATGACTCAAAAGCACGTTCACCGATGCTTGTCACGCTGTCGGGGAGTGTGATGCTCGCCAAAGACTTGCAGCCCCAGAACGCCCCAACCCCTATCTGAGTCACGCCGTGCGGAATTTTTACGCTCACCAGCGATTTGCAATCCGAGAATGCCCAGTCGCCGATGCTTGTCACACTGTCAGGTATTATGTACGATGTCGCATCCTGCCGCATGAATGCTATTATTTTGTCCTTCGCCTTGTTGAATATAACACCGTCCTCAAATACGAGATGTGAAGACTTGTTTATCAACTCAGCCGCACTGCCATGAAACGGGTTTCCGCAAATTTCCACAACAGAGGCAGGAATTGTAATGCTTGCCAGTGCATCACATTCATCAAAGACGCCGCTGCCGATGCTCGCCAATTTGTCGGGGAGTGTGATGCTCGCCAAAGACTTGCAGCCCCAGAACGCCCCAACCCCTATCCGAGTCACGCCGTGCGGAATTACAATGTCCTTTAATGATTCACACATTTCAAAAGCCCCATCTCCAATGCTCGTAACGCTGTCAGGGAGTGTGATACTCACCAGTGACTTGCAGACAGAAAATGCATATTCACCAATGCTTGTAACGCTATCAGGTATTACAATGTTTCTTAATGATTCGCAGTAAAAAAAAGCCTCATAGCCGATGCTCGCAACACTATCGGGTATTTTGATACTCTCCAAAGACTTGCAGTAGGAAATGCAGTCGATGCTTTTAACGCCTTCTGGAATTGAGATTGTCCGTAAATCGCAAAAACTGAATGCACTACGGCCAATGCTTGTCACACTGCTTGGTATCTCAATGTTTGTCAACGATGAACAACTGCAAAACGCATGATCGCCGATGTGGATCAAGCCATTGTGAAGCTCAACGCTTTTCAGTGCCGAATCCTCGAAAGCCCCTTCTCCGATACTCTTCACACTACCCGGAATTGTAATGCTCTCCAATGAACAATCACAGAATGCTTCGTTACCGATACTTGTCACAGTGTCAGGAACAGTATATGAAGTTGCGTCCTTCCTAAACGCGATTATCTTGTCTTTTTCCTTGCTGAACAATACAAAATCCTCGTATGTGAAATATGGGGACTCGTTTATCAACTCAGCTGCACAGCCACGAAACGGATTTCCGCAAATTTCCGCAACAGATGCAGGAATCGTGATGCTCAAAAGCGACTCACACCAATAGAACGCATCCTCACAAATGACCTTTGTACCGGGCTTTATCTTGTAATGGCCTGACAATCCACCTGGTGCTTTGATTACCCGCGTGCCGTCAACGCTGTATTCAACGCCAAATTCATCGACTATAACTTCTTCTTTCTCTTGATCCATAGAAAACCCATACTTTATATGAAACGTTTTTTCAAATATCTCTCCGACATGATTTGCCGAAAGCGCATTAATTATATCCGACTGCAAAATTAGCAATTTCCCCGCGATTTCACAATAGCTGCAAGCAAAAAATGCACATCAGAATAACGAAGGCGGGCTGAACGGCCCGCCTTCGTTTGTATTGGGGGTATAAATACCTTCGGGTTATTTCACGGCGTGGAGGGCGGACATGATGACTTCGGAGACTGTGGGGTGTCCGAAGATGACGTCTTCCATCCGCTCTATGGTGAAGCCGGCGTTGATCATGTCGGCGCACTGCTGCGCAAGGTCTGCCGCCTGCACGCCCATGATGTGAGCACCTATGAGCAGCCCCTCCTCGGTGAAGATGAGCTTGCAGAGGCCTTCAGACTCGCCGAGGGCAAGCGCCTTGCCGTTGGCGCGGAAGAAGCTCTGGCCTGTGCGTACCTTCATGCCGCGTTCCTTGCACTGGTCGGCGGTAAGGCCTACCATGCCACATTCGGGCACTGTGAACACTGCCGAGGGGACGACATCCATGCGGATGCTGTCCTCCTTGCCCTGTATGGTGTTCAGCGCACGCAGTCCCTGGAAGGTGGCTACGTGGGCGAGCATCATACGCGCATTGACATCGCCGATGGCGTATATGCCGGGGACGTTGGTGCGCATATTGTCGTCTACGCTGATGCCGCGCTTGGTGTATTCCACGCCGGCAGCCTCGAGGTTGAGGCCGTCAACACGGGGCGCACGGCCTACGGCCATGAGCAGGTCGGTGGAAACGACTGTCTCCTCCTTGCCCTTGCACTCGTAGGTGACGACGATGTCGCCGTCCTCGTTCTTAGCAATGGCCTTGGCCGCTGCGGAGGTGATGATTTTCACGCCCTTCTTGGTCATGGCCTGTTTCAGACGCTTGGATATGTCGCTGTCGAAGGGGGGCAGTATCTGCTTCATGAACTCGATGACCGTAACCTGCGAGCCGAGGCTGTTGAATATGCCGGCGAACTCCATGCCTATCACGCCGCCGCCGATAATGGTGAGCGACTCGGGGATATGGTCTATGGAGAGGAGGTCGGTCGAGTCCATGACGCAGTCGAGGTCATGTCCGGGTATGGGGAGCGAGCGGGAATCGCTGCCGGTGGCAATGATGATGTTGTCGGCAGTGTACTCCTCCCCTCCTGCGATGATGGTCTTGGCATCGCGGAATGAGGCGTATTCATTGACTACATTCACCTTCGCGCCCTTCATGAGCATGGCGATGCCATCGCGCAGCTGAGCGACGATGCCGTCCTTGCGCTCCATGATTTTGCCGAAATCGACGGAGAATGTGAAGTCGTCGATGCCGAACTGCTCCGCGTCCTTGAACTGCGAAACGACCTCGGCGTTGCGGCAGAGGCACTTGGTGGGGATGCAGCCACGGTTGAGGCAGGTGCCGCCGAGGTTGTCACACTCAAAGAGGGTGACGGACATGCCTCGCTTGGCAGCGGTGAGGGCGGTTTCGTAACCGCCCGGACCGGCACCAATGATTATAAGGTCACTATGCATTCTGCTTCAGTGTTTTGTAACTCAAAATAGGATGCTTGGCGGCGTTGGTCTCGTCGAGGTGACGCACGGGGGTTGTCAGCGGAGCCTCGATGACCTTTTCGGGGGTCTCGCGAGCCTCGCGGGCCACGGTGTGCATCACGTCGATAAACTCGTCTAGCGTCTCGAGGCTCTCGGTCTCGGTGGGTTCTATCATCATCGACTCGTGGAAGAGGAGCGGGAAGTAGATGGTGGGAGCGTGGAAGCCGTAGTCGAGCAGACGTTTTGCCACATTGAGGGTGGTAACGCCGGTAGACTTGTCCTTGAGGCCGTCAAAGACGAACTCGTGCTTGCAGACACCAGAAATCGGGAGCAGGTAGTCGTCCTTGAGCGACTCCTTGATGTAGTTGGCGTTGAGCGTAGCCATCGGGCCGACGTTGCGTATGCCCTCTTTGCCGAGGGTCAGAATGTAGGCGTAGGCCTTGAGCATCACGCCGAAGTTGCCGAAGAACGTAGATACCGAGCCGAGGCTCTCCTTGCCGCAGTCGATGTAGAACTTGCCGTCGTCGCCCTTCTTGACGCGGGGGTTGGGGAGGAACTGGGTCAGGTGTGCGGCTACGCCGACAGGGCCTGAACCGGGACCGCCGCCGCCGTGAGGGGTCGAGAAGGTCTTGTGCAGGTTGATGTGCATGATGTCGAAGCCCATGTCGCCGGGACGCACCTTGCCGAGCAGCGGGTTAAAGTTTGCACCGTCATAGTAGAGCAGACCGCCGGCCTCGTGCACGAGCTTGGCAATCTCGATGATTTCGGTCTCAAACATACCCAGTGTGTTGGGGTTTGTCATCATGATGCCGGCGATGGTGTCATCGAGGAGCGGCTTGAGGTCCTCCACGTCGATCGAGCCGTTGGGCTTTGACTTCACCTCGACGATTTCGAGGCCAGCTACCATGGCAGATGCGGGGTTGGTGCCGTGGGCGGAATCGGGGACGATGACCTTGGTGCGCTTCATGTCGCCGCGCGAGCGGTGGTATGAACGCATCACCATCAGGCCAGTCAGCTCGCCGTGTGCGCCCGCATACGGGTTGAGCGTGAACTCTGCGAAACCGGCGAGGTTGGCGAGAGCCTTCTGGAGGTTGTAGTATACCTCGAGCGCACCCTGAGCGGTCTCGGGGTTCTGCAAGGGGTGAATCTCGTTGAACTCGGGCATAGCAGCGATTTCCTCGTTGATTTTCGGGTTGTACTTCATGGTACAGCTGCCGAGGGGATAGAAACCGGTATCAACGCCGAAGTTCTTGGTAGACAGGTTTGTATAGTGGCGCACCACGTCGAGTTCGCTCACCTCGGGGAGGTTGAGGGCCTCGCTGCGCAGCAGAGTGGCGGGGATGTCCTTTGCGCCGTCGGTATTGAACGTGTTCTTGGGCAGCTCGTAGCCCTTGCGGCCCTCGCGGGAAAGTTCAAATATCAGTTTATCGTAATATTTCATGTCTTATGCCTCCACCATTAGTTTAACAAGGTTATCAATCTCCTCTTTGGTACGCTTCTCTGTAACGGCAAACTCTACCATGCCGCCGCCGAGGTTGAGGCCGCCCATGATGCCGTGCTGTTCGAGACGGCGGTTGACAGCATCGATGTCGAGGTCAGTCTTCATGACGAACTCCTTGAGGAATGGCTTGTCGAAAGCGGGGGTGAACTTGCCGGTCTCGACGAGCTTGTTATAGAGGTAGTGAGCGCCGTCGCAGCTCATGCGGTTGACCTCCTTCATGCCCTCGCGTCCCATGAGCGCCATGTAGATAGTGGCATAGAGAGCCATGAGCGACTGGTTGGAGCAGATGTTAGAGGTAGCCTTCTGGCGGCGTATGTGCTGCTCGCGAGCCTGGAGCGTGAGGACGTAGCAGCGCTTGCCGTCAGCGTCCTTGGTGGCGCCTACGACACGTCCGGGCATCTTGCGCAGCATGCTGTTGGAACATGAGAGGTAGCCGAGGTACGGGCCGCCGAAAGCCATGGGCATACCGAGGCTCTGGCCGTCGCCGCAAGCTACGTCTGCGCCCCACTCCGCCGGAGTCCGCAACACTGCGAGCGTCGAGGGGTCGGCATTGATGCCGAAGAAGCCCTTTGCAGCATGGAGCTTGTCAGCAACGCCAGAGAAGTCCTCGATGATACCGTACTTGTTGGGGCATGGAGCGATGAACCCTGCAACGTCGCCGGCAGCCAGCAGCTCATCGAGAGCGGCGAGGTCGGTCACACCGTCCTTTTCAGGCACCATTGTGAGGTCAACGCCGTGGAAGTCTGCGTAGGTGCGGACAACCGCGAGGATGCGGTCAGAGAGCGTGGAGGACAGCAGCACGCGGTTCTTCTTGCGTGCGGAAGCCACCATCATGAACATCATCTCGGCAGTTGCAGTCGCGCCGTCATACATAGAGGCGTTTGTAGCCTCCATGCCGGTGAGCTCGCTGATCATGCTCTGGTACTCGAAGATGTACTGGAGCGTGCCCTGCGAGATTTCAGGCTGGTAGGGGGTGTATGCGGTGTAGAACTCGCTGCGCTGCAGCAGGTGAGCGACTACGGCGGGAGAATAGTGGTCATAGACACCGCCGCCGGCGAATACCGTCATACGTTTGTTCTTGGCGCCGAGTTCACGCATGAACTTGCGCAGCTCCACCTCAGACATAGCGGAGGGGATGTCATATTCATCACGGTAGATGACCTCTGCGGGGATATCTCCATAGAGGTCATCTACCGATTTCACCCCGATTTTGTCGAGCATCACGCGGATGTCGGCATCGGTATGAGGAATAAACTTATTACTCATGATGTGTAAAATCAGAAATTAGGTATGTTATGCCGAGGCTTCCGGGGTCACCCCCCTTATAACCTCTGCAAAGTATCGCAGAGCAATCAGGCCTGCGATACTTTGTTATGATATAGAATGATAGTGATAGTCACGCAGTGCGGGATTACTCCTCGCAGATTTTTGCGTAAGCTGCGGCATCCAGAAGGCTGTCGATTTCGGAAGCGTCGGATACCTTCACCTTCATGATCCAGTTTGCGTAAGCGTCAGCGTTGATAGCCTCGGGGGAGTCCTCGAGAGCCTCGTTGATTTCCACGACCTCGCCAGACACGGGCGACATGAGGTCGCTGGCAGCCTTGACAGACTCAACTGCGCCGAACTCCTCATCCTTAGTCACCTCGTCGCCGACCTCGGGCATGTCAACATACACGATGTTGCCGAGTGCGTGCTGTGCATAGTCAGTGATGCCGACAGTGGCGATTTCACCTTCGAGTTTCACCCATTCGTGGGACTCCGCATAGCGGAGATCGTCTAAAATCTTGCTCATGATATTATGGTTTTATTTGTTTGCTGTTTGTGTATGCCGCGCGTTGCGGCTTTCTGGCTGTTGTTATTTCTTGTAGTTCTTGTCGTAGAAACGTTTCTTGACCACCTTGCCGGGGAATGTCTTCTTGCGGATGCGGATTTCAACCTCTGTGCCGAGCTTGTCGTAGGGCTTGTTTACCATAGCCATAGCGACGCTCTTGCCGGTAGATATGGAGCGGTAGCCTGTAGTCACCTCGCCGACAACCTCGCCGTTGACCTCAACGGGATAGCCGTGACGGGGAATTGCGTTGCCCTCGAGCTCGATGCCGACGATGCGGCGTTTCACGCCGTTGGCCTTCTGCGCTGCGAGAGCTTCCTTGCCGATGAACTCCTCCTTGTCGAGTTTGACGAACATGCTGAGGCTTGCCTCAATCGGGGTGATGTCAGCGCTGAGCTCGTCGCCGTAGAGGGGCAGGCCGACCTCGAAGCGGAGAGTGTCGCGGCAGCCGAGGCCGCAGGGGGTTACGCCAGCCTCCATGAGCTTGTCCCACAGACGCTGTATGAACTCGTGGCTTCCGTATACCTCGAAACCGTCCTCGCCGGTGTATCCAGTGCGGCTGATGATGACATCCTCGCCCTCGATGTGGAAAGTCTTGAAGTTGTAGAAAGCTATGCTCTTCAGGTCGAGACCCATGATGCGCTCGAGCGTTTCCTCTGCCTTCGGGCCCTGTACGGCAACCTCGCCGTAGTAGGGGCTTTCGTCAGTGATAGTCACGTCATACCCCTCGGCGTTGCCCTTGATCCAGGCGACATCCTTGTCGATGTTGGCAGCGTTGATCACGAGGAAGTACTCGTTGTCGTTCACTTTGTATACGAGCAGGTCATCTACAGTGCCGCCGTTTTCGTAGCACATCATTCCGTAGAAAATCTGGCCGTCAGGTGCGTCGGTCACGTCGCCAACGAATATGTGCATGACATACTTGAAAGCCTCCGGGCCCTTGATTCTCACCTCGCCCATGTGGCTGACATCAAATACACCCACTGCGTGGCGCACTGCGTTGTGTTCCTCGGTGATTGTGCTGTACTGTATGGGCATGTCGAAACCGCCGAAGGGTTCCATCTTCGCACCCAGTTTGACATGACGGTCATAAAGACACGTTCTGACGAGTTTATCCTCCATTTGTCTTGTAATATTTTGTCGGTTATTGAAATTCAAGGTTAGTAGGCGCATTGCTGCGCCAATTTGCAATCGGGCAGTTTTACAACCGCCGTTTTGTGTTTCAAAGTTAGCATTAAAGCGGCGATTGGCAAAATATTTATCCAAAAAAGAATTGGCAGAGGCGAAACACCGCCGCCAGACGCAACAGACCGGAGGCAACGTCACTCC
>CAKUKR010000090.1 GCA_934663645.1 uncultured Muribaculaceae bacterium | reverse complement strand
CGTTGACCGAGACGGCACTCGCCAGGATGCCGAGCAACTTGGCGACGAGGTGCATGACATAAACGTGCTCACGGTCATTGCCAACGAGAGCTATGCCGACTTCACCAAAAGCCTGCAGAAGGATATCCATGCCAGCCTGCGCGAGCGTCTGCGCGAACAGCCGCGTCAGGTGACAACGGATTATTTCATGGGGAAGAACATCACACTCAAAGACGGTTCGACTCACGAAATCACCGACAGCGAGGCTGCCTGCATCAAGACCTGGCTCGAGGACAACGGATATGCTGACAGCGAGGGGAATATCCAGCCATCGTTCATGCAAAGCGTAAACGAGGGGACTCTCGCGCCGATGCGTACAAGAGCCCTGAAGAATATGGCTGATGCTGTGGTCAAGCTCGTGCTGAACGACCCGTCGGCAACGGACGGCATGATAACAGATGCCAGAACGACTGTCCTGAACCGCCTGAACAGGGAGAACTTCAACAAAGAAGCGTTCCAGGCCCTGTGGAAAGAAATCAACCACCAGTATGTCTACACAGTGAGCTATGACAGCAAGGAACTTGCAGCCAACGCCGTCAAGCACCTCGATGCCGAACTGTCTGTACGTCAGCTGCACTATGTCCGCGTCGAGGGCGAGCAGGATGCAGAAAACGTGGACCAATTCGGCAACCAAAGGACAGCGACAGAACAGCTCGCAAGCGAATGTACCTCAACAGTGGTGTATGACCTCATCGGCGAGATAGCGCACGGCGCGAACCTGACACGCCGCACTGTCGGCAATATCCTCCAGGCGATAAAGCCGGAGAAACTCGAACTGTTCCGCAACAACCCGGAGGACTTCATACGCAATGCGACACGGATAATCCGCGAACAGAAGGCGGCAATGATAGTGCAGCACATCCACTACAAGATGACCGAGGGGAAGTATTCGTCAGACATATTCGCCACTGCCAGCGAAGTGCCGTTTGACAGGGTGCTCGAAGCCAATAAACACGTCATGGACTATGTCGTGACCGACAGCACGGTGGAGCGAAATTTCGCAAGCGACCTCGAAAGAGCCACGGAGGTGGAGGTCTACGCGAAACTGCCGCGCTCGTTCCAGATCCCTACGCCTGTTGGCAATTATGCCCCGGACTGGGCAATAGCAATGACACGCGACGGCGTGAAGCACATATTCTTCATCGCCGAAACCAAGGGGTCGCTCAGATCTATGGACATATCGCCTATAGAGCAATCGAAAATAGACTGTTGCAGGCAGCTGTTTGAGGAGCTGTCTTCCGACAAAGTGCGTTACCACAAGGTCACAAGCTACGAAGACCTCATAAATGAATTTAATGCTGTCCGATAAAATATTATTGGACAGCATTAATACACTATGTAATTGCAATAAGGGGGGAAGCGTCATATAACAGACGCTCCCCCCTCGTTATGGATGTTGGACTATGTGGATGTTTTACTCTGTCTTGCGGCTGTATGACCGGTAGTACAGGTACATTGCGAGGGCGAGTATCACGAAGAGCAGCAGGCTTCCCATGAGCAGCGCGTATGTCTCGAGCGACAGCATTACGAAGCAGAACGCATAGAGGAAGCAGAGCATCATGCACATCATCATGGCGATTTTCTTGGACTTGAGTATCGCGCTGATGAACACCGTCACAAGTATCACCGTCATGGCGGCTGCCGTCAGGTATCCGAAGCCAAAGCCGATTACCTCAGCAATGGAGAGCAGCAGCGTATAGAATATTACCAGCGCAACGCCGACCAGTGTATAGAACATTATGCTGAGATTGCGTTTGGAGGTGATTTCGACTGCGAAAGCCCCGGCAAATGTGAGGAAGATGATCATGAAGGCGTATTTTATAGCACGGTTCACCTTCTGGTACGTGTCTACGCCTGTGAGGAACTCCGCACCGACGTGTGTCTTCTTCTGATTGAATGTCATGCCGTTTTCTTCCGGGTTAGTGTCAGGAATTGCCAGGCCTTGGTTGTGGCTTTCCCATTTTGCGGTGAATTTCTCATCGTCAACCGTGCGTGTGTCAGGCAGCGATGGCCCTTGGAAGGAGGGGTTTGGCGTTTGCCCGGCTATGGTGACCGTGCAGCTTTCGCCGAGCTGTGCGATGTACAGCCCTTTAGAGCCTTTCAGGGTCAGCTTTGCAGAGAACTGAGATACGGCTGGCATTGCGGTGCTTATGGGTATGTCGGCTGTCAGCGAGTGTTCGTTTACCTTCCACTTGTATTTCTTCCCGTTCAGTGTAAACGGCTCGAGTGTCGCAAGCTGCGAAGGATCAACGACGACAGTCAGCTGTGCAGTGCCACCTGTTGCAGGTGCGGCAGGTGTCGCTCCAGCTGCTGGTTTTGGCATGTTTGCAGTGAATGACTCGCGTGTGAATGTTGCGGATAGGTCAATGGAGGCGCGGTATACGATAACCTCGAATATGCCCCGGTGTAGTTTCTCGGTAGTGACATTAGCCTTGGCAGAAAAGTCGGCCGGAAGAACTCTGTTCTGGTTTTTGGTGATTGCGAATGGGCCGGTGATGCTTTGTTCGCCGCCCCATTGCTCTGCAATCTGTTTTTCGACTTCAGCCTGTGAGGACTGTCTGTCGGAAGACAGCAGCCAAACGATGAATGCAGCGAGTACCAGAGCGATACCGAGTCCAAAGATTTTGAGAATTTTGTCCCCGTAAGAGATTTCGGGGAGTTCCGGAGGTGTTGAGATTTCCTTGTTCATATAGATATAGATATTTGTTGTGGCGAATCTGCTGGTGAATGCCTCGTCACAGCAGTTTTGGCTGTAGTGATGCTGTCACATTCACGCGGCAAAGTTAGCTGCTTTTCGAGTGGTTGTCAAGCACGGGAAAGACAGTTTGTGTATTTTTATATCTTGTTTTGATGTGCAGCACATCAGATCGCTGCGAGAGCGTACAGCGGAATATTGGTCATCCAAGTCTCCTTGCGGTAGTTGGACATGGAGGCGCGGTAGGCTGCGGCAGGTTCGTAGTCTGTTACGAATTGTCGCAGGCTTTTGGCTTTCAGGTTTTCCTCGGCTTTTACTTCAATGGGAATAATGTTCCCGCTTTCCTGAAGAAGAAAGTCGATTTCCTGTTGCGAGTTTGCTTTTGAAAAGTAAAACGGCTCGTGTCGGAGTGTCAACTCCTGAAGCGCATACTGTTCTGTCAGTGCGCCTTTGAACTCGGTAAATATCCGGTTCCCTTCGACAATTGTTGCGGAGTCGAGTCCTGACATCGCTCCAAGAAGGCCGATGTCTAGGATGAATATTTTGAATGCTGACTTGTCCTCGTAGCTCTTGAGTGGAAGGCGTGGCGCTGTGACATTTGAAACCTTGTGTATCAGTCCGCCGTTGAACAGCCACTGCAGTGCCAGTTCGTATTCTCTGGCTCTTGCGCCTTCCTTTACAAGGCCATAGATGAATTTGCGGTTTTCGCGGCTTAGCTGTGAGGGCAGTGAATCCCACAACATCCTGATGCGAGGGACAACCTCGGCTGGCGCATGTTTTGAAAAGTCGAAATCATAGCTTTTCAGGATTTCCAGTTGAATTTCTCGGACTTCTGCCCAGTCATGGCTTTCGCTGAATGCAAGCACTGCTTCTGGCATGCCGCCTACAAAATAGTATTGCTTGAGCAGTTCCCTGAACTTTGGAGCAAATGTCTCTATGTTTGACCAGTCTTTGTCCTGAATGAATTTCGACAGCCTGTCTTCGCCCAAAGCATCGAGGAACTCGAGAAACCCCATGGGGTGCAATGTCATAAACTGCACTTTGCCGACAGGAAACGAGGTCTGTTTGTGCAGTGCAAGTCCCAGCAGGCTGCCTGCTGCGATGATATGATGCTCTGGCGCGTTTTCTTTGAAATATTTCAGAGAGGTGATGCCGTTTTCTGCATCCTGTATTTCGTCGAGGAAAATGAGCGTTTCTCCCGGCACAATGGCTGTGTGTGTGGCAGCACTGACGGCATCGAGTATTCTGGTTGTGTCGAAGTCTGCCGTGAACAGGCTTCGCAGGTAGACCTGCTCCTCGAAGTTGACGTATGCGATATTCTTATAATGAGAGGATGCAAATTCCTTGACAAGCCACGTCTTGCCGACTTGTCTTGCCCCTTCGATAATAAGGGGTTTTCTGCGAGGAGAATTCTTCCATTTTATGAGTTCGTTGATTGCGTATCTTCTCATGGTTGTTTCCGACATCGGGTTTATTGATGTCTCGCTCTGCAAAATTACTCATTCTGCGGAAAAGATGCAAAGCCGGAATCACGTTTTAAGTGCGAATAATGTGCAGCTCTATCACATTTTCGGGACGAATATTGTGCAAACAGCCACATTATATGGACGAACTTTGCGGCGGAGTATACCGTTATTGGCGTTTGGTAGCTGGTTGTTTGGGTTTAACCAGTTGATTATCAGTGCTTGCAGAATTTTTGGGTACGCTGAAATGCGGTGTTGCGGTGAACCACAGTTCGCCGTACAGTTTCACGCGGGCAAAAGTTTCGCGCAGCGTGCTCTGCAGCTTATTGATTGTGATGTGCGAGGGTGGGGCGTTGTAGCCTACGGCTGCCAGCCCGTAGTGTTCTGCTTGGCGGATTGCTCTCTCGTTGTGGTATTTCTGCGATATGAGAATGACGGTGTCGAGCTTGTATACGTCGCGAGCCTTTGCTATTGAATATATGGTGCGTGTGCCGTCATAGTCGAGCGTTATGTCGCTTGGGCGGACACCCTTGTCTACGAGAGAATCTCTCATTGCTTTGGGTTCGTCACATCCGTATTTGACAGGCTTGCCGTCTTTGTCTTTGGTATAGTTGCCGCCGCTGGCGATGATTTTCCTGATTTTCCCGGCGCGGTACAATTCTGCGGCTGCGTTGACGCGGTTGTCAAAATTGTAGTTGTGCTTGCCACGAGGCGTGATTGGCGATGTACCTAACAGCAGCCCGTATTCATGAGCCGGGACATCCTTGGGCTTGTCGAAAGTGCGTCCGCTGGCGTTCCAGGACACGCTCCAGTATGTCAGTGCCAGTATGCAGCCCGCCATCGCCAAAACGAGCAGCGACCACTTTATAATCCGTCTTTTCATGACGCGAAGTTACGCTATATTCATGTATTGACCAAGTTTCTCGATATATAATCAGTGCCGGGAAAAATGATGCCCGGCACTGATTGTGTTTGTTTCTGTAAGCAGCTGGTTATTCGGTTGTGGTGTGGGTGATTTTGAGTTTCATGTTGGTGTTGTCGATCTCTATTTTGCCGAGCCGTCCCAGCACAGTCTGTCCGAGGAGGAGTGGCGCTTTCTGGTTGCGCACCACGGATGCTTTCACATCTTTCAGCACGAGGCCGCCGAATGTAACCTCTTTCAGATTTATTACTGTGCCGACGTTCAGATCGCCGTTTGCATCCCAGTATGTGCTGCTGCCTATTATGTCCTTTTTAGATATATAGTCGTTTTTGAGCATAAAATTGGCTTCGACCATTGATATTGTCACGTCAGCCGCGCCAGTGTCGAAGTAGAAGTGGAGCGGCAGGCCGTTGATTTCGCATTTCACTTTGGTGATGCCGCCGGCCTTTGTGAACGGCACTTCGACTATTTCTACCTTTTCATTCAACGGCGCTTTGCTCACTTTCGCAGCCGTAGCCTTGGGCTTGTATTTGTCTGTCAGTGCTTTGAATCCCGGCAATTCTCGTATCGGGTCGAGGTCATAGTCGGTTGCAATATGCGCAAAGTTGTCGTAGCCTTTTTCAAGCGAAGTCCTCAGCATTTCGAGAGCCTTCGGGTAGTCGCCGATGCGAGTGTAGAGGCAAGCTGCGTCGTAGTATACACCCTCATCATCAATATTGTCGGCGATGACTTTATCCATGTACTCAATTGCTTCGGCTTTTCGTCCGAGGCCTTGCAGTGCATACATGGCACGGCTGCTGCTGTCAGGCACTGTGTCGAGTTCGAGGACTTTGCGGTAATCGGCAGCTGCTTTTTCAGTTTCGCCCTTGAGGGTGTACATGTCGGCGCGTGCGCTGTATGCGGATGATATGCCAGGAATTAGTGCGATGCATAGTGAGAGGTCATCGATAGCTGCATCTGTCATGCCGTGACAGCATTCTTCCATGCCTTTGGCATAGTATGCGCCGGGATTGTCGGGTTCTTGTTCGATTATTTTATCCCAGAGTTTGAGACATTCGTCGGTATTGCCGGCATCAGACAGGATTTGTGCTTTTGACTTCATCAGCGATGTGTCATCAGGTGCAAGGTCGAGAGCCTTGTCGATATAATGAATGGCTGAGTCGAAATCGCCCAATGCGGAATAGCAGTCGGCTGCGCTTTGCAGATAATCAGATATCGCATTTGTTTTGTAGGCAGCCATGAAACTGTCGATTGCTTTCTGGTATTCTTTCTTGTTTTCAAGGACAGTTCCGAGGCAGTATGACCATAAGGAGTTTTGGGGCTCGATCTTTGTTTTCAGTCTCAGCTTGGTTTCGAGATATGGAATTAGTTCTTTGTCGTTTGTGTTTCCGAACAAGGCAGCTGCATTATCGTCGAACAGACCGAGTCCGGTCACGATGTCATCGGCTGCCTCGTCGTATTTTTTCATCCCCAGATATGTTTCGGCTCTGAAAGAGTAGGCCTGGCTGTATTCTTTTGCCATGCTGATTACATGGTTGAGCAGCGGCAATGCGTCTTCGTAGCGTCTTTGCTTGTTGGCGTTGCGGGCTTTGCCCATGTACCCGAGGACGCTTCCCTCTTCGAGTTTTATGATTGTCTCATAGTCCTTGTCAGATTCGGCATACTTGCCCATTTCGAAGAGCAGTTGTCCTCGCCGGTTGTAAGTTTCTGTATGCTTAGGGTCGATTTTGATGGACTTCGCGAGGTCGTTCAGGGCTTTTGTAGTGTCGGCCAGCGCTGTATAAATCAGAGCTCGTTCGTTCAGAGACAGGACTTTGTATAGTTTGTCTGATGAGGGAATGTCTTTGATTGCCTTAGTAGCGGAGTTCAAAGCCCAGCCGTAATTTTCCTGTGCGTAGTAGATGTAGGCGAGCCAGATGTTGGCGTAGCCGCTGTTCTTGGGGTTCTCGCTGATTTCTCGGGAGAAGTAGTCTGCGGCTTGGTCCAGATTGTCGTCGTAGTATGCCTCGATGCCACGGTTGTAGTTGTAGGTTTCGGGGCGTTTCGGCTCTTTGGCCGATGCTGACGCGAACACTGCTATGAGTGCGAGCATCACTGCCATGAATGTTTTGGCGTTCATTGTGTTGTTGTTTTGGGTGTTTGTTGCTTTGGTATGAAACTGACAGACCGCCCGGTGGGCGGGCTGCCAGCTGTAGTTGTTGTCCCGTTTCCAGGGCGGCGGTGGAGATGGAGGGACTTGAACCCTCGTCCAAACGCGGAATCAACAAGCTTTCTACATGCTTAGTCATTGACTTGTTTTTCGACCGACGGCAGGCTCACGACAACCAACCGGCAGCTTATCCCCTAAGTCTCGGAAGCGGCACGGGGCGGGCAGCTTCCTATTTCCGAATTTCTTAGCACCACCTTATCCAAACGTCTCGGAACAGGGCAATGGGGTGATGTCTCGTCCGCACCACTGTGGAGCGGATAAAGGTGTCCTACTGTACTTCAGATCACGCAGCGAGAGCGTAGTTGTTATTTTCGCCAATTATAGGTCGATGCGTTGTGATTATAGAGCTTGCACATCAAAGCTCTGCATGCTTACTTGCCGCTTCTACACGCTGTCAAAACCAGTCATCCCCTTGTGTGTGAATGAACAGTCGGACTGTGTGCCGGCAATTCAGTACGCAAAGTTAGTGCTTTTATTTCAAACGGCAAAGGAGGGGCTGTTTGATTTGTGTATATTTAACACTCTCTGCGGCTGATG
>CAKUKR010000089.1 GCA_934663645.1 uncultured Muribaculaceae bacterium | reverse complement strand
GTGATCCGGCCGGGACTCGAACCCGGAACCCACAGCTTAGAAGGCTGTTGCTCTATCCAGTTGAGCTACCGGACCGTCCTATTTCATCGCTGACGGACGCTCATGTCCGTAGCGGCTGCAAAGTTAGCCAATATTCTCGTGCTGTGCAACTTTTTCGGGATAAATCTGCAGGGCTGCGGAGGAGGCGTTTTTTGTCGCGGATTTTTCGCCGAAATAGTTTTGTAGTGTGGGCAAATTATGATAATTTTGCATTGAATTCCGTTCTGCATCTCATACCTATTTGATTTACAGGCGGATATAGGTTTTGCTGCGGATATGCCGCCCGCCGGTATGCCCGAGGCATATATCTATGCTGGAAACTAAATAACTAAATAATAACAACTAAATTGAACAGCTATGTGGTTAACAAGCTCATCTGTAGGACGTAAGTTCATAATGTCCCTCACGGGCGTATGTCTCGTCCTGTTTGTCACTTTTCACTGTTTGATGAACAGCGTAGCTATCCTTTGGCCGGCGGCTTACAACGTGGTTTGTGAGTTCCTTGGCGCCAACTGGTATGCGCTGATAGCCTCGATGGGGCTGGCGCTTCTGTTTGTCATACACATCATCTACGCACTGTGCCTGACGGTTAAGAACCGCCGTGCACGCGGCAATGACCGTTATGCCATCAACGGCGCAGCTCCGGGCGTGGAATGGTCATCGAAGAACATGCTCGTGCTGGGCATCGTGGTTGTCGCTTTCCTCATCGTGCACCTTATCCAGTTCTGGGCAAAGATGCAGCTGGTAGAGGTATGCGGTTGCCACACTGAAATCCCCGCAGCAGCGGGCACACTGTTCATCCACGAGGCATTCAGCCAGGTTTGGACTCCGATCGTGTACGTAATCGGCTTCGTGGCACTGTGGTTCCACCTCAACCACGGCTTCTGGTCGATGTTCCAGTCAATCGGCTGGGACAACACGAAGTGGATTCCTCGCCTGAAGTGCATCGGCAAGTGGTGGACATCTATCGTCATCCTGTTGTTCCTTGCACAGGCGGCTGTGTTCACTATCAATGCCAAGAACGGCAAGTATCTGAAAGATGAAGGCCTCCGTGAGCAGTACGCTACAATGCAAGCCAAACATCTCGCAGACGTGTTTGGCAAGGGTGTTGAGCAGGGTGTTCCTTACGAGCAGCTGAAGCAGATGACTGTACAGGTAGCCCAAATGCCGATGCTGTTAGGACAGGTAACTGCACAAAACCCTGAACTCGACGTGAAGGATGTGGCAGAGCGTTTCGCAAACATAGGCAAGTTCATCAACTACCTCGAAGGCGAAAAGGTCGTTGACACTGCAAATCTTGAGAAAGTAGCAGAGACAGGCAATTTCCCGCAAAACCCGATGATGCAGATGATGCAGGCACCGCAGCAGGCACCGCAGCCTGAGCCTCAGGCAGAGGAGGTAACTCCCGAGCAGCATGCTGCTGACAACGCTCCCGCAGTGGAAGGCGCTACAAACGAAGAATCTACAAACAACTAATACTTTAGCGATATGGCAACTGATAAAGAAATAAAGATAATGAATCCGGCCGATTCAAAAATCCCGGAAGGTCCTGTCGCTGAGAAATGGACCAACTACAAGGCTCACCAGAAGCTCGTCAACCCTGCCAACAAGCGCCGCCTCGACATCATCGTCGTTGGTACCGGTCTGGCTGGTGCGTCTGCCGCTTCAACGCTGGCTGAAATGGGCTTCAACGTTCTGAACTTCTGCATCCAGGATTCACCCCGCCGCGCTCACTCTATAGCAGCGCAGGGTGGTATCAACGCTGCCAAGAACTACCAGAACGACGGTGACTCGATATATCGCCTGTTCTATGACACTGTGAAGGGCGGCGACTATCGCGCTCGTGAGGCTAACGTGTACCGCCTCGCCGAGGTGTCAAACAATATCATCGACCAGTGCGTGGCACAGGGCGTTCCTTTCGCTCGTGAGTACGGCGGCCTGCTCGCCAACCGTTCATTCGGCGGCGCACAGGTTTCCCGTACATTCTACGCCAAGGGCCAGACCGGCCAGCAGCTGCTGCTCGGCGCATACTCTTCGCTCAACCGTCAGATACAGCTGGGCAAGGTGAAGAGCTTCAACCGCTATGAGATGCACGACGTGGTGCTGATCAAGGACGAGAACGGTGTGCCTCGCGCTCGCGGCATCATCGCCAAGAACCTCGTGACCGGCAAGTTCGAGAGATTTGCAGCCCACGCAGTGGTCATCGCTACCGGCGGCTACGGCAACACATACTTCCTTTCGACCAACGCCATGGGCTGCAACGTGAGCGCAGCAATGGCTTGCTACCGCAAGGGTGCGTATTTCGCAAACCCGGCATACGTGCAGATCCACCCGACTTGTATCCCGGTACACGGCGACAAGCAGTCCAAGCTGACGCTGATGTCGGAATCGCTGCGTAACGACGGCCGCATCTGGGTGCCGAAGGACATCGAGGATGCCAAGAAGCTGCAGCGCGGCGAAATCAAGGGCTCAGACATACCCGAGGAGAACCGCGACTACTACCTGGAGCGCCGCTACCCGGCATTCGGCAACCTTGTGCCGCGTGACGTGGCTTCGCGTGCCGCCAAGGAGCGTTGCGACAAGGGCTACGGCGTGAACAACACCGGCCTGGCTGTGTTCCTCGACTTTTCAGAGGCTATCAACCGCCTCGGCCTGGACACTGTGCGCCAGCGTTACGGCAACCTCTTCGACATGTATGAGGAAATCACCGACGTCAACCCGGGCGAGTGCGCACGCGAAATCGACGGCGTGAAGTACTACAACCCGATGATGATCTTCCCGGCTATCCACTACACCATGGGCGGCATCTGGGTGGACTACGAGCTGCAGACTTCTATCAAGGGCCTGTTTGCAATCGGCGAGTGCAACTTCTCTGACCACGGCGCAAACCGCCTCGGCGCATCTGCGCTGATGCAGGGTCTCGCCGACGGCTATTTCGTGCTCCCCTACACTATCCAGAACTACCTGAGCGACCAGATCACCGTGCCGCGCTTCACTACCGACCGTCCCGAGTTTGAGGAGGCCGAGAAGCACTGCCAAGATGAGATGGACCGCCTGATGAACATCCACGGCAAGCGTTCCGTAGACTCTATCCACAAGGAGCTGGGCCACATCATGTGGGAATATGTGGGCATGGCCCGCAACCGCGAGGGTCTGGAACACGCGCTCGAGGAGTTCAAGCGCATCCGCAATGAGTTCAACACCAACCTGTTCGTCCCGGGCGACCAGGAGGGCATGAACATCGAGCTGGACAAGGCATTCCGTCTGCGCGACTTCATCACAATGGGCGAGCTGGTGGCATACGACGCACTGAACCGCAACGAGAGCTGCGGCGGCCACTTCCGCGAGGAATACCAGACCGAGGAAGGCGAGGCGAAGCGTGACGACGAGAACTACTTCTACGTATCATGCTGGGACTACGCAGGTGACGACACCACGGCTCCCGAGATGATCAAGGAGGCACTCCACTATGAGGCCATCAAGGTTCAGACACGTAACTACAAGTCATAAATCAGCTAAAAGAAATCAATCATGGAAGAAAACATAATGAGAGTCAATCTCAAGATCTGGCGTCAGGCAAATGCGCGAGCCAAGGGCGGATTCGTGACTTACGAAAATGTCGAGACCACCCCTGACACTTCGTTCCTTGAGACATTGGACATATTGAATGAGACACTGGTGGAGCGCGGCGAGGAGCCTGTAGTGTTCGACCACGACTGCCGCGAGGGCATCTGCGGCATGTGCTCGCTGTACATCAACGGACACCCCCACGGCCCTGCCACAGGCGCAACCACCTGTCAGCTCTACATGCGCCGCTTCAGAAACGGCGAGACCATCACCGTTGAGCCGTGGCGTTCAGCAGCGTTCCCTGTGATCAAGGACCTGATGGTAGACCGCAACGCCTTTGACAAGATACAGCAGGCCGGCGGCTACGTGTCGTTCAACTGCGGCGGCGCACAGGATGCCAACGCGCTGCCTATCTCCAAGGAGGCAGCCGACGAGGCTATGGACTCCGCTACCTGCATCGGCTGCGGCGCGTGCGTGGCTGCTTGCAAGAACGGTTCCGCGATGCTGTTCGTCAGCGCCAAGGTGAGCCAATTCGCTCTGCTGCCGCAGGGACAGGTGGAGAAAGACCGCCGCGTCCGCGCAATGGTGGCAAAGATGGACGAACTCGGCTTCGGCAACTGCACCAACACCGGAGCTTGCTCCGCAGAGTGCCCGAAGAACATCAAGCTCTACAACATCGGCCGCATGAACCGCATGTTCATCGCCGCCAAGTGCAAGGAGTAACAACGGCAACTGATGCCCCCTCGGGGCATATATATATAATAAGGTGGCGCACCTCGACATGAGATGCGCCACCTTTTTCAGTTTAAGCGGGGTTGGTTTCCGACCGTCATTTGACGACCTGAATGATCGGCTCGCCAAAAAACTCGGAAATCATGGCAAGAGTGGCGATGGTGAAATTGTGTTCGCCGCTCAGCCACCTCGTGATTTCGCTTGGCCGCTTCCCAATCTGGTCTGCAAACTGTTTTTTGGTTAGGCCGCGCTTCCTCATCAGTCCGTCAATCCTGTCTGAAATTGCAAACGACGCATCGAACTCTCGTTTTATCTCAGGTGGAACGAGAGATGTCATTTTGAGAAATTGATTTCGGATGCTTTTCATATATCGAGTTTTCGGTTGATTTCGATGGTCTTTGACGTTATCGATACTGTTCCGTCTCGCTGTCCCTCCTTCAGCAGCTCCTCAAACTTTTGGAGAGTCAGGACATATCCTCGCAGCGAGTCATCCTCCTGATAGGTGCGTGATTTCTTTGCACCTCCATTGCCGAGTACCAAAATCTGGTCAGTAAGACGCAAGCAATACAGGCGGAGGTGCGATTTCAACGCGGGCAAAGCCACTACAGAGTCGCGCATCGTGCCTTCACGGCGGAAATATCGCTCAAGCGCGCCAAACTCGACTACCTGCTCTATGAAGCGTACAATGGCTCGGAAATCCGGGTTCAGTTCCGTGTTGTCACGGAATTTGGACACGAATTCATCGAACTTGTGCTGGTCGTCATTGACAAACTGTATGGTGTATACCGTACACTTGTCGTTGCTGTTCAAAAGGATTAATTCTAATTCGCTCATGGCGTGAGTAGTGTCGGTATATTATTACAGCGCGAAGTTAGCGATTTTGTTTCACATATATGCGAAATATGCGGTTTTTTGGGGCGGTGAAGTGATTTTTTGGGCGGGTGTGTCAGTTTTTGCAACACCCGGGTTATAACTTTGCACTCCCAAAACAAATCGAGGTGCACTAAGACGAGTTTCGGAAAAACAGGGCCTGCAAAGGCAGCCCAATAAGTTTAACGCAAAACTAACGGATATGAACATACCAAACAATATAAATAGCCTGGAAGCGATGAACGAGAAAGTGATTAACGAGGAAATTCCCACATCAAACTAAGCAGTTGCAACAGGGGATGAAAACGCCAACGCAAATACAGATAGTGCGGTCAGTTTATGATTACAACGCATAGTTAGCGACCTCCACTCTGTATACAAATCAAATATAATGTCAAACATTGTAACCGGAAGGTTTCTTGCCAAACCCCATTGTAACTTTGCAGCACCAAAAACGAAATGCAGTGCACGGCATCGAGTTTCGGAAAAACAGGGCCTACAAAAGCAGCCCAATAAGTTTAACGCAAAACTAACGGATATGAACATAACAAACAATATAAACAGCATGGAAGTAATGAACGAGAAAGTGATTAACGAGGAAATCCTCACAGGAAACGAAGCAGTTGCAACAGGGGCTGAAAACGCCAACGCAAATGCAGACGAAGAAACAGTTACGGAGACAGCCGAAGAGACGGATGAGGAGATGGTCGAAAAGACGGATAACGAAACAGACGAGGTTATCATTCCAACACCGACCAACATCCTGGGTGCAATGGAGTCCATACTGGAGTACGCCGAAGATTCGGAATTAGACAAGCAATTTCTTGACACAGTAGACCCTCTATTGGATTATTTGTCGGATCGGCTCGAACTGACCAAGGACCAAGCATTATTCCTCACCTTATTCGTCAATTTCTGCGATATGCGCTCCATTACCCTCGGACAAATAGCGGATTACCTTGATTGTAAAACGCTACGAGTTATGCGTTACACGCAAATCATCAACGAGCTGGAACAGCTGCGCTACATAAGATGCAGCCGCTGCAAGTTCAGCGACACAATAGCATCATATAAAATACCAAGTGAGGTTATGGAGGCTTTACAGAACGACAAGCCTTACAAGGTGGAAAAACTACCAATAACCGACACTGAATCATTTTTCGATGGGCTGAACCCGCTGTTTGAAGAAAAGAAAGACGATGAAATGACATACGCGCAAGTGAACGAAGAGGTCACAGTAATGCTTGAAAGCATAAAGGATTCCCAATTCTGCCAACACCTGGACAAGCTTGAAATTGATACGGACGATAGGCTACTGTTCATTTTCATGGCGCACCTGTTTGTAGAAAACGATGATGACGCCATTACACTGAATGACTTAAGCAACCTGTATGACAACAAAGACTTACCGCGCATAGTAAAAGCGAAACTGCGCAACAAAACTTCCGAGATTCAACGCGCCGACCTCATAGAGTGTGCCCCCGAGGGCGGTTTCATGTCTCGCGAGGCATTCAAGCTGACCGACTATGCCAAGGAGACAATCCTCGCGGAACTTAACCTTCAGCCCAAGGCGAAGCCAAAGCGCGACCTGATACCTCACGATTCGTTTGCCGCCAAGAAGCTGATATACAATGCCGACGAACAGAAGCAAGTGGCACAGCTGACAGAACTGCTCAAGCCCAAGCGTTTTAGCGAAGTTCAGGAACGTCTCGCACAGGCAGGCATGCGCAAAGGGTTCTGCTGCATATTCCACGGCGCACCTGGCACAGGCAAGACGGAGACAGTGCAACAGATAGCGCGTCTGACCGGACGCGACGTAATGCGCATCGACGTTGACAAGATCAAAAACTGCTTCGTGGGCGAAAGCGAGAAGAACATCAAGAAGGCTTTTGACAAGTACCGCAAATACGCCGAAGAGATGGAGTGCGCTCCGATACTGCTGTTCAACGAGGCCGACTCAATACTCGGTGTACGCATGGAAAACGCGACACGCTCCGTTGACAAGATGGAGAACTCCATTCAGAACATCATCCTTCAGGAGATGGAGACATTCGAGGGGATAATGATAGCCACGACCAACCTCACCTCCAACCTCGACAAGGCGTTCGAGCGCCGCTTCCTCTACAAGATACGCTTTGACAAGCCGACCGTGGAGGCACGCACGGAGATATGGCAAGCGATGATGCCCTCGCTCGCGGCAGCAGATGCCAAGATTCTCGCACGCGAATACAATATGTCGGGCGGCGAAATCGAAAACATCGTGCGCAAGCAGACTGTCGATGCAATCCTGTCGGGCGAGAATGAGGCAGACCTGCCTAAGCTGAAATACCTGTGCAGCCATGAGCGTCTGAGCAGCGGCAAAAGCACACGCATCGGCTTTTGACATACACCTGACACCATACCGCAGGGCAGGTACACGGCACGCCGTGTCCGTGTACCGACCCTGCCGAGTTCCAATACACTGTAATCGTGAGATTGCGGCATACTATATTGTATTGTGTTTTTGAGTTGATTGATGAGACCGGGCATGGACGCTGTGTTTTGTTGTCATAGTTTGATTTTCCGATTGGTTATATACCAATTGTTTTTGTTTTCATAGTCGCGTCCATGCCCTGTCGCGATAAAGCGGGATGCCCCAATCCATTTGGGAGCGTCCCGCTTTTGCCGTATATGGCAGGGCAATAGCGCAACAAGTGCCTATTATCCAGCGAAATACACATCAAATACTATGTACACGATATACCTCTCTACAGCCGTGACACTATTTTTCCCATTGCAAATCGTCTATATTAA
>CAKUKR010000088.1 GCA_934663645.1 uncultured Muribaculaceae bacterium | reverse complement strand
GGAATACTACGATATGCAGGGTATGCGCCTTGAGTCACCGACCCCTGGCACAATCTGCATTGTGAAACGTGGCACGAAATTTGCTAAAGAAGTCATTCGTAACCTAGCACAAATGCGCTGAAAAATAAGATACAATTCTTCATAGCAGGTTAGAGCAGCTCCGTCGCGAGACGCGGCTGCTTTTTTTATATGCGCATGTGTCAATATTTTTTTGCTGCCAAGCAAGTTTATGCCTTCTCGTCAACTATTGGGGATTCATCATCGAACGTGTTTGTCTAATGCCCGACAATCCCCTCTTCATCACCAAAACATGGCAATAATCTACCGAACCAGAAAATGTCCACAGCCTTCAGCGGGTGCAGGAGTTTGCGGTGCGGGGGATTTTGACTAACTTTGTGGCTGATATTACGACACTTGCTTTTATTAGGACCATGAACCAGAAAATTCTTGTGGTAGACGATGAGGAGACACTGTGCGAGGCTCTCAAGCTGAACCTGGAGCTGGAGGGCTACACGGCCGACGTGGCTTACAGCGCCGAGGAGGCGTTGGCTCTCGACCTGCCGTCTTATTCGCTCATCCTGCTCGACATCATGATGGGCGACATCAGCGGCATACAGCTCGCCAAGATATTGCGCAAGCGTGCCGACACAGCCGGCATCCCAATCATCTTCTGCACGGCGCGTGACTCTGAGGACGACATGGTGGAGGGCCTCGACCTGGGCGCAGACGACTATATCACCAAGCCGTATTCCATCAAGAATGTGCTTGCCCGCATACGAACAGTGCTGCGCCGCGCCGGCAACGCCACAGACGGCGGAGAGAAGCCCGCAGACGGAGAGGAGACGCTGCAATACAGGAGCCTCGTCCTGTCGATGAAGGACAAGACCTGCCGCGTAGACGGCCGCGAAATTCCTATGCCTCGCAAGGAGTTTGAAATCATACACACACTGCTCCAGCACCCGGGGCGCATTTTCTCGCGCGAGGAGCTGATACGCCTGATTTGGCCCGAAGAGGTGGTGGTGCTTGACCGTGTGGTGGATGTCAACATCACACGGCTGCGCCTGAAGCTGGGCGAGTACGGCAAGAACATCGTCACACGTCGCGGCTACGGCTATGGCTTCATGGACTGACATCTCGTTTCACCGCCGGCTCTTCGTCGGACTGCTGATATATTCGTGGCTGCTCGTGGCGTGCTTTGCCGGATTCCAGTATTACCGCGAGCGGCAGTTCAAGGCTGCGGAGCTGAACGCGCAGCTGCAGATAGTCAACAGCCGCCTGCTCCATGACATCGACGCTTGCGACACGCTGCACATACCCGACTACGCCGGGCAGCATCCGTTCTCCGATATGCGTGTCAGCGTTATCGACACTGCCGGGCATGTGCTGTATGACAACTCGCTCGACCGGCTGCCAGACACCAACCACCTCGACCGCAGCGAGATAGCCGACGCAATGCGTCGCGGAGAGGGGTTCTCCCTGCGCCGGCACAGCGACAGCACCGGCGAAACGTATTTCTATTCCGCCAAGAGGGGGCACAACTATATAGTGCGCACGGCGGTTCCCTACTCCGTGACGCTCCAGGAGCTGCTTGCCGCTGACTACGGCTTCCTGTGGTTCACCGTGGGGATAACAGTCCTGATGAGTGTGCTGGGGTATTTCGCCACACGCCGCATCGGAACCCACATATCGCGCCTGAACCGGTTTGCCGAGGCGGCGGAGCGCGGCGACCGCATCTACGACACCGAGCCGTTCCCGCATGACGAGCTGGGCGACATCTCAAACCATATAGTGCGCCTGTATGCCCGCCTGCAGCAGACCGAAGCCGACCTGAAGCGCGAACACCGTGCCGCCCTGCACGAGCAGCAGGAGAAGGTGCGCATCAAAAAACAGCTGACCAACAACATCAACCATGAGCTGAAAACGCCGGTTGCGGCTATGCAGGTATGCCTCGAGACCCTCGAGACGCACCCGGATTTGCCCGAGGAGAAGCGCATCGAGTTTCTGAACCGTTGCAGCGCGGCGTGCGACCGGCTGCGACGGCTGCTGACCGACGTGGCGCAGATAACACGCCTCGACGAGGGGGGTTCTGCCATTGCCATGGAGAAGGTCAACCTGTGTGACACCGTGGCGGAGGTCTGCGACGAGTTTGCCCCGTCGGCAGAAGCCAAGGGTTTCACCATCGTCAACGGCATAACATACAGCGGCCCGCTGCATGGCAGCCAGAGCCTGCTGGCCTCCGTATTCCGCAACCTGATAGACAACGCCCTCAACTATTCCGGAGGCAACCGCATCGAGCTGAAGGAGATAAACAGTGCCGGCGGCGAAGTGGTCATCTCGGTGAGCGACAACGGCAACGGCATCGCAGAGGAACACCTGCCGCGCCTATTCGAGCGGTTCTACCGTATCGACAAGGGGCGGTCGCGGCGTGCCGGCGGCACAGGGCTGGGACTCTCAATAGTCCGCAACGCCGTCCTGCTTCACGGCGGCGAGATACGTGTCGAAAACCTGCGCAGCGGCGGGCTGCGCTTCACATTCTCGCTCAAGAAACAGCCCCAGCAGCCAACCGGCAGCCAGTCAGCATAATATGCATGGCTGCGAATAAACCTCCTCTTCATTTTTTCGTGACAATGCGCCGCGATACTCATTTTTTTGCTACCTTTGCACGCTGATTTCACCGGTCGGCTGAAAAATCTCCCGGCTGGCGAATAAATAAGTTCAATACATTGTTATAACCGAAAAGAAACCGAATATGAAATCAAGACACCTGATGCTGTCGCTTGCCGTCGCGGCATCCGCTCTGGCGGCATCTGCCGACATAAATATAGTCCTCTCCAACCCGGCGGACACTCGTGTGAACATCACTTCAGTCCCTATTGCCGAGTATGCCAAGGGGCGCAATGCCGTGCAGACTGTCGTGAAAGACTCGCTTGACATACGTGACCGCGGTACGTTCAAGACACCGGACTTCAATGCCGTCAACTTCCTGTCGATAGGCGACGGCCGCGAGACATTCTACACCGCGCCCGGCGACAAAGTGACTGTGAGCATATCCTCCACAGAACCGCTGAAACTGCGCCTGTCTGGCAATCCGCTCATCGACGGCATGCAGGAAATCGAAGACTGGCTAACCCCGGTGATAGACCGCTACAAGGCTATCGTGAATGACTCGACGCTATCCGACGCCCGCAAGGAGGCGGAAATCACAGGCATCATGGCGGCATACGACAAGGTCCTGACAGACTTCATCACCGCCAACCCCTCCACGCCGACAGCTGCATACGCCGTCACCGCCATTCAGGACGAGGAAACGACCGTGCAGATGTTCAAGCTGCTCAGCGGGGGTGCGTTGACATCGATAGTATATCCGCTGGCAGAGCGCAGCAACCGCAGCGCGGAGAGCCGCCTCGAGGCTGAAGCACGGCAGAAGGCTCTCGAAAGCGGCGACGCACCCGCCCCTGACTTCACATTGCCTTCGCTTGACGGCAAGCAGGTTGCCCTCTCCTCGTTCCGTGGAAAATGGGTGATACTCGACTTTTGGGGGTCGTGGTGCATCTGGTGCATCAAGGGTTTCCCCGCGCTGAAAGAGGCATACGCCAAATATGACGGCAAGGTCGAGGTCATAGGCATCGACTGCGGCGACAGCGAGGACGCTTGGAAAACCGCCGTCGCCAAATACAAGCTGCCGTGGGTGCACCTGTACAATGCCGCCTCCGACAACAGCGTTGACAAAGTCTACGGCATCCAGGGCTTCCCCACCAAGATGATAGTCAGCCCCGAGGGCAAGATTGTGGACATCACCACCGGCGAAGACCCGACTTTCTTCGACCGCCTCGAAAAGTTCGTCAACCAGTAAGACTCTCAAAATCAACACTCAACAACCTAATAAATCTACAATTATGGCAAAAGAATGGATTTGCACCGTATGCGGATACGTTGCTGAAGGGGAAAATCCCCCTGCAAAATGCCCCCAGTGCGGTGTCCCCGCATCCAAGTTCAAGGAACTCAACAAGGAGGAAGTCCTCACATTCGTCACCGAACACGAAATCGGCATTGCCAAGGGCACTGGCGAGGAAATGATCAAGGACCTCAACACTCACTTCATGGGCGAGTGCACAGAAGTCGGAATGTATCTGGCCATGTCACGCCAGGCTGACCGCGAGGGCTATCCCGAAATCGCAGAGGCGTTCAAACGCTACGCATGGGAAGAGGCTGAACACGCATCCAAGTTCTGCGAACTGCTCGGTGACATGGTTTGGGACACCAAGACCAACCTCGAGAAGCGTATGCACGCAGAGGCTGGCGCAAACGCCGACAAGATGCGCATCGCCAAGAACGCCAAGGAGGCTAACCTCGACGCTATCCACGACACCGTACATGAGATGGCGAAGGACGAGGCTCGTCACGGACGCGGCTTCTACGGCCTGTACATGCGCTATTTCGGCGACAAGAAATAAGCTGCCGCATTGCAAAATCACAACGAGGCTGTGTCGTAATTAAGGTTTTACTGCACAGCCTCCTTTTTTCGACTTACAGGTCAAATTGCAGGATGAAATTTTGCGACAGGTCACGCAATAATATGTAACTTCGCAGTCCGGCCTGAAGCGCAGCGGGGCTCTGCTGGGGAGCACCCCCACGAGGAATAGGGCCGAATGGAACGACGAGAACGGGCAGGAGCCTCCGCTACGGCGGGGTCCCTGCCTCCCCGTTCTTAGAGTTCACATCAATGCCAAGAAAAACCCGCTGATGAAGCGTTTCCTGTTTTCCGTCGTCAGTCCGCTGTGGTTGTTGAGGGTCTTCTTGAGGGCAGTGAACGTCCCCTCGATCTTGTTGTTGGTGTTGGGCATCCCGGTGCAGTCCTCGCGCTGGCAGGTGAAAAGAGGCACGGCAGGTAGAAGTCGATGTCGTTCACCGCAGAGCGCAGCCGGCGGTGCGTGTAGTGCGCTTCACCGTGGAAACGCTTGTCTTGTAGCGGCGGGACAGACCCTCCATAGTCTGCTTGTCCAGCTGATATGCACGCCAAAGATCCTCTTCGCTGACGCGGATGCCAACTCTGAACAGGCTTCCGCAATCCTTGCAGCGGTACAGCTGCAACCCCATGCGCGTCCCGTTATTCACTGTACTGGAACTGCCGCACGCAAGACATTTTTTCTTGTACATGCTATCTCTTTTTAGGCACCTTGAGTGCCTGTAAAGTTAGCATATACTGCGAGTTACACGGCTTTCATCCTGCAAAATGACCTATAGGGCGTTTTCGTTCGCCGTTTTTGCCATGAAGCACCTTGAATCGTACAACCAACTACAATACTGAACGTTACAGCGGTTTTATCCTGCAATTTGACCTATAAGTCCCATATTATGAAGAATAATTGGACAAAGCCTCACTATATTGCCCTATTCCTTATTCCGAACTCGCGTTAACACGATGCGTTAAGGCTCTAAGAAGAATGAATTTACCCGTTTCCGTTTTTCTCATCAAGGATAACATAGTTCGAGACTGAGATTTCACAATACTCTAAAATCAATTTTCCAAAACACCGCTAATCATTTGAAGCGGATTTGCAGGTTCAGTTTGACGAAATATTTACCACCGACCTTGTACACATCACCAAACTCATGCCGGGATGTGCTGGGCGTGTCGAATTTTGTGCTATTGAAAAGGTAGCCCTCCAAGTCATTGCGGTCGAAAAAATGATAACAAATGACATCTCCGTCCTCCTTAACCACAATATACCCACCGTTGGCATTGAAAGAGCCATACCATGGGGATGATACTGTCATGCCAAGAGCAAATGCCAACAAGAATTGCTTAAGTTTGTATTCATACATTGGTTGGTCATCCCTTGAATTAATGCACAACGGATCTCTCTTTGCGATACTATGGCAAATTGCAGATAAGTCGCTGTTTGCCCCTGCATAGTATTCTTCCAAGCATGCAGCAACAATTTTTGCCATGCCTAAATCAAGCATTGTCAGGTTATTCCGCAAAGTTTCTCCTGCCACATCATGGAACTTCCAAGAGCCGCCACACTCCTTGATGTAATCGAACTTTTTCTTGAAGCGAACTAAAGAGTTGGAATATTTCATCTGCTCATCGCTGATGCCTATAATTTGAAATATGAAATTAGAAGCATCCTTGTTGGAATTAATGAGCGTAGACTGTCCTCCCAACCGTGATTTTATGCTATATCCCAATTCAGGTTTAGACCCAGTTGCCAAATTGTGTATTACAATACGTATGTCGGCTTTGTCTGTTGATTTCGCCTTTACTGCACCGCAGTCGATTTCTTTCATGAATTGCAGTATGCCGTCATAATTGTCAGGTTTGCTCTCTTTGATTATATCAAGGAGCACTGCTGCCTCTTCGCCAAATTTCGATTGCGGTATTTCAATTTCGATTTTCTCTCCTCTGACAAGGATAGCGTTCTTTATCGAATTAACCACATACGCATTTCGATTAGGCTCGTCGTTGCGAAAGACTTCCAATATCGGATAGAATCGCTCATCATAACGGTTCAAATGTCCGTCTCCGCAATATATTTTTCCGTCAGCCAATAACTTAAAGAATGCATAGACTTCGCTCCATTCACCTTTGTTTGCCATATCTACAGGGAAAGAATATGATTATCAGATAAAACTTTGAGCAATTGGGCTGCGGTCGCCTGAATAGCAGGTACAGCCACGGAGTTACCAAACTGTTTGTAGGCAGACGCATCAGCGACAGGTATTTGGAAGACAGGAGAGCCGTCTCCATTGTCATAAACAGGGTAGCCTTGCAGCGCACCCCATTCCCGGGGAGTCATGCGTCGCCAGCCGTCTTTATTATATTCTCCTTTGATTCTGGTTGTCGGTGTCAAATCTGTCTGCCGAGTATCAATGACGATATTTCGTTCTCGTCCCATGCCTCCTACGACTATCGCATTAGCGACTTCGTTGTCGCCCACTATGGCGTATCCGAAGCCATTACCTTTGCTTTCGTGTCTTGCCTTATGGCGGATAAGTGTGTTTACATAGGTAGTTGATAAATAATACTTGGACGGCACAGGATCTTTCTCTCGAATGTCAATGAAATGTTTTGTCACCACTGACTGTTCGGGGTATGTGAAGTCCTCCTTCTTAATTCCCAAGTCTTTACGGAATCCAACAATATATATGCGTTCACGATGTTGAGGAACACCAAAATACATAGCATTAACTATTTGAGGATATGGAACTGTATACCCGACTTCATCGAGGGTGTTCAGAATAGTCTTCAGAGTTTTACCCTTGTCGTGAATCGCAAGTCCCTTCACGTTCTCCAAAAAAAATGCTTTGGGTTGCTTTCTTTTCAGGATTTCCGCAACGTCGAAAAATAAGGTGCCGCGTGTTTCCTCAAATCCGAGACGTTTGCCCGCGAGCGAGAATGCCTGGCATGGAAACCCAGCACATAATATGTCAAACTCATTAGGGATAAAACTCTTTGTATGTTCCGAAGTTATGTCTCCGAATGGGACTTCTCCATAGTTGGCAAAATATGTTTTTTGAGCTTGCGCATCCCACTCTGAGGAAAACACACACTGTCCGCCAAGATTTTGAAGAGCCATCCTGAATCCACCAATGCCAGCAAACAGATCAATAAAAGTGAACTTTGGATTTGTCGGTCCAGGAAATGGGACTTTGAACAAATCTTGAAACAATGAATATTGCAACGCCGACGGTTCTGACATAACCGATTCATCAACCTTGACTTTTTTCGGGTCAATCGATGATGTCCACGCTTCTATCAAATCTCTGGACTTGGATTCATAAACAGCACCATGCCGGCTTCCCTGTAACATTAGTGCATGGGTAACAATGGCCATTTGGGATGCGAATGGGATAATGTCACCATTGTCATAACACGTCCTTGTGTCGAACACCTGAACGTGTCCTGCTTTTTTCAAGCCCATATCCATGAGCGTGAACGACAGGCTGCGCTTGTTATTCATAGGTAGACCTTTATTGCATATTTGCCGCGACGAGCTTGGCTTTTAAGTGTGCAAATTTAGCGATTATTTCCGAGCGGTACAACATTGTTATGCGGAGGGGATTGCAGTG